>CALXBC010000059.1 GCA_944386455.1 uncultured Clostridia bacterium | reverse complement strand
ATTGTGGTCGGCTGTACCGGGAACACCACTGCCATGATTGATACCGGCGATGTTCATGCATTGATGATCGGTGCGGCCGGTGTCGGCAAAACTGCTTATTGGCTTTATCCCTGTATCGAGTATGCCTGTGCTTCCGGCATGAGCTGGCTTTCTACTGACACCAAAGGTGACATCATGAGAAACTATGGTCAGATTGCAAAGGACTATGGCTATCATGTTTCAGTGATCGACCTCAGAAATCCTACTAAGAGCAATGGCAATAATCTTCTACACCTCGTCAACAAGTATATGGATTTATACAAAAAGCATCCTGACAAGCTGGTGTATAAGGCACGGTGTGAGAAGTACGCCAAGATCATTTCAAAGACCATTATCCTGTCGGGAATGGATGCGGCATCATTTGGACAAAACGCTTATTTTTATGACGCAGCAGAAGGTTTGCTCACAGCGACGATTCTGCTTGTTGCAGAGTTCTGCAAGCCGGAACAGCGCCACATTGTATCGGTTTTTAAAATCATTCAGGAGCTGCTGGCGCCTTCGGGCAAGAAAGGAAAAAATCAGTTTCAGCAGCTCATGGAACTGCTCCCAAACGATCACAAAGCGAAATGGTTTGCAGGCGCAGCCTTAAATACTGCGGAGCAGTCGATGGCTTCAGTTATGTCTACTGCTCTCTCAAGGCTGAATGCTTTTTTGGATTCGGAATTAGAGCAAATTCTCTGCTTTGATACCGAAATTGACGCGGAAAAATTCTGCAATGAAAAGTCTGCGCTGTTTATTATTATGCCGGAGGAAAATCCGGCAACCTTCTTCATGATCTCTCTGATTATCCAACAGCTGTACCGGGAAATTCTTGCCGTAGCAGATGAGAACGGCGGTAAGCTCAAAAACCGGTGTGTATTCTTTTGTGATGAGTACGGAACTCTTCCTAAAATTGAATCAGCGGAAATGATGTTCTCAGCTTCCCGTTCAAGGCGGCTGCAGATCGTTCCGATTATTCAGTCGTTTAGCCAGCTTGAAAAGAACTACGGCAAGGAAGGCGCAGAGATTATCGTAGACAATACCCAGCTCACTATCTTCGGCGGATTTGCGCCGCAAAGCACTTCTGCGGAAACTTTGTCCAAAGCGCTCGGCAGCCGCACGGTTATGTCCGGATCAGTGTCGAGAAGCAAAAATGATCCGTCGGAATCTCTGCAGATGATTGAACGGCCGCTGATGACGCCGGATGAATTAAAGAGTATGCCGAAAGGTCAGTTCGTGGTGATGAAAACAGGTTTCTATCCGATGAAGGTAAAGCTCAAACTGTTTTTTAAATGGGGAATCCATTTTGACGAAGACCACCCTTATACTGTTGCCGATCAGGGGAACAGAGAGGTAAAGTATGCATCCAAGAAGGATATTACAGACGGCATTATTAAAAAATATCATCCTGAATTACTAGAACCGGCTGCGCCGCCAGACGATGAGACTCCGTCCGGAGGTCAGAATCAGCAGATGACGGAACATCATCAGCCTGCATCAATGGAAAAGAATGATGGAAAAGATAAAAACGGAGGTACTGCGCTGCATCCTGTCCCCCAAAACCGCAGGACACCGCTTCCGCAGACACCAAAAAACGCGGAGGTAACTTCAGATGGGCAGGCTTAATTTTTTATATCAAACGGATCTGCCGCATCGTGCTAAGCTGGTGTATATCTATCTGCACGATCGCATGGACAAAGAAAAAAAGGCGTGGCCGGGGCTTAACACCATTGCAAAGGATCTGTCTCTCTCCCGAAGCACTGTAAAACGGGCAGTCAAAGACTTGGAAAAAGCCGGTCTGATACGAAAAGAGCCGCACTACCGTGAAAACGGCAGTGCGACCTCTAATCGATATTATTTGCTCTAAAAAATATATTTTCACTCACAAGGGAGTAGTGCGCCTTTTAGGTGGACTGAGGGGCGGTTCATCATGAGCTGCCTTGAAGTACCCACTTTAAGAGAGATTACAGCAGAAAGAAAAAACATTTTATTTTAAAGAACTTATATTTACATTTCATTCACAAATTTAGGATTGCGTTTCTGCATTATTCTAATGTATAATAAAATAAATACTATTTTATTATTTTGTATTTTATATTGTTAAATGGGAGCATAAAAAGATGCCGCGAAAATCTTATTCTATTGAAGAACGCCAACGAGTGAAAGAAGCATTGATGACTACTGTCCTTCAGTGCATTATAGATAGGGGTCTAATCCATAGCAGCATTGATGTTCTGTGCAGGAAAGTAGGTATATCAAAAACCTTTTTTTACACTTTTTTCTCTTCCAAAGAAGAATTGGTTATACAGGCGCTCCTGTATCAACAACCCAAACTGATCTATTATGCGCAAAGTCTGATGGATGACCCGAATCTTAACTGGAGAGAGGGAGTAAAAATCTTTCTGAAAAATTGTTGTTATGGAGCCAAAAATGGAGTTGCGGTTTTGTCGATAGAGGAAGAAGGTGAAATTTTTCGCTGTCTCTCTGCGGAAAA
>CALXBC010000058.1 GCA_944386455.1 uncultured Clostridia bacterium | reverse complement strand
ATGAATACCATCACCTTAAAGAGAATAGATGAGTCGAATTTCATTGATTGCTTCAACTTAAAACTTGCAATGGGACAAGAAAAATATGTTTCCAATCCTGTTCGCAGTCTTGCACAGGCGTATGTCTATTACAACCAATGCGTGCCGTTTGGCATATATGCAGAAGATACAATGGTTGGATATGTAATGGTTATCTATGATTATGATGAAGAAGTATACAACATTTGGCACATGATGATAGATCGTGCTTTCCAGAAAAGGGGGTATGGTAAAAGCGCATTGCAGGAAGTCCTCAAATACATTGCGTCAAAGCCTTTTGGAAGTTCCAAAACGATTCTGATTACCTGTAATCCACAAAATGAAGTGGCGTATAGATTGTATCGCAAACTTGGGTTCACTGAAACCGGAAGGAGCGATGACGACGAAATTGAATTGGGGATGACTTTATAAAGCGCTGTTCGAAAACGGGATTGTCACTCCGTATGGATTTTATCTGCATCTCGCCAAACGAACAATGAAATAGAGAGATTCCTGCCCTACAGAACGCTCTCTTCCCAGCGTGCAGTTTTTTCACTGCCCACTTGGAAGGGAGCGTATCATTTGCTATAATAAGAACATAGCAACATTCGGCCGGCAAAACAACAGAGACAAAAACGCTTGACGCACAGGATTGGTGTAACGCTTGAAACGATGCAAACCTGCATCAGATGGCAGCGCGTTGCCCATACATAAAGGAGGAGCCCCTGTATGAAATACAGAATGCTTGGAAAAACGGGATTGTCAGTGAGCGAAATCGGCCTGGGCGCCGAATGGCTGGAACGCCATACCGCGCAGGAAGTAAAGGCTATTATTGACCATTGCGAAGCAACTGGCATAAACATTTTGGATTGCTGGATGTCAGAACCAAATGTGCGCTCGAATATCGGCGCAGCTATTTCCGGAAAACGGGAACGCTGGGTGATTCAGGGACATATTGGCTCTACCTGGCAGAATGGACAGTATGTGCGGACCCGCCAGATGGATAAGGTCAGAGAAGCTTTTCAGGATCTGCTGGCCCGGTTGCACACAGAGTATATCGATTTGGGGATGATCCACTTCGTCGATGAAATTCAGGAATTTCATCGGATTGTGGAGGGTGAATTTCTGGAATATGTCCGCCAATTGAAAAAGGACGGCGTGATCCGTCATATCGGCATGAGTACACACAATCCTCAGGTGGCGAAGCTGGCCGCGCAAAGCGGTATGATCGAGATGATCCTGTTTAGCATCAATCCTGCGTTTGATCTGCTTCCCGCCAGCGAAAATATGGAGGATTACTTTCAAGACCAGTATGATGAATCTCTTCAGGGGATAAACCCGGAACGGGAGGAACTGTACAAAATCTGTGAGCAAAACCAGGTGGGAATCACGGTTATGAAAGGCTATGCCGGCGGCCGCTTGTTCTCCGCGCAGACATCGCCCTTCCATGTGGCCCTGACGCCGGTTCAGTGCATCCATTATGCGCTGACACGCCCTGCGGTAGCCAGTATTATGGTGGGATATGACAGCATCGACCATGTTGATGCGGCGGTAGCCTATGAAACGGCGACAGATGAAGAAAAGGACTATGCCAGTGTCCTTGCAAAAGCGCCGCGTCATGCCTATTATGGCCAATGTACATACTGCGGTCACTGTGCCCCTTGCCCGGTGGGGATTGACATTGCGATGGTCAATAAGCTGTATGATCTGGCTGTTATGCAGGATGAGATTCCGGGCACATTGCGGGCGCACTATAACCAGCTTTCCGCCAATGCGAAAGACTGTATCGGATGCAAAGGCTGTGAAACCCGCTGCCCCTTTGGCGTTGCCGTGGCCAGCCGCATGGAAAAAGCGGCCAAACTGTTTGGATAAGGACGTTCGATGGCGGCAGGCCGAACCCCGGAAGCGCTTGATGGCGGCCTGAAGGGAGGAGCCTGCTTCCCAGGCAGGCTCGGCCAGGCGGGATAATGCCGCCCGGCCGGGCGGCGAAGTATGCCGGAACGACCCGGCGCCTACCGGGCAAACTATCCAAATATTATGACGGGAAATCGGCATCCTGCTATATTTTTGGCGATGACAGAAAAAAGATTGACTTCCCGCAGAGGATATGGTATGCTGACTTTGCCAGATAAAAGGCCTGCATGGTGGCAGGCTTAAGTTGGATTGTTACCGGTGAAGCGGGCTAGACCAACTCCGAAAATGCCTTGTGGGAAGGGTGTTTGATGGGGCTGGTTTCTTTTTTTGTATCAAAGGAGAGAGAAATGGGGCGGCGGGATGCGGATCAAAAAAGTCATCAACAATAACATCCTGTGCGTCATTGATGAAAAGGGCTGTGAAAGTATTGTGACCGGGCGCGGCTTGGGGTTCGGCCGCAAGGTGGGCCAGTTTGTGGATGCAGCGCTGGTGGAAAAAACGTACCGCATGGAAGACAAGGCCGGCCAGCGCCGTTTGCGGGAACTGGTGGAACAGATCCCGCTGGACCACCTCCGGCTGACAGAGGAGCTGCTTGCCCGGATTCAGGCAGCAGTCCGCCAGCCTCTGAATGAGTCACTGCTAATCACATTGGCGGACCATATCAGCTTTGCAATCCGGCGCAAAGAGCAGGGGATTGAATTCAAGAATCCGCTGGCGGGCAGTATTTTGTGCTATTATCCCACTGAGTACCAGCTGGGTCAGCAATGCCTTGAACAGATCCGCCAGACTTGCGGCGTAGCGCTGAACCCTGATGAAGCCTCCTTCATTGCGCTGCATATCGTCAATGCGGAACTGAACACCAGCATGAGCGAAATGTATGACATCACCCGCCTGATTGACGGCGTGGTGGAAGTGGTGGAGTATTTCTACCGTGAGCAGGGGCGATTTGACCGTGACTCGTTGGCATTCAACCGCTTTGTGGTGCACCTGCGCTACTTTGCGCAGCGGCTCTTTCAGGATAAAATGATGCCTGATACCGAAGAAGAGGGGGACGCGGCTTTCCGCCAGATGATCGCAAAAAGCTGCGCCCGGCACTATAAATGCGCCCAGTGCGTTGCGGAATATGTCAAAAACACCTGGCACAAACAACTTTCTCAAGAAGAACTGATCTACCTGACCATCCACCTCAAGCGTGTGTCCGGCGATTTGAAAGCGTCGGAACACCGCTGAATTGCAGAACGGGCGGCTCGACTTTTTGCCCCGGCTTGCCCGCAGAAACTGAATCCGTAAGGATAGTGACTGCACCTTTTGTTGTGTGGGCTAGACCTGTATTTCCATGCCGACGAAGCTGCGGTCTGCGCCGTGTTCGCCCGAAGGCGGGGGAGTATAGGTCTTTTTTATACATTGCATTTACATTGCATTCCTGCGTTTTTCCCAAAGCCTGTGCAATGTCCGCTTTCCAACCATAACGAGGAGGTAAACAAGATGAAAGACAAAGTATTCGGCGTGTTACAGCGGGTGGGCCGCTCCTTTATGCTGCCCATAGCCCTGCTGCCGGTGGCGGGGCTGTTGCTCGGGATCGGCAGTTCCTTCACCAATGAGACCATGCTCGAAACCTATGGCCTGACAGGTCTGATCCACCAGGGCACGGTGATCTACACGGTTTTGGATATCATGAACCAGTGCGGCAGCGCCGTGTTCAACAACCTGGCCCTGTTGTTTGCCATGGGCGTTGCCATCGGTATGGCCAAAAAAGAAAAGGAGGTCGCGGCCCTGTCCGGCGCCATCGCCTATTTGGTCATGAATACCGCCATCAGCGCCATGATCAATGCGGCCGGCGGCGTCGAAGCAATGGCGCCCAACACCACAACATCCATGCTGGGGATTACCACGCTGCAGATGGGGGTGTTTGGCGGCATCATCGTCGGGTTGGGCGTGGCAGGGCTGCACAACCGCTTTTACAAAATCCAGCTGCCGCAGGTGCTGTCCTTCTTCGGCGGTACCCGCTTTGTGCCGATCATCAGCACGGCGGTATACCTGCTGGTGGGCATTGCGATGTTCTATGTCTGGCCGGTTGTGCAGACCGGTATCGGTATGCTGGGCAACCTGGTGATCAGCTCCGGGTATGCGGGCACCTTTATCTATGGCCTGATCGAACGGGCGCTGATCCCCTTTGGCCTGCACCATGTGTTCTATATGCCGTTCTGGCAGACCGCAGTGGGTGGCAGCGCCGTGATTGATGGCATGACCGTGCAGGGGGCGCAGAATATCTTCTTCGCCGAACTGGCTTCCAAGTCTACCACTGAGTTCTCTGTGGAAGCAACCCGTTTCATGACCGGCAAATTTGTTTTCATGATTTTCGGCCTGCCGGGCGCGGCGCTGGCCATGTACCGCACCGCCCGCCCCCAAAAGCGCAAGGTCGTGGCCGGCCTGCTGCTTTCCGCGGCCCTGACCTCCATGCTGACCGGTATTACCGAGCCGCTGGAGTTCACCTTCCTCTTCATCGCGCCGGTTATGTATGCCGTGCACTGTGTGTATGCCGGTCTGGCCTATATGCTCATGCATATCCTGGATGTCTGTGTCGGTATGACCTTCTCCGGCGGCCTGATCGACCTGACGCTGTTCGGCATCATGCAGGGCAATGACAAGACCCACTGGCTGTGGAT
>CALXBC010000057.1 GCA_944386455.1 uncultured Clostridia bacterium | reverse complement strand
CACCAGACGGACATTACACGAACACCTGTTTTTTCAAAGGCGGGTTTGCCGTAAGAGTGTGGCTGTGATGTCAAAACAAAAGGGGCTGTTGCGCAACTTTCGTTTTGCAACAGCCCCTTTTCTCATTTACGTAAGAATCTTCTTGCTCTTTGTACGGTTGCACTTTCAGCATAGGGTCTGTAGATTCGTTTCTTCAGTGCGGCCACCCTTTGAGACGGGGATAATATGCTGCCTTATTTTTGACCAGCCTTTCCATTTGAAATTTTGATTTGCAGCCTGGATAGATGCAACAATTAGACTAAAAACGCAGAAAAACACCTAAAAAGGTGGTTTTCCTAAGAAAGGAGGTCCGAGCGACAGAACTGGCACCATCTTGCTCCCAAAGCAGGTGCGCTACCAACTGCGCTACGCCCGGATATAAAGTCGTAGAATGGTCCGGGCGTATCCTCCCAAAGAATGCGTATTCTGTCCCGAACAATTTCTGGAACATAAAAAAGCAGGGCGGCCCTGATCGGTTGGTCGGACCACCCCGCAGTGAATCTGAAAAAGGACATAAGAAACTTCAGGAATCAGCAGCTCTTCAATGCTGAATCAAAAACCAGCCATCAAGAAAAGAGCTTGCTCTTTCTGCGCACCATGTACATGTCGGGATCAGCCAAAAGGGCGTATGGATAGGGACCAGGCGTGAAATCATCCTGACGCACCTTCTGTACGGTAAGGGTGCCGGAGAAATGCAGCTCGTTTTCCGGATCCATATCATCAACAATCAGGTCATAATTGCTGTGAGGAGGCAGGGTCAATTCCAGGGCGCAGGAAGGCACTTCGCTGCGTTTGAAGTTATCCGCCTGGTAGCGCAAAGGCTGTGCAGAATGCAGCAAGGATTGAGAGACATATCGTCTCAGGCACATGCGGTATATCTCGCTGGGAGTCGCCCCGTATGAAGTGGACGGTTGTTTTCGGGTTTTGTCTGCATGTCCCATCAGTTTGGGGATTTCCGGAGCATCGAAACCGCTGTGACAATAAAGGAAGGTGCAGAAGTTGCGTCGTTCCGAGTGACCGGTCAGTCGACGGTATACGTGTTCGTTTTGCTGCTTGATATTGAATACATACTGTCTGGCAGCGTACAAGGACTGGAGCATACCCTCATTGCGCAGCAAATCAGTAATAGCGTTCGACAGATGATCCCGATAAATGCGCATCGTTGCGGGATCGGTGAGGAAGGCGTCACCTTCCGATTGACCGCAAAGCAGCTGCAGGGAGAGGTCTCCATGGATTGCACTCAAAGTCATCGCCCGTTGATACATGGCTTCGCCTACATCTGGGCATAAGGGGATGATGCGATAGGAGGGCAGAGTTTTGGGCATTTCAGTGCGCTTGCCGTCTGGCAGCAGCTGGCCGGAAACACGCAGATAATACATCCGTCCCTGCGATCCATCCAGATAGCCCAGCGAGCAAAACAGCAGACCGGTAAACTCGCCGATTCGAAGTCCGGTATCGGTGAGAATGCTGATCACATCGGCAAGCGGGGAGTTTTTGCACAATGCGAGCAGCTCGTCAGGCGGCAAGCTGCGAACTCCATCCACCTGAGACATAATCGATGACAGGTGGGATGTTTTGCCGTCGAGGTCCGGGGGAAGACAGTCAATCTGTATGTCATCCTCTTCAATCAGGTAACTGATCAGCTGTTTCAGCAAACCGTAACGCTTCTGTGCCGCAGATGGCACCTCCTGATACGGATCATCCTGTTTGACTTTTGTCGCTTTGCGTGCAGCATCGCAGATGGATTTGAAAATAGCGGTATAAATCTCATCGTTGATTGTAAGTGCGTTGATACCATCCAGATGAGGAATCAGTTTATCGAATTGATAACCATAATCCTTGACCGTGAGCGGAGCCCAGTTTCTTTCGCGCTGTGAAAAGGCAAAAAATGCATCCCGGTAGGTGCGGGCCAATTCTCCCAGATCGACCGCGGGAGCGGTGGAAGCCTGCCCGGAATCAAAAAATCCAGCCAGATGCATCTGTGCAATGATACCGTCAGCAACGGGCGGGAAGAGGTTCTTTCGGATATCCTCAATGTCCCTGCCGAAAATTGCTGTTTCGGCGGGTTTGTCGCTGTCGCTGCCGCGGAGCTGCCGTTTTGTGATCGCCTTTCCGGTTTTCGGATCACGGGGTGTAATGCGAATACGGCAGGGTGTGTCACTTGCTTTGTATGAGGAGGGATACGACAGGTTTGTTTTAAAATATACGCCGTTGTGTTCAAAATCTTCCATTAATTATTGGACCTCCATGATGCCAGAATGGCATAGTTGCTGTTGATGCGGATGGTTTGCGCTGTATCGGTGTTGTTTTCTATACGAAAGATGCGACGCTGCGGAACAGACTGGTCTGAAAACGGTGTGTACCGGCGCAGTCTGAGATAGCGGGTAACGGCATAATCGTCGCACAGGGTGTCCAGGTAATGTTGCTCATCCATTGTCGTAGCGGGCAGGCCGAACATAGCGTGGACCATGGCATCATCGGCCCCGCAACATTTGGCGATGTATTTGGCATCCCGCTGTAACAGCTCAATGTCCCGCTTTTCGGTCTGAAACCTGGATTTGCCGCTCTTCTTCGTGCGTGGAATGTTTGCTTTGGGGATGCCGGCCTGCTGCATGATCGAGTTGATGCGATCACGGATATCTTTTGCTCCAACGATTTTGCCCGAAATCGTGCCAGAAAGACGCATGTCAGCAATTTGAGCATCGGAATACCCGGAGCTGTGCAGATACTCAATATACTTCAGCATAACGTTTGCCACCCATGGAGCAAGAACGACACGCCGCAAACGATGAATCGGGAAATCGTCATTATCGGCACTGATTGCACGGCAAACAGTGTTTGTGTCCCGGATCTGTTTGGTCACCGTGATGGTGTAGCAGTTTTCATCACGCAGTTCCAGCTGATCGATGTCGCCAAAACACAGAGCGGGAATTTCGTTGGGAGCCAGACCGGTGTAGATCAGTGCAACCAGCCAGAGATCATAAAGACGATCGGCGGGGGCAAGAACGGAAAAGAGAGCGGCGCGGAATGTATCGTCCAGATGATTTTCACGGCAGCTGTTTATGATCCCACGGTTCTGGCGCTTTGTGCGGGTGCTTTCATCAGAGAGTCGCACTCCTTCGCGTGCAGCAGGATATCCGTTTTGCACAAGCGACTGGAACAACAGTCTGTATGCCGCCTGTGTATGGGTTTTTGCAGTTAGCGAGATGGTCTCATCGTTTTTATGCCGACTATTGAGTCTCTGAACGATTGCCTTCTGCCGATCGGGCGACAGCTGATGAAGCTGGATGTCGCCGATCATCGGCAATATAATTCTGTTGATACAAGACCGCAGTGATGCAGCTTCTTTGAGAGATTTGTCTGCGTAAAGGGTGTCGCCCACAAAATGGACGTAATCGCGCACGGTCACGTTTCCACATTTCAAATTACTTTTGCAACGGTGTACAAAGGGAACATAATAAAAAACTTAATAATGGACTGCCAATCTTACACAAAGTACCGCCCAAACGAGACTACGGGCGGTATTTTTGTATCTTGGCGGAGAAAGGAGGAACTTCCCACGGGGCTTGACTGAAAAGTTGAGCCCCTTTTTTTACGCCCAAAAACAGGAGGTAAATGCTTATGGCAGATGATAAAACCACGAAAATGCCGGAGCAGCCGGTAACGGATACCGGGCCGGGCAAGGAAACTCCGCCCGAGCCGGAGAAAACGCCTACTTCCCCGGAGGCCGAAAAAAAGACGGAACAGCAGGCAAAGAGCCCGCAGGTGTCCGTCTATGACTTCGCTGAAATTATGAAAGGAAAGAAAGCCGAGGAACGGGCGGCAGCTTCCGGCGGGGAAAAGCCTGCCCCGGCAAAAACGGAGAAACCGGAAAAGCAGCCGGAGGCTCCGAAAAAGGCCGAAGGAAAACAGGAAAAGCCCAAAGAGCCCGAGCAGCCGAAGCGCCGGGGCCGTCCTCCGAAAGAGGATAAGGACAAGGCCGCCGCTCCGAAGCCCAAAGCCCCCGCACAGAAAAAGCAGGAAAAGGCCCCCAAAGAGAAACCGGAGAAAAAAGCGGCTCCCACGGTGCAGGCCGCTCCCGCTCCGAAGGAACCCGAGGGACCGAAGGAGGCTCCCCGCCGTGGCGAGGAACAGATCGTATATATCAAGCTGAACGAGCTCCACGCCTTCAAAAACCATCCCTTTGAGGTCCGGGACGATGAAGAAATGCGGGCTATGGTGTCCAGCGTCAAGGACAAGGGCGTTACCCAGCCCGCTATCGTCCGTCCCCGTGAGGATGGCGGCTATGAGATCGTGTCCGGCCACCGCCGCCAGAAGGCCAGCGAGCTTGCCGGATATGCGGATATGCCCTGTATCGTCCGCAACCTGACGGACGATGAAGCCATCACGCAGATGGTGGAGGACAATCTGAACCAGCGCGAAGAAATCCTCCCCAGCGAGCGGGCCAAAGCTCTGAAAATGCAGCTTGAGGCCATCAAGCACCAGGGCTCCCGCACTTCGGGCCAGATTGACCCGAAGGACGCAGGCAAACGCTCCAACGAGATCGTGGCCGAGCGGAACAAGATGGCCGTCAAGCAGGTGCAGCGGTATATCCGGCTGAATGAGCTGGTCCCCGACCTGATGAAGCTGATGGACGAGAAAAAGCTGGGCTTCACTACGGCGGTAGAGCTTTCCTACATCGGCAAGAAGAACCAGAACTATGAAGTGACCCCAAAAAGTTAGACAAGAGTTATGCGGCAAAGCCGTTTTGAATTCTGTATTGGACAGGACTTAACCCATTCAATTTTTCTTTGATTCGGTTGT
>CALXBC010000056.1 GCA_944386455.1 uncultured Clostridia bacterium | reverse complement strand
ACTGCACTGATATTGTTCAAAGCTATTGTATGGTGGTTTCCGAAATATGGGTAGACACGGGGTTATTTGGCGGTTACCAAAAATGTTCTGCAAATAAAAATAAGGGCGCGTCATAACAGACACGCCCTCAGTCTGTAAAAAACAAAAAATCGTCACGCAGGCGGACATGCGCCGCCGGAGTGACTCTTTGAGAGAAAACCGGCGGTAAGCAGAGGCGAAGCCTCCTGCGGAGCCGGTTTTTGACTGAAAAGGGGGAGTCGGGGGAAAAACACAGAACAAGGCTTTGCCGCAGTGATTGTGTTTGTCCCTCGAGAGCGTCGTCGACTTTTTCGACACGCTCAAGGGCGCGTCATAACAGACACGCCCTGCATATATCATGGATTAACTTTACTCCGGCAGCTTGAGTGTCTGGCCGGGATAGATGGTGTCTGTCGGGTCCAGCCCGTTAAACGCGGCAAGCTCCTTGTATCTTGTCCCGTCTCCCAGCTGCTGCGCCGCGATCTTCCAGAAGCTGTCTCCCTTCTGTACCGTGTAGGTCTTTCCTGCCGGCACTTCGGACAGCAGCAGATCCTCTGTCCGAAATGCGGTGCAAATCCCCTTTTTGTCCAGCACCGCCCGGTTTCCCTTTAACTCATCCACGCGGTATTCCCGCTCATACACAAACGATGCGATCTTTTTTCCTTCATAGGAGGCCGCTCCCGGCTTCACCGTCACAATGCTGCCGACCGAGATCTTTCCGCTGCTCTCTTCCGCAGGAGGCTCCGGCTTTTTCAGCCCGAAATACTCGTAAAAGCTTTCGATCCCGTTCCTGCCCTTCGCTTCGTCAAACCAGCTTTTGTAACCTCTGACGTCCACATGCACCGCTGTCTCAGAGATGTATCCGACCCCGCCGGCATGCCCCATGTCCTCCAGCGCACAGCAGACCTCTTTCGCAGGGATGATCGCTCCGCCCTTTTTGCATTGGATGTCCGCCGCGTTCCCTTTCAAATGCTGGCTTGCCTTTGCGCCGCCCACTGCTGCATTGTGCTGCTGCGTCCGATAGCCGCTGGTGATGATCACCGCGTCGCTTCCCACCTTCTGCCGCAGCTCTTCCAGCACCTTTGGCAGTTCCTCGTTTACCAGGATTTTGTCGCTTCCGTCTTTGCACTTAAACTCCCGCACCCGAAAGTGCTCACTTAATTTCTTTTCTCCGTCTCGTTTTAATGAATATTCTTTCACTGCCATCTTCTTTTTTCCTTTCCCTTGACTTTTCCGGCAGTGCATGGTACAATGTCCATAGAAAGAGGCGCTGCCGATAAGCGGTTCGCCCAAATTTAAGAAGTTAAGAAATAACCGCCTAAGTTTGGTCGCTTGGGGCGGTTATCTCTTTTTATTTGTATGTAAAATCCTTTCGATAAGGACTAGTATAATAATCAGATATATTATACTTTCCATACAACCACCCCCTTACAGGGGCAAGATTGAACCGCCTACCGTTTTATGGCAGCGCCATGCTGCCATGATACCATGTTTGCCGGATGTTGTCAAATTTTGTAATTATTCCTGTTTGCCTTCGATCAGCTGCTTAAACGCCTGATGCAGACCGGTTGCCGCCAGGCCGCTGATCATGCCGCCCAATACGGTTCCCACGCTGATGTTTCCCCAGTTCATTGCCAGTGCCAGCGCGATCCCCAGCACGGCGTTGATTGTCGGGATAAACTTGTTGTCCACGTCCCTGATCCATTTTTTGACGATGTACCCCACGCAAAGGCATACCCCGATGATAACCGGCATGAAGTACTCGCTTAAAAACGACAAATCCATCCTCATTCCCCCCTTTCCTCGGTCGGCAGAACCATGATCTGATGATACAGCTCCGTTGCGACGTCGTTTCCGCCCAGCTGGTGATAGCTGTCATATTCCCGTTTGAGGGACTCCTTCGCATAGAGCGGACAGAAGCCGCGGGCGGTATATTTTTCATACGAGCGGATGATCTCGGCGCGCAGCAGGCTTTGCAGCCCGTTTTCCACGGCGCGGTCTTTTTTCCGTCCGTTCTTCCAGGCGCCGTACAGTACTCCTGCTGCCGATACCGCCCCGCCGCACAGAAACGGAATCAGCCATTTCAGAAAGATTTCAGTCATTTTCCCTGCTCCTTTACTTCCATCTGCCGGCGGCGTAGTAGGTGATATATACGCTGGCGATCGTATAGCTGCTCGGACGGTACAGTTCCACGGCTCCTGTCTGCAGATTGGTTGCCCCTCCTGACGTAGCAGCAAGCCAGCAGGAATTCGTACAGGAATCCAGCGTTTTCAACACAGTTGGGGTGCTGATAAACAATCCGCTTGGAAACGAGAGATTTCCGAAACCGCTGCTGCTGTATACAGAACCCCACTGACTTGTGACAGCGATGTTGGTATATTGTTTTCTGCACCAGCATTCGGATATGCCGTTGTTCCACTTGCGGTAATCAAAGCCAAGTTCCGTGCCGGCCTCCACGACATATGCCATGATGCCATCCAGCCTGACTTTGTCCGACGCCGGCATCAGGCCGTTCTGACTGGTTGTCGCCAGCCGGGTGGTAGCGTAGTCGGTATTTGCGACTGCCGTTGTGACGCCGCCGTTCCCGTCGCCTTTCAGGATCCCCGATGCGGTGATCTTAGGCTGTTTGGTGTCCAGCTGCTGGGCTGTGGCATAGTCGGTTCCGGCCACCGCTGCCGTGACGCTGTTTCCGTCGCCTTTGAGCAGACCGACAACATGAATTTCATCCTGTTTTGCTGCAAGCTGTTCCACAGACGGATAGTCCACCCCCGGCGCTGCTGCGGTAATTTGGCCGTTAAGCGTTCCTTTTAATATTCCTGAGATATTAATGATGTCTTGTTTATTCGATATATCCGGCGTGTCTCCTTTTGGTCCCTGTGGTCCTGCCGGACCAATTACGCTTCCCAAATCTACTTCTCTGATTGCCATTGTGATCCTCTCCTTTACTCTTCATATGCTGCAATTAAATGACCTTCTTCATTGATGGAGAAGGTCGGGACCGCGCCCGGATCGCCCTTTTCTCCTTGCTCTCCTTTCGGCCCCTTCAATGTCTCCAGCTGCTCTGGCGTAAAATCCTGATAGGTAAATGGGTCTCCCTTATCACCCTTTTCCCCGGGGCTGCCTTGCGGCCCCTGCGGTCCGATGACATACCCCAGGTCAATACTTTTTGCCATTGATGCTCTCCTCCTTTTTAAGATATGTTATAAACCAGCTTTCCTTCTGCTGTAATAGACAGCGGAGGCGCAGGGTCGTTATCGTTATGCACAAGGATCAGATGTCCGGCCTCGTTGACATACATCCCAAATAATCCCGGATTCAATGCCACGACTGCACCGCTGTCTCCTTTGTCCCCTTTTGGACCTGTCAAATCGTCCGTATAGGTAAACTGTGATTCATCTGCGCGCCGGAATCCCACACGGCTTGACTCTACGTCATAAAACAACTCGGTACTGTCCTTGATTCGCTGGGCTTCCTGACGGTATGCATCTGCCAAACTGCTGTACAGAGACGCTTTGCTGCCGTATTCCAGTGCCGTTTGTGCATCCAGTGCTGTTTGCTCTGCCAACTGTACTGCCTGCAAACGGGCATGCTCTGCCTGCTGGGCAAAGACCTGTGTCTCGGCTTTATTGGCCAGAATTTCCAGCCGGTACTGTTCCCAGATGTCGGGAGAAGGCGCTGCGTCCGGCGCTGCAGATGAGGACACGCTGCTTTCTACACGGATGATAACCGCGTTGGTTGTCATCCGTTTTTCAACAATTTCCGCCGTATTCTTGATGCCGTATGCGCCTACATAGAGAATGCCTTCCTCTTTCAGCAGTTCCCATGGGATGATGCAGGTGCCGTCTGTGAGCTCCACAAACCGGTTTTGCTCTTGGCTCCGATAAAATACGGCAAACTTTTCCAGACCGTCATAATCCTGAGAAAAAGAAAAGCTGCACACCACCGAGTTAACGTTTTCGGTAGTCAGCAGCTCCTGGTCCAGCCGGACGATCTGGTTCTTTTCTACTTGAAAGACCATCTTGCTGTTGGTACATCATTCTGTCAAAAGCTCCTTTTGTACAGAAAGAGTACGCTCCCCCTTTCTAATAAAATTTGACTATATTAAAAAATAGTCGAAAAATATGTGATTACAAAATGCAATTATACAATATGGTGTCAAATATTGGAAGATTCCGGGCAGAAAATCCAAGAAATGATAAACTGCCATATAGCTTGAAACACTGCAAAAAATAATACACAAAAACAGAATACCAAAGTTATGGCAAAGGCAGTCATCTCCTGATTTGTATCATTCGTCTTTACTTTTATCCTTGAAAACAAACGGGCAGAAAAAAGCAGGCAGCTTTGCTGCCTGCCTTTTTGTTTTCTAACATAAGCATACCAATAGTTGACATGGACATGCAAGGACATTATATTTTGTCAAAGCGATATGCGGTTTCTGTACGAAGAACTTTTCCTGCCTTTAAAACCGTGGTGGGGAATTCCGGCTGATTTGGGCTGTTGGGCACATGCTGGGTTTCCAAACAAAAGCCCTGATGCTTGTGGAGCGGGACCGCATATTTTCCGGCAGTTTCATTGAGGCCGTTTGCAGTATAAAACTGTACGGCCGGCTGATCTGTATAGCAGTACATCCGGATTCCTGTACGCGGGGAGACCGCCGCCGCAGCATATCGCAGAAATTCGCCGTCCGGCGCCTGGGACAGCATATAGTTGTGGTCATAGCCGCCGCCCAGTGCAAGCTGCGGATGGGAAGCGGCAATATCCTGTCCGATTGCTTTTGGAGTTCTGAAGTCAAACGGCGTTCCTTCCACCGCGAGCATGCTGCCGTCAGGGATCAGCTGCTGGTCTACGGGGGTGATATAGTCGGCGTTAAGATGAAGCAGCGTATCCAAAACATCGCCGCCGTCTGCACCGTTTAAGTTAAAATAGGAATGGTTGGTCAGATTCACCACCGTGTCCGCATCAGATCTTGCCATGTATTCAAAATGCAGTACGTTTTCGTCCCCGACTGTGACGGTCAGCGCAACTTCCAACCGGCCGGGGTATCCCTCATCGCCGTCCGGCGACACCAAATAAAACCGGACCGCAGGTGCAAGCTCTGCTGACAGCACTTCTGCCTTCCAGACTTTTTTGTCGAATCCGACAGCACCGCCGTGCAGGTGGCCTCTGCCTGTCTCATTGCAGCAAAGCACATACTCCTTTCCGTTGAGGGTAAATTTTCCGTCAGCGATCCGGTTTGCATACCGCCCGATGGTCGCGCCCTGATAAGATCCGTTCTGGTTCTCATAATCCGCCAGGGTATCGTAGCCTAAAACCAAATCCTTTCCTTCAAAATAAAGCGCCTGTAAGGTTGCGCCATAGGTCAGCATACAGGCTTCCAACCCGCCTGTTCCTTTCAGACGGTACCGCTCGACCGGTATTCCGTCCTTTGTTGTTCCAAAAGATTCTTTTATCACACTCATGTTTGTCAAACCTGCTCCTTATTCGCCCAAGTTAAAATCATTTTCGTCAAAGAGAAAAACATCCTCGATGTAGACGTTGAATACTTCGGAAATCTTATATGCCAGTAAAACAGATGGATTATAATCTCCCTTTTCCAGGGAAATTATGGTCCGCGATGTCACGCCAAGCATTTCGGCAAGCTGCTGCTGGGTAATGTGGTTTTCTTTCCGCAGCTCCCTGACCCGGTTTGTCATATTGCTGCCCTCCTTGTATAATAGAGTAGTAGTTATTAGAGCCCCTCTCCAAGGGCTGTGCTACACTGTAAGAGATGCTGTGGAT
>CALXBC010000055.1 GCA_944386455.1 uncultured Clostridia bacterium | reverse complement strand
GCTTCCGCCTCTTGATTTGTCAGCTCTGCCTTCAAAACATACAGCAGATTCGGAAAGCCGCGTCCCTGCCTGACTTCGTATAACAGCTCAACAGCAAGCAATTCCTTAAATGCCGCAATGGTTTTCTTGTAGGAGATCCCGAGCATATTTGCCGCTTCTTCCCGGGTATAGATCAGATATACGATTGCCACAGGATATGCGTTGAAGCCGTATATTATCTTCGGTCTGCCGATGCTGCTGCTGTCCAACGTTCTGACGGCATCTGAGGTCCCCTTTTACAACATATTCGATGCTCTGATTCTTGCATGGGTCCTGTTTCTGCTTTTCAGCGGCCTGATGATGACGCACGACTATTCCTTCGGCAAGGCGATCCTTACCACGGTACTGATATTGATTGGAATATGCCTGATCATTTTCATTTTGCTGCTTGCAATCAGTATTGCACAGAATATCTACCAGTTTATTTATAATATTTATCAGGAATTGTCGTTCCGGTCGTATTGATGCAGTAATAACTGAATGTTGCGGTGATTTTTTATGATATTTATCAAGAAGATTTTAGCAGTTGTATGCGTGTTGTCCGTGACAGTATGCTTTGCCGCGGGCTGTGCCTCCGGAAAGCTCACACAGGCTGATCTGCCGTTGAGGCCGACAAGCGCATCGGACGAAGCATTTACAGAGGTCACGGGAGATGTTTCGATCGAGAATGAACGGCTGCTCCTGGAAATGGACGGCAGCACCACCCATTTTCGTATCACCGATAAGCAAAGCGGAAAGCAGTATGCGTCGGTGTCGGAGGAGCCGCAAAGCGTTGACGAAAGCGAAGCTGCACGGATGCGCTCCGAAATTTCGGTCCGGTATTATGAGGAGCAGAGTGATGCGATGTACCTGTACTCTGATACTGACAGTGTGCAGAACGGCAACTATCGAATTCTGACCGATGGCAACAGGATACGGGTCTATTATTCCATGGGCTTTGTCGATGAGTTTGTTCCGGCCATCATGGATTTGGATACCTTTGAAGCTTTGATGGAGAAGCTCGGAAGCAACAGTCTGAGAAGGCGCTTTGAGCGTTATTACACCCTTTATTCTCCTGATGACGGCTCGGAGGAGTTGGCACAGATGACGGAAAAATATCCGATTCTGAGGGAAAAAAGCCTGTACATCCTGAACGACAGCCTTTCGGACAGCGATCTGAGCAATATTTCGGACTATATCTCGCAGACCGATTTCACCAAAGAGGAATATCTCGAAATGCTCGAGAACCTTGGAGTCGCGTATGAAAGCGGGAGCGACAGCGCTGGTTTCACGATACCGGTTGAATACTCACTGCTTGGGGACGGGTTTTCCGCGGAAATTTTAACGGATCTGATCGATGAAAGCTCGGAAACATATAAGCTGCAAAGCATCGATCTGCTGGAATATTTTGCCGCCGTGACTACCGGAGAGGGCAGCTTTTTCATTCCTGACGGGAGCGGTGCTGTGGTGCCTTTCTCGCAGGATGGCGGTGACTTGTCCATGCCATATTACGGAGAAAATTATACGAAAAACTTGGAGTCGGTTTCGGCTTTTTCCCATAATCTGACCCTGCCGGTTTTCGGAATATCCCTGCCGGATGGAGGCATCTTTGCAGTCATTCGGGAAGGAGCGGCTGCTTCTACGCTTAATTTGAGCATAGTGAGCAGTGCGAGCACCTGCAACCATATTTTTGTTTCCTTTGAGACACGCATGATCGACAGCACGGATTACGGAGCCAATATGCAGATACCGATATATAACCTGTTTGCTGCCGAAACAGTAGCAAGCAGCCTGAAGGTAGAGTACCACCTTCTGCCTGCCTCTGCCAACGGGTATGCGGATATGGCAGAGCTCTGCCGCAGGGAGCTTGGGCTTGATTCTGATGTGCGTGGCGATTCGACACCGGTTTATGTCGATTATCTCTGCATGATTACCGAGGATGCGAGTATGCTCGGAGTCCCGTATACCAAAAAGATCGTGTTATCCACGATTGATGAAATATATGCTTCCGCCGAAAAGCTGATAGAGGCCGATATCGGCTCTGTGATCATCAGGCTTTTCGGATACGGGTCCGACGGTGCGGAGCATAAAGCCTATTCCAAGTTCCGGCTCGACCGCAGGGTAGGGACTGTCGAAGAGCTGCAGCAGCTGAGCGAGCTGCTTGAGGCAAACGGCGGAAGGCTTTATCTGGATGCGGATATGCAGTTTGCTTATGGCTCCGGCAACGGGTTTTCGGTCTCCGGCGGAACGGCGCGTTATCTCAACCGCCTGGTGGTATGCCGCGGGGAGCATGATGTGGTCTCCAGAGCATATACCTCCACTGCACAGAGGTACCGTTCCTCTTCCGGCATTGATATCCGCCGCCAGCTTTGCAAGCTGTTCAGCTGTTGCGATTTGATACGGTTCTTCTTTTGTACCGGAGCCACCTGCAAAGCTGTCTGCTACTGATTCATTCCAATTTTCTGTCGGAGCAGCAGCAAACACCATTCCTGGCAGCATGGTAATCACTATTACCGCCGCCAACAGACATGACAGCCATTTTTTATGCTTTACGGTTTTCATTTCTCTGTTCACCTTTCTTTCGCTCCATTTTCATAAATAAACGAGTATTTTTTCGTTAATGCAAATGTTGCCGTCACTCTTACTCTTTCCAACAATTACCACTACAAATCGACAAGGCAGGGTGATATAATATAGATACGAACAAATGTTCTTTTAAGGTGATTATATGGAACGCGTGATTTTGCACGCTGATTGCAACAACTTTTATGCTTCGGTCGAATGCCTGTACAACCCGTCCCTGCAGGGGAAGCCGGTTGCCGTGGCAGGCGATCCCGAACAGCGGCATGGCATTGTATTAGCAAAAAATTACCTTGCCAAAGCCCGCGGTGTGCAAACCGGCAATCCGTTGTGGATGGCAAAACAACTTTGTCCTGATATCATCTTCGTTCCACCGCATTATGACAAGTACCTACGGTTCTCTAAAATTGCAAGGGAAATCTACAGCGAATACACCGATCAGGTGGAACCGTTTGGACTGGATGAAGCGTGGCTGGATGTGACCGGCTCCGGCATCATGGGGACTGGGAAGCAGATTGCAGACGAACTGCGGAAACGGATCAAACGGGAACTCGGTATTACAATCTCCGTAGGTGTCAGCTTCAACAAAGTGTTTGCGAAGCTCGGTTCCGATATGAAAAAGCCGGATGCAACCACTATCATCACACGGGAGAATTTCAGAGAAAAAGTCTGGCCGCTGCCGGTCAGCGATCTGCTCTATGTTGGGACGGCTACGACGCGGAAGCTGAATGATTTTGCAATCCGCACGATCGGGCAGCTGGCGGCTGCTCCGGACGATTGGCTGAAGCATAAATTGGGAAAGATCGGTTTTATGCTCCGTACCTTTGCACGGGGGAAGGATACTTCACCGGTTTCTGTAATGGGAACGCCGCCGAAAATCAAGAGCATTGGCAACAGCACTACTGCGCCGCGCGACTTGGTAACAGATGAAGAGGTAAAGATCACTATGCTGGTACTGGCAGAAAGTGTTGCTGAGAGAATGAGAGGTTTTCTTTTTCGGGCGGGAACGGTAGAGATATCCTTGCGGGACAACGATTTGTTCTCATATACCAGACAGAAAAAACTGCCTTATCCCACCGGTAACGCCGAGGACATATTCAAGGCAGCATTTGAGTTGTATAAGGTGAACCATATTTCAGGCAAACCTCTGCGTTCCATTGGCGTGCGGACGTGTGATTTGAGTATTGAAAAAGAGGTGCAGCTATCTCTGTTTCCCAATATTGCCCATACGCAAAAAATCGACCGTCTGGAAACAGCGGTCGATTCGATTCGGAGTCGGTTTGGGCATTTCAGTATCCAGCGGGCAGTTATGCTGACGGACGAAAAATTGTCCAGCTTTGATCCAGCAGCGGAGCATACCATTCATCCCATTAGTTTTTTATAGTTGAGGTAAAAGTTTGAAAGAAATGCGGTGCATTTCTTTTAAACCCCGCTTTTGTATTTGTTGACAAGCAGCAAGTCAAAATTTTGGTCTGCACATTGTTTGACCAAAACCATACAAAAGCTCAGAAAGGAATAATCATGGCAAAGAAAATTTATGTGAAAGTAAATGCAGATTTTGACGCGGATGGGAACATAACACCGCGTTCGGTGATATGGGAAGACGGACATGTATTCGAGATTGACCGTGTTCTTTCAAGCTGCCGCCGTGCCAGCCTGAAAGCCGGTGGGATCGGTATAAGATATACTGTGCGGATCGGGAAACGCACGACCTATCTTTACTTTGAAGATCCTGCCTGGTTTGTGGAAGGGAAGGAAGTCGGGTAGGCTTGCATATCGACCCACATTTGCGGTACAATAAGGACAGCAAGGAGGCGGTTTTATGTGCGGCAGATATACACTATTTACAGATAATGAATCGGAAGATATTCGCAATATCATACGCGAGGTTCAGGAAAAGCAGCCGGAAAACAACATGAAGTCAGGCGAGATTTATCCGACTAATACCGCCCCGATTTTGAAAGCAGAGGGCAATCAGCTTGGTGCTGATTTGGCAATCTGGGGCTTTCCGAAATTTGACGGCAAAGGCGTGATTATCAATGCACGCTCCGAAACAGCAGAACAAAAGAAGATGTTTCGGGAGAGCCTGTTAAATCGCCGCTGTGTGATACCGTCTACTGGATTCTATGAATGGTCGCAGGATGAACGCAAGCAGAAATATCTGTTTCGACTGCCTGATACAACAGTGTTATATATGGCAGGGTTCTATAACGAGTTCAAGGGTGAACGGCGGTATGTGATCCTCACTGCTGATGCGAACCGTTCGATTGCAGACGTGCATAACCGCATGCCGGTGGTATTGGAAAGGGACAGGCTGAACGAGTGGGTATTTGATACATCGAAGGCGCTGAATTACCTGCATCAGAGCCTGCCGATACTGGTCAAAAGGGAAGTGTTGTAACAATATCATACTCCTCTGTATAATCGAGGACAGAGGAGGTGAGAAAATGGGATTTCAGATCAAGCGGCCGGAGAAGCTCCGGCAGTCGATCAATCGGACGCTTCGGTTTCGGCCGGAGATGTTTGAACGGCTGACGGAACTTTCGGAGGAGAACAAAATCTCTTTTAATTTTTTAGTATGCCAGTGTGTTCAATACGCACTTGACAGCCTGGAAAAGTAAAAGCAGACCGAAGATATCGGTCTGCTGACTCTATCGCTTGTTCTTCCTGTTTCCGACGTGGCTTGTACTTGTGCTCGGGATCGCGTTTTCGTCCCCGTCTGTCTACCTTGATTTAGCTGGGGAGGAAGGCCGCCTCTTAACGGGGCGGCTGATTACAATCTTTTAAATTTTATTTTTGTATACTCCATATACAATCTTCCATCGTCTGTCAGTTCTACCTCTAATGACAGCGCCTTTCCATCCACATCCCAAAACTTACTTGTCAGCCATGTCGGTATCATTCCCGTTTCAAAGGCGAACGTTTTTTATTAACAAAACAACGTCTATTGCAAATGCTTTTAACTATGTGTATCAAATTCTGTCACGGTCTGAATCATAGCAATTATTTTTTCAATGGGTAAATAATATGCGAGACTGTTGCCTGTTCCTAACATATAATGCCCTTTTTCTTTTGTCATTTCCAGAAGCTGCCGGCACCGTTTTTGAATAATGGTGATATCATTTGTAATCAGAAAATTCAAATCAATTCCACCTAATATAGTAATTCGATCAGAATATTTTTTATAACACTCTTCTACAGGAAGAATGTTATCCTCATATCGGTAAAAAAGAGGAGTGAAGAGATGGAACTGAAGAAACTGCTGGATGACTATGAGATTGGTGGTATTGGAGAC
>CALXBC010000054.1 GCA_944386455.1 uncultured Clostridia bacterium | reverse complement strand
CAGAAATCGCCGCCGGATTCCCGCACCACCGGAGCGGACTCACCTGTGATGGCCGACTCGTCTACCGAAGCGATGCCTTCAATAACTTCTCCGTCTCCGGGGATGATCTCGCCCGCCTTCACCATAACGACATTGCCTTTTTTCAATTCGCTGGACAGAACTGTTTTCTCCGTGCCGTCCTCCAGCAACAGACGGGCCTGCGTATCCTTCTGCGTCTTTTTCAGACTGGCGGCCTGCGCTTTTCCCCGTCCTTCCGCCACTGATTCTGCGAAGTTTGCAAACAGGACGGTAACAAACAGCACCGCACAGACGATCATATTGTATGCTCTCAAATTTGTACCCGAACTGACATCCCCCAAAAGGCCCGGGAAAAATGAAAGTACAAGTGTGATAAAAAAGCCGATTTCCACAACAAACATGACGGGATTTTTCATCATGTAAACAGGATTCAGTTTTGTAAAGGAGCCGATAACTGCCTGGCGTAAAATTGCAGGCGTGACCAGCTTCTGATTCCTTTTGCTCATGGTAAATTCCTCCTTATGCCCAAAGGGTCAAATGTTCGGCAACAGGGCCAAGCGCCAGCACCGGGAAGAAGGTCAGCGCCGCAAAGATGTAAACGACAAACACCAAAATGACGGCAAAGCTCATGGTATCGGTATGAAGCGTACCTGCCGATTCACTGACAAACCGCTTTTTCATCAGAGACCCCGCAATTGCAAGCTGCAAGACGATCGGGAGGTAACGGCCGAAGAACATGACAAGACCGGTGGTAATATTCCAGAACAACGTGTTGTCCGCCAGGCCTTCAAATCCGGAGCCGTTGTTGGCTGCCGAAGACGCGAATTCATAGAGCACCTGCGAAAGCCCATGGTAACCGGGGTTGGTGATACCGGCCAGACCGTCCGGCGTAGCTACCGCCAGCGCAGAGAACGTCAGGATTAGCAGCGGGTGAATGATGATGCAGAGGGCCGCCAGCTTCATCTCCCGGCCTTCGATTTTTTTGCCGAGATACTCCGGCGTGCGTCCGATCATCAAACCGCAGATAAAAACGGCCAGGATCGCATAAGTGATCATATTCATAAGACCAACGCCCTTGCCGCCGAATACCACGTTGAGCATCATGTGGAGCAGGGGGATCATGCCGCCCAACGGCGTGAGCGTGTCGTGCATATTGTTGACCGTACCGGTCGTGAAAGACGTTGTTGTGGTTGTGAACATCGCGGATTGGGCGATGCCAAACCGCACTTCCTTGCCTTCCATGCTGCCCATGGACTGTGCCAGCCCGACTTCTGCCAGCGCCGGGTTGCCCTGGCTTTCCGCCCAGAAGCAGACCCCTAGCCCAATCAGAAACAGGATTCCCATTGCCATGAAGATGCTTCGGCCTTCACGGCCAAAGATTCTTGCCGTCAGGCTTTCCCGACCTTCGATTTGGGGGATTGCAGCGGCTGCACCATCTGTGACAACCGCAGCCGCCAGATCCCGTTTGCGGTCCCGAATCATCTTGCCAAAGGTGATCACACAGGCTCCGGGAAGGAGCATCATGGAATACAGCTCAATCAAGTTGGAGATGATGGTCGGGTTTTCAATCGGCGTGGCCGAGTTCGCGCCCAAAAATCCGCCGCCGTTTGTGCCGAGATGCTTGATAATTTCCAGCGCCGCCACAGGCCCCATGGCGATCACCTGTTTTGCGCCTTCAATGGTATCCACCACCACATTCCCAGAAAAATTCTGCGGCACGCCCTGCCATACCAGCAGCAGGCCGCCGATAATGGAGAACGGAAGCAACACGCGGATCGTGATGCGAACCAGATCGACAAAGAAGTTTCCGACGTTATCCTTCGTCCTGCCTGCCAGGCCGCGGATGAATGCGATGCAGGCAGCGTAACCGCTGGCGGCGGATACAAACATCATGAATGTGATGACCAGCATCTGCGACAGATTGGACAGCCCCGACTCGCCGGAATAGTGCTGCAAATTGGTATTGGTCATAAAGCTGATGATGGTGTTAAAGGAAAGGGATTCCTCCATCGCTCCGATCCCATTGGGATTGAACAGGCCAATACTCTGAATTCTCAGGATTATGTATCCCAGCAGAATCATAATCCCATTGGTTATCACCAGAGAAACGGCATATTTCTTCCAGTTCATTCCATTTTTGGGATTGACGCCGCAGACTTTATAAATAGCGCCGTCCACCCGGTTGAATACCGGATCGGCAAAGGTATGTTTTCCGGCGGCAATATGATACACGTAAACTCCTGCCGGGATGACCAGAATCAAATAGATGAGAATGGTCAAGGCAATTTGTAACATCTGATTTTCCTCCTGCTGGACTTAGAATTTTTCCGGGTGAAGAAGTGCATAGACCAAATAAACACCCAGCAGTAAAATGATGATTCCTAAAACAATCATGATTTCCCTCCTTACTCGCTTTTATCCACCTGCTTCTGGCACCAGCCGATCAGCAGGATAATGGAACCGATACAGCCTGCCAACACTGCAAACATGATACAATCCATCATAAAGGTCCCCTCCTCTCCGCTTTTCTGGAGAGAATCTTACCATATAAACCGTGAAGGTGCTCTTAACATTTCCGGGCAAGGATTAAAAGCATATAAAGGCCCACCAAAACAAAAAGCCGCCCGCAAAAGCGGACGGCTCTGAAACGCAGAGTCTATTGACGGATCATCCTGTACCCAACGCCAATGTGGGTCTGAATATACCTGGGGGCAGATGGGTCACGTTCAATCTTTTTGCGCAGGGTGGCCATAAAAACGCGCAGGGAAGGGATATCGGCGGCAAGGGCAGTTCCCCACACCTCTTTCAGAATGTAGTTGTGCGTCAGTACCTTTCCCGTGTTTTTTGCAAGTACGCACAGGAGTTTGTACTCGATGGGGGTGAGGTGGATTTCTTTTCCCCCCATATAAGCGCATCCCGCCGCATAATCAATCCTTAATTCCCCGTTCTGATACAGGGAGGACTGGGCCGGCTCGGCAGTCTGATCGGTTCGGCTGCGGCGCAGGGCCACGCGAAGCCTGGCCAGAAATTCATCAATGCTGAATGGCTTTGTCAGGTAGTCGTCTGCTCCAGCGTCCAGCGCATCCACCTTGTCCTGATCTTCGCTCCGTGCGCTTACAATAATAATGGGCACGCTGCTCCATCCGCGCACCTTGCGGATAATCTCCACACCGTCCATATCGGGCAGCCCCAAATCCAGAATGATAACATCGGGATTATAGGAGACGGCGTCCAGGAGCGCGCCTGCGCCGTTTTTGGCGGTGTGGTACTGGTATTCCTGTGTATCCAGCGTGGTTCGGATTAAATTGGTGATGGCAGGGTCGTCCTCTACCACAAGAATTTTGGGCTTATACATTTTGAATTTTCACCTCCTCCAAGGGCAGTGTAAAAGAGAACACTGAGCCATGGGGCTGGTTGTCATGAACGGTAATAGACCCGCTGTGCGCCTCTACAATGGATTTGCACAGGCTTAAACCCAGTCCAAGGCCCCGGCGGCTGTCCGCCCCGGCGCTGCCGGTGTTCACTGTATAGAACATATCAAACAGCCGTTGTTTGGCTTCGTCGGATATGCCCGGGCCGTTGTCAGCAATTTCGATGCGGACCATGCTGTTTTCCTTTTTTGCCGACAGGCAGATATCCGAACCTTCAGGCGTATACTTGACGGCGTTGTTCACGATATTGATAATGACCTGTACGATCAGGCGGGCGTCCATATTGGCCATCAGCATATCGTCCTCAAGTTCTACGCGAATCTCGTGTTCCGCAGCCCTGCGATCCACATGGGAAAGCGCTTCATGGAAAATGTCGCCAATCATCTCTGCGTCCCGCCGCAACGGCAGGGTCCCGTTTTCGATTCGGGTGATGGAAAGCAGATTCTCCGTCAGATTGACCAGCCACATGGAATCGTCATAGATGGAACGGTACATTTCCTGTTTTCTATTTTCATTCAGAGAAACGCTTTTTTCCATCAGCATACCGGCGTTGCCGCTGATGGCGGTCAGCGGTGTGCGCAGATCGTGGGAAATGGCCCGCAGCAGGTTGGCCCGCAGCTGTTCACGCTGGGTTTCCATCTCGGCGGCCTGCTTTTCAGCGCGCAGTTTGCGGCGCTCCAAAATCAGGCCGCATTCGTCCAGCATGGCGATCATCAGGTTTTTTTCAAAAGTATCCAACGGCGGATAAAACTTGGATGGTATGCCGACCACCGCCATGACCTCCTGATTGCCCCGGACGGACAGATACAGATTTTGCGCATGAGAAAGGGTGCTGGTCGTAGCGCCCGCGTGCTTATCGTTTTTGGCGACCCATTCCGCCACCCCAAGCTCTTCGGCAGTCAGCCTGCCCATGGTCTGTTCTGATTCAGAGGCTGGGACCGCATGAAATCGGAGCTGTCTATCCTTTTCCAGCAGTGCATACAACACTGGACGTCCCAGAAGAGATTGGAGCTGCTGCGCGGCAATCCGGATGATTTCCTGTTCGCTTTGGCCCTGCTGCATTTTTTGATTGCTGCTCATCAGGAGTTCCATATAATAGGCCCGTTGAGCAGATTGCCGCCCCTGCCTTTTCACGCGGGTAGCCAGAGAGCAGGAAAGACAACTTGCCAGCATCATCACTAGAAAGGTGACCGGGTAGTTCGGGTCGAGCGCTGTCAGGGAAAAACGCGGAATTGTAAAGAAAAAGTTAAAGGAGACTACGCTTAGTAGTGAAACCAAAACCCCGTAGAAATACCCGTTCGTCCAAACCGCTGTGAGCAGAACCCCCAATAGGTAGACAATGATGATGTTCGCTTCACGCAGGCCGAGTTCATAAAACAAAAAACTGATCCCCGTAGCGGCAAGGGTGAGCAGGAGGGATTTCCCTAAATCCTTCCAATCAAATTTCTGTTCCGGTTTGCGAAGCAGTGCCCTTTTTTTCTTATATAGAGGTTGGACATCCGGAATGATATAGACGTCCACATCCTCCATCCTGCTGGTAAGCCGGTCCACCAGCGGCTTGCTTTTCATAAAAAGGGATGCAGAGTGGTTTGTGCGCCCCAGCACGATTTTTGTGACGCCGCTTACCTTGGCATATTCGGCGATTTGCACAGCCGGGTCGTCCCCATACACGGTGGCGATCCGCGCTCCCAACTGTTCAGCCAGACGCATATTGTCCCGCAGGCGTTTCAGGTTTTCGCCCTTCAGATCCCTGGTCTCGGGAGTTTCTACAAACAGCGCCGTGAATCCGCTGTGAAAGGCCTCAGCCATGCGGGCTGCCGTGCGGATCACCTTTGCGTTGGATGGCGCACTGGAAAGGCAGGTGAGAATGTGTTCCCCGGCTTTGGCGGCAGTCTCATTTTCCGCTTTCTGGGCTTTTTTGCTTAGTTGGTCAGCGGTGCGGCGCAGCGCAATTTCACGAAGGGCCGCCAGATTATCCCTTGTGAAGAAGTGATTCAAGGCACGGGAAGCCTGCTGCTTTTGGTAGACTTTTCCGGATTGCAGCCGCAGGATCAAGTCGTCCGGCTCGATATCCACTAATTCTACCTGGTCGGCGGAGTCAAAAATCGAATCAGGGATACGCTCGCTGACGGCAATATGAGTGATGGAGGCCACCAGATCATTCAGGGATTCCAGATGCTGAACATTAACGGTGGTGTACACACTGATACCGGCTCGCAGCAGTTCCTCCACATCCTGATATCGTTTTGAATGGCGGCACCCGGCAGCATTGCTATGGGCAAGCTCATCTACCAGCAGGATATTGGGGCGGCGCTGTAAGGCGGCATCCAAATCCAGCTCCTTGAGGGAGATTCCCTTATATTCAACTATTTTTTCGGGCAGCTGTTCTAGCCCTTCCAGCAATGCCAATGTATCGGGGCGGGTGTGACGTTCAATGTAGCCCACAACAACGTCTATCCCTCTGTTTTGAGCCTGGTGAGCGGCCTCCAGCATAGCATAAGTCTTGCCGACACCCGCAGCATATCCAAAAAAGATTTTTAAATGTCCTTTTTGAAAAGCTCCTGGGCGGTATTGATTTTGCGCCTGATAATTTTCCAACCCTGCATCCCTCCCCGCCTGTTACAATAAATTTGTCCTCTAGGTAATTTATTATAGCATAAGAGACCTTGTTATGCCATAAAGATGGCAAGACTGACATTAAGACGAAATTAAGATACCCATGGGACATGAGGTGTAATTTACCCTTGACAAATCTCTTTCCAGAAAAAAATCCTTTTGCAGTATGCAGAGGATAACGGGTTCCCTAACCCGACTTTTTTCATTGACGACGGCGTATCCGGCGTAACTTTCGACAGACCCGGTTGGAATGAGATGATAGGGCTTGCGGAAGCGGGAAAGGTCAAAACGGTTATCGTCAAGGATATGTCCCG
>CALXBC010000053.1 GCA_944386455.1 uncultured Clostridia bacterium | reverse complement strand
GAGCGGGTTACGAGGCTCGAACTCGCTACCTCCACCTTGGCAAGGTGGCGCTCTACCAGATGAGCTAAACCCGCATACGCTTGCTTCATTATTATAGCAAGCCGTATTCCATTTGTCAAGAAATGGTTTTGTTCTTTTTCCCTTTTACTTCCGGCTGTTTCTGAGCAGATGGTGCCGTTTCCTGCTGTCCCATATCTCGGAAAACAGCCTCTTCGTCTTCGTCCTCTTCTTCACCAATATGCAGTGTACGTTTGATACTGTCAGGGATCTCATCCAGCGGGATGTCACGGTAATAAGGCTCTATTACATATTTTAAGATATACTGATAGGAATTATAACATACAATAAACCCGACTGTCGACAGCACGATTGTCGGAACCAGCAAAATTGCAGGTACGAACAAAAAGCACAGAACCAGTGTGATAGCAACTACTATGACTACAAAAAAAGTGGTAATCAAATTGGTCTTGAGACCAATGCAGGCAAGCAAAAAAGAATTTTTTAAAATATGCTTCAGCTTCAAGTTGGTTGTAACAATTAATAAGTGGATATAGTAGTGCATAAGAACATAAATTAATAAGGCCGACATGCAAAGCGCCATTGGAATGTAAAACAGCCAGCTTCCTCCCGACTCTCCGCCGGTTTGGGCGGAATAAAACCAAATGGCAAAAGGCAGCATAAAAAATAACAGGATATCAAGTACGAATATCACTGTGGACTGCTTCCAGTTTTTCCGAAAGCCCTCAAAAAAGTCGGAAGCCAGAAACACCGGTTCTTCGTTTGACATCTTGCGCAGGACAAAAGTAAAACCGGCAGTAGCGGCACCAATGGTAACAATCGGAATACACATTGCAAAATACAGCAGATTTAATGTAATCAGCTTCCAAAACTTCCGAAAATACAGTTCCCAGAAATAAAAGAAACGTTTTTTCTTCGGCTGGTGCTTACTGACACCCGGTCCCTCTTTTGAATAGTTAAACAAACCAAAAAAACCAGCCATTTTTTTAAACATCCTTTCTGGCTCAAAAGTCCCAGAGAAATAAAGCATATAAACTTATTATGCAGAATTTATGCTGCTTTGTCAATTACATTTGAAAATTTTATTTTTTATTCATAAACATACCCGCTGCATTACAATACAAGAAACCCCGAAAAAAGAAAGGTGACCCCGCAGTCGATCAAGGCAGAGATCAGAATGATTCCCATCAGCACCAAAAACTTTACACAATACAGCTTTACGGCCCGCGGAGAAATCTCTCCTTTCATTTTAGGGATAAAAGCAGACAGGAACAGGAAGGACAGCTTCAAAGCTTCACGCCCTGCAAGAATAACGGCAAAGGTAGAAAAAAGAGCGGCAGGCAGAATGATTGCGGCACAAAATGCGACGCCCTTCAGACCATAGGCCGTATACAGATAGCCGATCGAAGCGCCAAGTCCCAAGCCACGAAAAAAAGGCAAAAAGAGAATCAGCGGTGCAGATATGGCACTAAAGCCCAGCAAAAACAACAGCAGAATAAAAGTACCGGCGGAAACAAACGAATTGAAAAAAGTCGTCAGGACTGTTTGTCCTGTCCGCCCATCTGCATAACCCTTTGTCATAAATCCCAAGGAATCTAAAAATCCCTTTTCCCCAAAGCCAATCAGCAGTGCCCCATATAGCATTCCCGCAAAAAACAAAACCGATACCAAAACCGTTATTTTGTTTTTTTTCATAGAAGCGGCCATGTTTTCTACTGATCTGGCAAGCTGCACGCTTGTCCTTGACATCGTCCATCGTCCTTTCCTTTTTGACTGCTTTTCCAGGAGCTGACATCACTCCCATAACAATAACTATTCAGGAAAGGACAAGGTTATGACAGTTTTATTATTTTGCCAGCTCATAGCCGCGCTTTGCGCAAGCCTCGCATGACTCTTTCACGATCTCTTCAAAACCACGCTCGATCAATACTTCCGACCCTTTCAACGTTGTTCCGCCTTTTGAACTGACCATCTCAATCAGTTCATCAATACTTTTTCCCGATTCCAGCATCATTTTGGCAGACCCGATCAGAGACTGACAGAACAACGTCAGCGCTGTCCGGCCGTCAATTCCTTTCTCCTCTGCATAATCGACAAATGCTTTGGCAAAGCGGTAAATATAAGCAGGACTGCTCCCATTGACTGGAATAATATCGATCAGCTGGCGTTCTTCAATCACTTCCACCTTTCCAGCTGATGTAAAGATCTCCACAACCTGCTGAAATTCCTCCGACGTAACCGGCGCTACCTGAGCCATCGCCGTTGCACCGCAGCCAATCAGCAAAGGCGTATTCGGCATCACCGGAACCACTTTGGCGTCAAAGCCCAATGCTTCCTTTAAAAAAGCGGCAGAAATCCCGGCCGCTATCGAAATGACAACCGCATTCCGGTTCATATGCTGTTTCAGCTCCGGCAGGATATCTCCCATGTTCTGCGGTTTGACAGCCAGGACGATAAGGTCGCTTGCCGCAGACATTGCGGCCACACTGCCGCCATTGATCACGCCAAATGCTTCCAGGACCTTGACCTTTTCTCCATCCAGATCACATGCACTGATTTGATATGCACTGGCAAGCTTTCCGGAAGCAACTCCTTTGATAATGGCAGTTGCCATGTTACCCGCGCCAATAAAAGATAACCGTTTCATTTTTATCCTTCCTTTTTCAATTCAAGCCCTTATTGAAATTTTCTGCTTTCAGCGGCGCCCACGCCTTTCCGGCAGGTATCATTTATGACTCGTCAGCCATTGCCGCTTTCATCATAATTGCACATTCCAACCGTTTTTTCTCCAGCTCACAGGACAGCTTGTGCGGCCGCAGAACATCGCCCGCGTACTGCAGGTTATTTGCATTGCAGCCGCCGCTGCAGTAAAATTTGGCCCAGCAATCTTTGCAGCCTTCTTTGCCATAGATATTGGCCTTAGCAAAATAACTCTTTTTCTTTAAATCAAAAGTATTATCCAGTACGCTGCCCATCTTCCATTCTTCCATTCCCACGAACTGGTGACAGGGGTAGATATCACCATCCGGCGTAACAGCCACATATTCATTACCGCAGCCGCAGCCGCGCAGACGCTTGATTGCACACGGGCCCTGATCCAAATCCAGCATAAAGTGAAAAAAGTTAAATCCTTCCCCTTTTTTACGTTTCTCAATCAACTGTCTGGCCAGAGTCTCATACTCTTCAAAAATCCGGGGCAGGTCTGCTTCAGTCAAAGCATAGGGCAGCTTGGGATCCGATACAACGGGTTCGACTGAAACCTGATCAAAGCCCAGTTCATGTAAATGCATCACATCTTTAGCAAAATCAAGATTGTACTTGGTAAAGGTGCCACGGACATAATACTGATCCTGCCCCCTTTTTTCGACCAGCCGCTGATATTTGGGCACAATGCTGTCATAGCTGCCGCTGCCGTCACAGCGTACCCGTACCCGGTCATTTACCTCTTTTCGTCCGTCAATGGAAAGCACAACATTGGACATTTCCTGATTGATGTAGTCTATGACCGGATCATTCAGAAGCATTCCGTTGGTCGTGATGGTAAAGCGAAAGTTTTTATGATATTCTTTTTCTTTGCTGCGGGCATATGCAACGATCTCTTTTACCACGCCAAAATTCATCAGCGGTTCACCGCCGAAAAAATCCAGCTCCAGATTCCGCCGGTCTTTTGACTGAACCAGCAGAAAGTCAATTGCTTTTTTTCCGGTTTCGGCATCTAACAGCTTCCGGCCTTCTCCAAAGTCGCCCGTCGAGGCAAAGCAATAGGAACAGCGAAGATTGCAGTCGTGTGCAACGTGAAGGCACATCGCCTTTACCGGAGAAGACACCATCATATCAGAGAACTGCTCATATTCGTCATCGGAAAACAGAATATCATTTTCATAGAGGGTATAAACATCATGATATGCTTCCGCAATTTCCTGTTTCGTATATTTTTCAGAAAGCCTGTCCGCCACATCCTTAGGGCAGGCACCACGCAAGGGCGGAGTCAGCATTTGGATCATTTCATATGTAATATCATCAACTACATGGACGCCGCCGCTGTTGACGTCAAGCACGATATTGTAGCCGTTTAATTGATACTGGTGGATCATCAGCCACACATTCCTTTCCGGATGCCGACAGTCCGGCGGGAAATATTATGCCGCAGGCAAGGAAAATTGCCTGTAATAAAGATTACAGGCAATTGTTCAGCCGGAATTGCATCCTGTTAAAATTCTTTATTTTGCATGCTCGCATTTCTGGTTTGCAACTGTGCAGCTGGTCTTGCATGCAGACTGGCAGGAAGCCTGGCACTCGCCGCAGCCGCCTTTTGCCGCAGATTTTTTCAAATTTGCTTTGTTCAAGGTTTTGATATGTTTCATCGTTACATCCTCCTTTATGTCTCTGACAGAACAGCGGCACCCCTATGCCCAGATACAAAGCCGAAAAAACAAACCTTGCATCCAAATTCCGTCCATCAGCTACAGAATATAGATTTATTATACCACAGGATTTTACTGTTTTCAACTATCTTCTGACTTTTTTGCTGTTTACCCCAAAAATCCCACCGCAGGCAGACAAAAAAACCAGCAAAAACAATTTAATGCCAAGCATCAGGCTGAGGCCGGACGAAAACAAGCACACACTTATTATCAAAAACAAAACCGCCGCAGCCAAACCATTGACAAAGCCTGTGAGCAGCCCCTTATTTCCGGTCAGCCTTGCAGCAATATACCCGGAAAAAAAGCCAGCGGCAATAATTCCCAAAAACACGATGCCCATCAAAAAAGCGGACGGTAAATCCGTCATAGCCGCCACAACAGCAAAAAGCATATAAATTCCTGTCATAATCACGCCAGCCGCCAGCAGGCCAGTCAAAAACGCCTTCAGATAACGCTGTGCCGCTGAAGTTTCAGCTGTATTTTGTGAGCGCATGAAAAAGTCCCCTTTCAGAGCATCATCCGTATGCTTCATTATATGGGGCTTTTCCTGATAATATGCCATTATTTCAGCTTGGCATATGCCTTTTCCAAAAAGCGCTCCGCGGCCACAATCACACGCCGGTGAATACAGTCTCCGATCTCTCCGCTGTCATCCGATGCAGTGGCACGAAACGTCACTGTCCTGCCGTCTGATTCCACAATTTCAGTATTGACACGCACTGTTCCCCCAACAGGTGTGGCAGATGTATGGCGAACATCTACTGATACCCCGACCGACGTTTGCCCAGGATCCAAAAACTCGCGCAGACAGGCCGCACTGCTTTCCTCAAACAGCGCAATCATAACCGGGGTGGCCAATACCCGCAGATCACCGCTCCCCACAGAAGCCGCTGTCATCTCTTCTGTTACTGTTCTAACCAGTTTAAACTGTTTTCCGGTTTTGATTTCCATTTTAGCGTTCATCTCCTCTGAAATTAAAAAGCGGCCATTGGGTCTGGCTTCTTGCAGCAAATGAAATGCCTGACAGGTAGCAAAAGCGGGCCTGCCTTTTTTGTGGCAGGCCCGACCGGGCTTATCTGGAGCGTTTGCTGTCCATAAACCGTTTTAAATCTGACATTTTTTCTTCGCTGCTCTGTTTATATTTGCTCATCATTTCTTCAAAAGTCATTGGTTCCTTTTTGTGCGGTGGCTTATCATAATCGAACCGATTGCCTTTTTTGGGCTGCGAAGGAGTTTTCACTTCATTTGCACGCTTGATCGATAAACTGATTTTACCGTCGTCACCGATATTCAGCACTTTTACTTTGACTGTCTGATTTGGTTGTAAATACTCATTGATATCCTTCACAAATTCAGAGGAGACCTCAGAGATATGTACCATGCCTGTCGTTCCGGGCGCGACCTCCACAAATGCACCAAACTTTGTGATGCCAGTCACTTTGCACTCTAAAATACTTCCCACCTCAAGCTGCATAAAAAAATTTTTATCCTCCTTCAACAATCTTAACATTATGAGCAAGCAGAAACCTGCTTTTCACCAAAATCAGCTGCCGGAAATATCGACAAAGACCCGTTCATTCAGTTCCACATATCCGTTATCACGCGCAATTTTTTCCATATAATCGCGTTCTCCGCCGTTTTCCAAAATATCATTAAGCTCCTCGTTGGAGATCTCTGTTTCTTCGCATTGCTGCTGCAGCTGCGCAAGCTCCGCCTTCTGCTCACTAATGTGGAGCTGAAGCGTGACAAAATGGTATCCGATATAGGAAGTAAAAAGTACAAATGCTACTATTAACACGATATTTCTTTTCTTTTTTCCTTTAGCCATTTTTTACAATCCTTCTTTGATACTTTCTTTTTTGTTTGATAGAGATGTTTCCTTTTTCTTGCAATTGGCTTGTCATTCGAGATGTTAATAGTACTATTTTGATTATACAATAAATCAGACTGGTTTTGCAAGTGTTTTTTTCTATTTTGACCTAATTTTTTACAATTTAAGCTGATATGAACAAAACCCTGCCTAAATTTTCGGAAAATAAACGAAAAAAGCCTGACAAACGGGCGGATAAACAACCGATACAAAAACCGCAAAAAACGTTTCACCTGGCGAATGATCCATTTGGACGCGCCAATCACCAGACTGCCGACGGTGAAATAATAAACGATAAAACCTAACAGCTCTCCCAGCAAGATGTAAAGCCTTACCTGACCTTCGCTGAACAAAAGCAGGAAAAAAAACGTAATGACTGCCGATAACGCCCAAAACAGAATATCTTCCAAAAGTGTTAAAATCCTGCCATGCGGGATAGCTGCCCGCAGAATCCGGAACGCATCGTAAAGCACACCCAGCACAGCGCCGAGCAGGCAGGAAAGCAAAAACTCCAGTGCCTGCTCTGAAATAGAGATTTCCATATACAAAGCCCCTTTTCCAAGCTATTTGAATATTCTGGAAAACAGGCTTCCCTTTGTCTTGCTGTTCTCGGTATAAACCAGAGAAGATACACGGCCTTCGACTGTCAGATCGCCGGTCTCTACATTCAAAGCATTAATATGCAGATCGCTTCCTTTGATGGTCAGTTCTCCCATCTCTGTATAGACAGTCACCGTATTTTCATCAAAGCTATCCACATCAGAAACCCCGGAAACCGTCAAATGGCTGCGGTCCTCCAAAATCAGGTTATGCGGCAGTTTTGCTGCAGTTTTTCCGTCTTGCATCATAACCGCTCCTTTCTATCATTGAGATTAACAGCATCAATGATATATATTCCGCCGGAGCTGATATTATACGTCAGGTTATGATTTCAATACCGTATATTGGTCAGCGGCATTGTCCTTCGTCGCATATTCTGACACCTGGAGCACCTTGACCGTCAGCGGTGCATTGCCCAGATTAATTTCAATGATGTCATCCACTTTCACATCATAGGATGCGCGGGCGACCTTCCCGTTCACGAAAATCCTTCCCGCATCACAGGCCTCATTGGCAACGGTACGCCGCTTGATTAAACGGGTCACCTTTAAATACTTATCCAAACGCATGATTTTATCCTTTCTTTCAAATCTTCGGAGGTAATCTGTAGTCACAACCTCCGGCTAAGCCGGAGGCTTGAGTAAGCCCTAGAAGGGCATTTTACAGGCCACACCCCTAAAGG
>CALXBC010000052.1 GCA_944386455.1 uncultured Clostridia bacterium | reverse complement strand
TTACATGGAAAATCTGACGGGCGGTAATCCTCCCGTCAGACCGTTACCCTGTGTAGTCCCTTGTAAACTGTACTTTAGTATGTTCTAAACTATTTATGTCCTTCTCTTTCATGGTTAGGACCTCCTTGATATATTTTTGTTGGGTTGGCGAACCTCAACTTCAAATATATCAAGGAGTTTTTATTCTGTCCATAGCTAAAGCTCTTTTCCCACTGGCAGAGCCAGTGGTTGTCCTACGAAAACGAAAAAACACAGGTATTGTTCAAGCAATACCTGTGTTTTTTATATGAATGCAGATCCATTCATCAGTTTTCAAACTGGCTGTTGTACAGCTTCGCATAAAATCCATTTTTCTGCAAAAGCTCCATATGTTTCCCCTGCTCAATAATACGCCCGTCCTTCATTACGAGGATAACATCGGCCTCCCGGATGGTGGACAGCCGGTGCGCCACAATAAAGCTGGTCCGTCCCTCCATCATGCGTGAAAACGCCTGCTGAATCTTGAGTTCTGTCCGTGTATCAATAGATGAAGTTGCCTCGTCCAAAATGAGCATCGGCGGCAGACAGAGCATCACCCGTGCAATACAAAGCAGCTGCTTCTGTCCCTGTGACAGGCTGCCGCCGTCCTCTGCAATCATCGTATCATAACCATTTGAGAGCTGGCGAATAAAGCTGTCCGCATGGGCGGCTTTTGCAGCGGCAATGATTTCTTCTTCCGAAGCGTCCGGCTTGCCCATGCAGATATTTTCCCGAATGGTTCCGCTTTTCAGCCAGGTATCCTGCAAAACCATGCCATAAGCAGACCGCAGACTTTTTCGGGTCAGCGTACGGATATCGTGCCCTTCTACGCAGATACTGCCGCTGTCTACATCATAAAACCGCATCAAAAGATTGATCAGCGTGGTCTTTCCACAGCCAGTGGGGCCAACGATTGCAATCCGCTGCCCAGGAGCTGCTTCCAGATTCAGATCTTCGATCAGACGGCGGCCCGGCGTATACGAAAACGCCACGTTTTTCAATGACACCCATCCGTCTGCCTGCTGCAGCACCACACTGTTTGCGGCATCCGGCACCTCTGCTTCTTCCTCGATCAGTTCAAAAATCCGTGCGGCACAGGCCAAAGCATTCTGAAGCTCTGTCACTACACCTGAAATTTCATTGAATGGTTTGGTATATTGGTTGGCATAACTCAAAAAAGCGCTCAGACTGCCGACCGTAAATACGGCACCAACGGAAAGCCAGCCGCCCAACACTGCCAGAGCGCCCGCAAGCGCTACACAGGCATAGACGATATTGTTGACAAAACGGGTCACAGGATTGGTCAGCGAGGAAAAAAACACAGCCCGCAGCGAGCATTTCTGTAAATCCCTGTTGACGGCATCAAATTGCGCCTGACTTTCCCGCTCGTGAGAGAATGCCTGAACCACCTTCTGATTCCCAATCATTTCATCAATCAGCCCGGTTTGCTTTCCCCGGATTTCCGACTGCTGCCGAAACATGTGATAGGTTTTTTTGGAAATAAAGCGCGCAACAAAAAGGGATAATGGCGTCAGAATTACCACCAGAAGCGCAATCTTCCAGTTAATCACCAGCATAAATCCCAGCGTGCCCAATATGGTCATGATCCCGGTGAGCAGCTGGGCAAATCCCATCAGCAAGCCGTCGGCAAACTGATCTGCATCGGCAATGACACGGCTGACGATCTCCCCGCCGGGATGGGCATCCAAATAGCTGATGGGCAGAATCTCGATTTTGTGAAACGCGTCTTCTCTAACATCCCGAATCACATGAAAGGTGATCCTGTTGTTCACAGCATTCATCAGCCATTGCAGCAGCGCCGTTGCCGCCGCTATGACCCCGATTTGCAGAAGTATCACCAGAATGCCCTGAAAGTCGACTTTTCCGGCGCCCACAATCAGATCGATGGCGTTGCCCACTAAAATCGGAATATATAGAGTCCCTGCAACCGTCACTGCCGCCAGAAAAACGGAAAGCAGCAGCAAAACACGATATCGCCTGATATAATGCAGAACCTTTCGGACGGTGCGATTCTGCAGGTCTTTGTCTTTCATAAACAGCTATCTCCTTAAAGAGCCGATGGGCTATCTTTTTTAAACTGCGATTCATAGATTTCCCGATAAACCGTACAGGTTTCCAGCAGATCATCATGCGTCCCGACGCCGACGATCTTTCCTTCCTCCAGCACGACGATTTTGTCTGCGTACTGTAAGGACGCAGTTCTTTGGGAAATGAGAAAAACGGTCGGATGCTCCGGCAGACTGCTGATCGAACGGCGCAAGGCGGCGTCTGTTGCAAAATCCAGCGCAGAAGCACTGTCATCCAGAATCAGGAGTTCCGGTCTGCGGACAAGTGCCCGCGCTATCGTCAGCCGCTGGCGCTGTCCGCCGGACAGATTCCGGCCGCCCTGTTCAATCATAAAGTCCAAGCCGCCCGCTTTTCCGTCCACGACTTCCTTTGCCTGGGCCGTGGCAATTGCATCCATAATTTCCTGGTCTGTTGCGTCTTTTTTCCCCCACTGTATGTTCTCGCGAATCGTCCCCTGAAACAGCACCGGCTTTTGGGGAACGATCCCGATCTTCCGGCGGAGCGCTTCCAGCCGATACTGCCGCACATCCACGCCGTCCACGGTTACACTGCCCCCGGTTACATCATAAAACCGCGGAATTAAATTGACAAGGGAACTTTTGCCGGAGCCGGTGCCGCCGATAATTCCAACGATTTCCCCTCTGGCCGCCGTAAAATTCAAATCTGTCAGTGCGTTGGCACCGGCATTCCTGTACCGCAGATCGACATGCCGAAATTCCACTGCCGTTTTGTTCTGCGGATTTCCTACTGTTTCCGTTCCGTCCTTCAAACTAGGCTGCAGTTCAAATACGGCCTGAATGCGGTTCCCGCAAGCCACTGCCTTGGTCGTGCTGATGATAAAGGATGCAAACTTTACAAGCTCAATCAGTATCTGGGACATGTAGTTATATAACGCCACTACAGCCCCTTGGGTCAGCAGACCGGAATCCACCCGCAGCGCTCCGGTCTGGATCAGCCAGATAATCGCCAGATTGACAATAACATAAGTGACCGGATTCATCAAAGCAGAAATCCGTCCCACAAACTTTTGTATTTTGGTCAGAATTTCATTTCGGTTTTCAAACTCCCCTATTTCATCCTCTTCCTTGCGAAACGCGCGGATCACCCGGACGCCGGTTAAATTCTCCCGTGTGATTCCTGTCACACTGTCAAGCCTTGACTGTACCTTTTTATAAAGCGGAATGCACCACAGCATAATACCAAAAACAACAGCTGCCAGTACCGGAACCGCGACAGCAAAGATCAGCGCAGACGGCAGATCAATGGTAAACGCCAGCACCATTGATCCAATCACAATAAACGGAGAGCGCAGCAGCAGCCGCAGAGTCAGATTAGTGCCGTTCTGTACCTGATTGATGTCACTCGTCATCCGTGTGATCAGCGTGGATGTCCCGGCTGAATCCATCTCTGAGTAGGACAGCGATTGGATATGTCGAAACAACGCCGTGCGAATATTGGTGACAAACCCTACCGCTGCTTTGGCGGCAAAATATTGCGCTGTGACCGAAAACAGCAATCCCGCCACGCCGATGCCGATCAGCAGCAAACACATTTTTAAAATATAGCTGTGGTCAGCTACGGCAATGCCATGGTCAATCACAGCCGCCACTACCAGCGGCACGATCAAGTCAAGCGCCGCTTCCATCAGCTTGAGCAGAGGGCCAAGGATGCTTTCCCTGAGATATGCTCTCAGATAAACCAATAACTTTCTCAAAACGTCCTCCTGGTATTATAATGATACAATTTGTTGTTTTCTGATATAATATTACATTTTGTTTGATTGAATAAGAGGAATAATTTCCGTTAAATTTTACCATAGCCCATATAAAAAGTCAAACTGCCGCCTTCCGTAATATTTCTCCATTTTTATTATACGCAAACAATATTGACATTTGAAAAAGATATGATACAATAATGGTATAAATTAACCGCATGCAGAAAATAAGATTTTCTGCCGAAAATTCAGTGAAAAAAGAAAGGAATGGTTGAAATGCTGGAAAAGAAAGTAGCAGAGCTGATAAATGATCAGATCAATAAGGAGTTTTATTCGGCCTATCTGTATCTGGAGTTTGCCAATTATTACGCAGCCGCAGGACTGGACGGATTTGAAAACTGGTACCGGGTGCAGGCTCAGGAAGAGCGCGATCATGCGATGCTGTTCTATCAATATTTACATAATAACGATGAAACCGTTACCTTTGAAGCAATTGCCAAACCGGACTGTGAGCTGACCGATCATATGGCGCCCTTAAAAGCGGGACTGAAGCATGAGCAGTATGTGACTTCCCTAATCAACAACATCTACGCTGCGGCTTATGAGGCAAAGGACTTCCGCACCATGCAGCTTTTGGACTGGTTTGTCAAGGAGCAGGGCGAAGAGGAGAAAAACGCATCGGACCTCATCACAAAAATGGAACTGTTTGGAACCGATGCCAAAGGGCTGTATATGCTCAACAGCGAACTGGCTGCCCGCGTTTATACCGCGCCGTCTCTGGTATTGTAAGAATAAGATCGTCGTGAATTTGAAAGCGTCCGGCACTGTTAAACCAGTGCCGGACGTTTTTGCAATGATGCATCATATGGCCATTTATAAGAATTTCCCTGTAATGCTCTCCGGCATATGTCTGATCTCCTGTGGTGTTCCGGCCGCCACAATGCGTCCTCCCGCTTCTCCGCCGCCCGGTCCCATATCAATTATATAGTCTGCACTGCGGATTACATCAAGATCATGTTCAATCACAATAACCGTTGCCCCATGATCAATCAGCGTCTGGAAAACACCAAGCAGTGTATGCACATCCAATGGATGCAGGCCGATGGTAGGCTCATCAAATACAAAGAGCGTGTCTGACTGTGCCTTGCCCATTTCGCTGGCCAGCTTTAACCGCTGCGCTTCCCCGCCCGACAGACTGGGGGTTTCTTCTCCCAATGTCAAATATCCCAGGCCAAGTTCATCCAGTACCCGGAGGCGCTGTTGGACTAATGGCAGGTCTCTGCATGCACGCAAGGCTGAATGAACATCCATCGCCATCAAGTCCAAAATGGAGTATTCCTGCCCCGATTTGTTTTTGTAGCAAATTTTTGCAGCTTCCTTTCCATATCGTGTTCCGCTGCATTCCGGGCAGGAGATCGTCACATCAGGCAAAAACTGTACGTCCAAATTGATGACACCGGTGCCATCACACACCGGGCAGCGCAATCTGCCTGTATTATAGGAAAAATCGCCCGCTTTGTAACCGTTTCTTCTGGAAGCCTGTGTGCGAGCGTATATCTTGCGCAGCTCATCATGAATATTGGCATAGGTTGCAACCGTTGAGCGAACATTGATGCCAATCGGTGCGGCATCAATCAGCTTCACCTGGCTGATCCCCGCATTATCTACAGACCGCACATGCGAGGGCAGCTTCTTTCCCTGTATCGCGGCCTCAAGCCCCGGGACCAGACTCTCCAGAACAAAAGTGGTCTTGCCTGAGCCGGACATACCGCTGACTACTGTCATTCTGCCTTTGGGAATGTCGGCTTCCAGCGGCTTTACCGTATGGATACTGTCTGTGGAAAGGTGCAGTCTTCCTTCATCAAACATTTCTTCAGCAGAGGCTTGTTTACGCAAAACGGTTCCTGGCTTGTCCGTCAAAAACGGTCCTATTTTTGACTGTAAGTTATGATGCAAATCAGATACTGTTCCCTGTGCAATTACACGTCCGCCGTCTGCTCCGGCGCCTGGTCCCATCTCAATAATCCAGTCGGCTTCGGAGAGTATCTTCGTGTCATGATCAACCAGCACCACCGAATTTCCATCGGCGACCAAATCATGCATCACCGCAGTCAGCCCGGCAATATTAGACGGATGCAGGCCAATCGACGGCTCGTCCAGTACATACAGAACTCCCGTCGTACGGTTGCGCACCGCACGGGCCAGCTGCATCCGCTGACGTTCTCCCGTGGAAAGAGTGGAAGCAGCGCGGTCGAGGGAAAGATAGCCAAGCCCTAAATCCATCAGACGCTTTGCCGCCGTCTGAAATGAATCACAGATACTATTTGCCATGGGGCGCATCTCATCCTGTAAGCTCTCCGGCACACCGTTTACCCACTCAACCAGATCAGCCAGACACATTTTACAGGCTTCATCAAGCGATATGCCACGCAGTTTCGGTGCCCGGGCTGAAGCACACAGACGAGTGCCTTCACAATCAGGACAGACTTCCTGCTTCAGGAACTTTTCCACCCGCTTCATCCCTTTTTCATCCTTGACTTTGGCAAGCGCATTTTCGACGGTACGAACCGCGCTGAAATATGTGAAATCGAGTTCACCAGCCTGATTGGAATTTTTGGCTTTATATAAAATATGCTTTTTTTCCGGCGGGCCGTCAAAAACAATGGCCTTCTCTTCCTCTGTCAAATTGTAAAAAGGGACATCGGTACGAACCCCCATTGCACGGCAAACGTCTGTCATCAGTGACCACATCAGCGAATTCCATGGAGCTACGGCACCCTCGTCAATAGTAAGGGACTCATCCGGCACCAAAGCAGTCCGGTCTACTGTACGCACCACACCTGTTCCGCCGCAGGTGCGGCAGGCGCCCTGACTGTTAAACGCCAGTTCTTCGGCAGAGGGCGCATAAAAAACTGCACCGCAGGACGGACAGACCAGTTCCTGCCCGGCGGCGACGGCCAAAGCGGGAAGAACATAATGTCCGTTCGGACACCGATGGCTCGCCAGACGGGAATACATTAACCTCAGACTGTTCAGCAGTTCTGTCCCTGTGCCAAAAGTGCTGCGGATACCGGGTATCCCCGGACACTGATGGAGTGCTAACGCAGCCGGCACATACATGACCTCGTCTGCCTCTGTCTTTGCAGCCTGCGTCATGCGACGCCGGGTATAAGCAGAGAGCGATTCCAAGTAGCGGCGCGAACCTTCAGCATATAAGACCCCCAGGGCCAGCGAAGATTTTCCGGAGCCGGAAACACCGGCAATCCCGACAATTTGATTCAGCGGCACGTCAACATCCACATTTTTCAGATTATGTACCCGTGCGCCGCGAATATGGATATGATCTATCATTAGTATCCTTCCTTTTTAGACTCGGCAGAAAAAGAGCATTATTGTATCTCTTTCATTATTGTGATAAAATCATAATATATCTAGGATAAAAAGTCAAGGAGACAGCAGCGGTACACCGCTGCGCCGGGTCAAAAGTGCCTTGGCCGTTCTCTTTTTACATGGAGGGATAGCATGCAGTACATCAGTCATTATCGTTCTCCAATCGGTGATATTCTTTTGGCAGCGGATAGTATCGGTTTGACAGGATTATGGTTCGAGGGGCAGAAATACTTTGCCCGCTGTCTTGATAAAGAGCATGAGGAAAACGAAATTTCTTTGTTTCCCATCGTGAAGCACTGGCTTGATATTTATTTTTCGGGCGAAGAACCAGGCTTTTCTGTGCCGCTCCATTTTACAGGTACGGCTTTCCAGAATGAAGTGTGGGAAATTCTGCGTTCAATTCCATACGGACAGACCATGACTTATGGTGATATTGCCAAGCAGCTTGCTCAAAAAAGAGGGTTGGCTCACATGTCTGCCCAGGCTGTCGGCGGTGCTGTCGGGCATAACCCTGTTTCCATCATTGTACCCTGCCACCGGGTGGTTGGCACAAATGGCAGCTTAACAGGATATGCGGGTGGGATTGAAAAGAAACTGAGGCTGTTAGTTCTGGAAGGAATCGATACATCATTTTTTTCCATTCCTCCGAAAGAAACGGCAAAATAAATCTGACAGCACGGGAAGTCACAACCTCCGGCTAAGCCGGAGGCTTGAGTAAGCCCTAGAAGGGCATTTTACAGGCCACACCCCTAAAGGGG
>CALXBC010000051.1 GCA_944386455.1 uncultured Clostridia bacterium | reverse complement strand
AAGCGAATCAAAGAGTTAGACAACATTATTCGGTGCCTGTATGAGGACAGAGTTTGCGGACGAATCACGCCGGAACGATATGATGTCATGGCTGGTGGATACGAACAGGAGCAAGCAGAGCTGCGACAGGAATTGACATCCATTACTGAGCGCATCAATAAACTGGATATGCGGGAAAAGTGCATTCAGGAATTTATGGAGAAAGCAAAATCTTATATCGAGATGCCCAAGCTGACACCCGAACTGCTGCGGGTATTTATCCGCAGGATCGAGGTGTACGAGAAGCCGGAAAAGTATTCCCGAACAGCTGGAAACCCAATTATCATCCACTATGCATTCCAACTACCGGAGCAGAATGGAATGCCCTCCATCGAAGTCCTCGCACGTCCCACAGCAATGACTGCTTAAAAAGCAGTACCCGGAAAGCATTCTGCTTTCCGGGTACATACTACATACATTCTCCCTTAACGATATCTCGCAATCTTGGCGCGGGAGTTGTTCTTCAGATAATTCTGTATTCCATCGGCGTATAGCGGATACCGTCGGTAATCTGTTCTGTATCTGTGTCCACAAAACCCAGCTTGTGATAAAATGGGACAGCATAGGGAGACGAATTGACGGTAACAGTGTTGTTTTGATTTCCTTTTTTGACGCTGTTCCAGAGCATTCTGCCGATCCCCTGGCGCTGGGAAGCAGCCTCCACAAAAAAGCAGCAGATATGCCGCCGATCATCTTTAGCGGCAATGACGCCTTTCAGTTGTCCTTCCTGAAAGGCGCCGATAAATTCGAGACTAACCAGACAATCGGGATTTGTGATAAAGTCATGAAAACTGTTGATCCCCTCCTGAGAATAGTCTGGCGCTTCAAATTCCAAAAACGTTTCCCAAATCAGCTTTAATCCGGCCGAAAGCTCTTCCGGATACAGTCTCCTGATTTCCATATCAGCTATGCCTTTCATAGTACTTTTGTTATATGCCGGGTGACGTGACAGCCGATATTAACAGCCACAGGCAGTCCGGCGATATGGGTCGGATACTGCTCAATATTGACTGCAAGCACGGTCGTGTCTCCGCCGAAGCCCTGCGGTCCGATACCGAGACGATTGATTTTATCCAGAATCGTTTGTTCCATCGCCGCATAAAATTCGTCTGGGTTTTGCAGAGAGAGGTCGCGGCACAATGCCTTTTTCGCAAGATAAGCTGCCCATTCAAAGTCTCCGCCGATCCCAACACCGACAACGATCGGCGGGCAGGGATTGCTTCCGGCGGATCTGACAACGGAAACCACATAGTCCTCGATCTGCTCTTTGGTTGCAGATGGGGTAAACATTCTCAGCTGACTCATATTTTCGCTGCCAAAGCCTTTCGGTGCGACCGTGATTTTGAGGCTTTCACCGTCGGTGATACAGGTATGAATAATGGCCGGTGTGTTGTCTCCTGTATTTTCCCGGCGGAGTGGGTCTTTTACAACAGAACAGCGGAGCAGCCCGTCCAGATAACCCTGTCGTACCCCCTCGTTAACGGCGTCATACAGACTGCCGCCTGTGATATGGACGTCCTGTCCGAGCTCCAGAAATACAACGGCCATTCCGGTATCCTGACAGATCGGTACGGACAGTTCCTTTGCTGCATAAAGGTTCTTTTCCAGTTCTCCCAGAATTTTCTCAGCCAGTTGCCCTGACTCCTGTTTTCTGCATTCAGACAGTCGCTTTTCCAGGGAAACCGGAAGCTGTCGATTGGCTTCAATACAAAGTGTTTTCACTGTCTGGATGATTTTGTCGGCGTTGATTTCCCGCATTTTGATTGATCCGTCCTTTCTTTTTGGATGTCTCTGTCAGCGCTGTCCGATCCGGATGCCGCCGATAAAGACGGCGGATGGCTTGACATAGCCGCTCAGCGGATCAGAGTCAAACAGCAAAAAATCAGCGTCTTTTCCGGGCGTGATGCTGCCGACTCTGTCAAAAATGCCGCAGGCTTTTGCAGCGTTGCAGGTGATAGCACAAAGTGCTTCTTCCCGTGCAAGCCCTTCTGCCGAAGCGATCATGCCGCTCAAAGCCAGATACTGGACGGGAATCACAGGATGATCGGTACAAATTGCAAAGGAAAGTCCGTTTTTATGTAAAATACTTCCCAGCTGGGGAGATAAATTCCGCAGCTCGGGCTTGCTTCTGTCACAGATGACGGGGCCGATAATGATGGCGGCATTTTCCTTTTTCAGTATCTCCGGAATCATACTGCCCTCTGTACAATGGATCAAGACATAATCAAGATCAAATTCCTTGGCGATGCGGATGGCAGTGCAAATGTCATCCGCCCGGTGCGCATGGAAAAAGGCCTTGATTTCCCGTCTCAGCACCGGGATCAACGCTTCGCATTTTATATCATAATCCGGCTGATCGAAATCTTCATCGACAGCGGCACGCTCTTTGTCTTCCATATAACGAAGTGCCTTGGCAAGCTGTTCCCGGATCAGAGCGGCGGTAGCCATTCGGGTAACGGGCGTCTGATTTTTCGCATTATAGGAGGATTTTGGGTTTTCTCCAAGCGCAAACTTCATCCCGGCGGGAGCCTTGATTGCCATATCGTCAATTCGGATACCCGTGGTTTTCATGGCAAGCCATTCACCGCCGATCGGATTTGCGCTCCCGGGACCGGTCACAACGGTCGTGATCCCTGCTTCCGCCGCTTCACGAAAACAACGATCAAACGGGTTGACCGCATCAATTGCCCGCAGCTGTGGCGTGACCGGATCGGTCTCTTCATTGCCGTCGTCTCCTTCAAAGCCAAGACCATCCTCCCACATGCCGATGTGACAGTGTGCGTCGATGAAGCCAGGGAGCAGCAACCTCCCGGAAGCGTCAAGCGCCTCCGGGCATGCCAGCGCATCCGACATTGGACCGACGGCGGTGATCACTCCGTTTTCAAATGACACGAAGCCATCCTGATATTCGTGTCCGTCCATTGTTTTGATATGTGCGTGTATGATTTCCATACGGAATATTTTCCTTTCCTATACAAACCGTTTCCCTTTGATATAAACACTCTGAATTTCCATTTTTTCGTCCATGATAACGAAGTCAGCGTATTTTCCGACCTTGATGCTGCCGCAGTCTTTCTCTGCTCCGATGGCTTTGGCAGGGTTGAGGGAAGCGCATTTTACTGCGTTTTCAAACGGAATTCCGAAGGAAACCGCTCGTTTCATGCAATCCATTAGATTCGTGGAAGAGCCGGCGATCGTTCCGTCCTCCAGCGTGGCTTTTCTGTCCTTTACCTGAACTTTCAGACCACCCAAAGAATAGATGCCGTCCTCCATGCCGGTTGCACGCATGCTGTCGCTGATTAAAATCATACGATCCCCGCCGAGTGCCTTGAATGCCAAGCGAACCATAGCAGGGTGAATATGAAAGCCGTCCGATATGATTTCTCCGCTGATATGACTGTCGAACACGGCGCCGACAACAGACGGGTCACGGTGGCTGAAAGAGGGCATGGCGTTATAAAGATGCGTTGCCTGCCTGGCACCCTCTTCAATTGCGGTTACGGCTTCCTGATAGGTAGCACAGGTGTGTGCAATGGAAATACGGACTTCATCCTTCAATTCACGGATGAATTCCATACCGCCGTCCAGTTCAGGTGCGACTGCTACAATTTTAATATTCTGTCCGCTTTCCTGATTCAGTCTCCGGAACATTGCAGCATCAGGATTGCGCAGATAGTCGCCGTTCTGTGCTCCTTTTTTCTTTGGGTTGAAAAAAGGTCCTTCCATATAGATTCCCTGGATATAAGCACCTTTGCCGGGATGTTCCATTTGGTCCCGAATCGTGCGCATAATGTGGGCAAGCGTATCTTCAGGAAGCGTCATGGTTGTAGCCAGGAAGGATGTGATCCCGTTTTGTCCCATGTAATGTGCAATTTTTTGCAGCCCCTGCGGGTCACCGTCACTGTTATCGCAGCCTGCACAGCCGTGAGTGTGAAGATCGATCAGCCCGGGGATGATCGTCAGACCGGCGCAGTCGATACCTTCGTCATTGGCCTGCGGCTCACAAAAACGTTCCTCTTGAACAGCAATGTCCTTTTTTGTAAAGTGAAAATTTTCATCCAATACAGTTGCGTTGCGGAATATCATAACAGTCCCTCCTAAAAATATTAGTCTAACAACAATGCTGTACGAAAAGCTGTTTTTATTGTACCCCATTTCAGCGGATAATGCAAATAAAATACAGCGAAAACTAAAAATATGCTACGGATCAGCAAAGCTGCGGCGTTTTTTATGGTAATCTGTTCTCTTGTAAAGATCGCATTGCCTTTTGCGGATGAAAATGGTATAATCAGACTGTCAAAAATCATAATCGATATAAAAATCGTTGTGCGTCAGCATGGCCGTCTTGTACAGCCGCCGGATTATTTTTGACAAACAACTCGTGCAGCAAGGAGAGAACCGCTGTGGTCGTGTCTTTGGATAACGTCAGTAAAATTTATAATGGAAACAAACTGTTTCACGGTGTTTCTGCAAAAGTTGAGGATAATGACAGGATCGGGCTGATCGGTCCGAACGGGGCAGGCAAAACGACGCTGCTGCGCCTGATTTGCGGGGAAGAAGTGCCGGATGAGGGCGGCATTGCGGTTTCCAGCCGGAAAAACATTGGAATCCTGCACCAAAACAGCGGCCTTGATCGGGAAAATACGATTTGGGAAGAAATGCATTCGGTCTTTGACGCATTGCTTCGGATACAGCAGCGAATTAAGGAAATAGAAGCCATATTTTCATCCGGCAAGGTTGCAGTGGGAACAGCGGATTATGATTCCCTGTCACAGGAGTATTCAGAAAAGAGCACCTATTTTGAACAAAAAGACGGGTATTTGATCGATGTTAAAATCAAAACAGTGCTAAACGGTATGGGATTTAGTGACAAAGCACTGGACACATCCATCCATACGCTGAGCGGCGGGGAAAAAACACGTCTTGCAATGGCGAAGCTTTTGTTGGAAGAGCCGGATCTGCTGATTTTGGACGAGCCGACGAATCATTTGGACTTTAAAACTCTGATGTGGCTGGAAGAATATTTGTCCGATTATAAAGGAGCGCTGCTTGTCGTTTCCCATGACCGGTATTTTCTGGATCATTGTACCGAAAAGACATGGGAGATCGAAAGCCATCAGCTGACCTCTTATAAAGGAAACTATTCCCGCTATCTGGTATTAAAGCAGGAAAGCTATGAACGCCGTCTGAAGGAGTACGAAGAACAGCAGCGGGAGATTGCCAAACTGCAGGAATATATTGACAAAAATCTGGTGCGGGCCAGTACGACAAAGATGGCCCAAAGCCGGCGCGCTGCTTTAGAGCGAATGGAGCGTATCGAAAAGCCCTATGTTTACCATAAATTGCCGGTGATCCGCTTTACTTACAGCCGCGAGCCGGTCAAGGATGTACTGGATGTTTCTGATATGACGTTATCGGTCGGCACCGGTGCAAGCTATAAAAAGCTGGCAGACCAGATTGACCTGCATGTTGAACGCGGAGACAGGCTTGCGGTCATCGGGCCCAACGGCGTGGGAAAGTCCACCTTTCTGAAAGCAATCCAGAAAAAGCTGCCATATGAGCACGGCACGGTACGCTGGGGAGACAATGTAAAGAGCTCTTTTTTTGAACAGGAAATGCAGATGCTGGATCCAAACAATACCGTTCTGGAAGAATTGTGGAAACGCCATCCCGGAATGACAGAACAGGCTGTACGCTCAGCGCTTGGAGCTGTTTTGCTGACAGGAGAAAACGTGTATAAAAAAGTAGGAGTAATCAGTGGCGGGGAACGGGTCAAGCTCAGTTTTGCCATTTTAATGCAGGAGCATGCAAACGTTTTGATTTTGGATGAGCCGACCAATCATCTTGATATTTACACAAAGGAAGTGCTGGAAAAAGCCTTTCTGGAGTATACCGGTACCCTGATTTTGGTTTCCCACGACCGTTATCTGCTGAATAAGGTGCCGACAAGAATTATGGAGATGCGTCCTGACGGTGTGGAATTGTTCACAGGTTGTTTTGACGAATATCAGGCATATCAAAAACAAATTGCATCAGAAGAAAAAGCAGCACCGGCGCCTTCCATATCTGAAAAAGCGAAAACAGACTATAAGGGAAAACAGCGCCGGGCAGAAGAGGCAAAGATGCGCTTAAGGCTCAGAGAACTGGAGCGCGCTATTGAAGAGACAGAAGGTGAGATTTCTGCATTGGAAAACATGCTGACATCTCCTGAAATCTATCAGGACTATAAACGAATGCAGGAGCTTTGTGCAGAACTGGAACAGAAAAAGCAGTTTCATTCCGACTGTCTTGACGAATGGGCGGAACTGTCTGAAGCCATGCCGCAGTGAATCATATTTTACCGGAGAAATATTTATGAGAAAGTTTTGGGGAATTTGCAGTAATGATAAATATAAAGTCGGCTGTAACGGGGCGAGTGTTTATATTTATGATGCAAACGATAATGAACTGAAAATATGCAAGGATGCGCCTTACACCTATCGTGCCAAGTTTAAGCCCGGCACAAATGTATTAGCCGTCAAATCGACAGCAGGATTTTTGCTAATATATGATCTGGACGAGTTAAAGCTTTTGAAAAAAATCAAAACTTCACAAATCGGCTCACAAGACGATGGCTTTGCCTTCACTAAAGACGGAAAAACCTTATACAATATTGAAAGACCTGTTTCTTCAACAAAAACGAGATTAACCGTTTACAGTACGGAAGATTACAGTATCATCAAAAGGTTATTTGAAAATGATGAAAAAATAGTCCTGAACAATTTGGACTTTGATGATAATGGCACTTGTTATTTGCTGGGATTTATGCGAAACGGAGAAGGCGTGTTTGATTATGGATTTATTGCAAGATTAAAAGATGACAGGTTGGATGACATCAGAAGATTAGAACGCACCCGGTATAAATATTTGGAAGATTATATAGAATGGGAAGATTCCGGGTTTTCTGACAAAAAGCTACAATGGATTTACAGTCTGCAGAACTTAGAAACAATAGAAAGAGTATCTATTATAGATACATATAACAGCCTGGAACCGAAATCAAAATCTTTGTTTTCAAGGATATTAAAAAAACAGTGACAAATTGCAGTGCAAAAACTGCATATATCTGAGAAAGGAATGAACAAATGAAGAAATTGGCTGTTTTTGATTTGGACGGGACGCTGAACCGAACAGATTTGTTTTCTGTACCGGCACATTTAAAGGCGCTGGCAGAGCGCGGAATCACAAATGTTACTGGGCAGAAGGTGATTTCGACTTTTGGAGAACGGGCTGATGAATATGTGAAAATATTATTGGGAGCAGTATCACCGTCTGAAGCCCGCTGTTATTTGGATGATGTGGCAAAATATGAACTGGAATTTATCGCAGAATACGGCCGTCCATATGACGGGGTAATAGAGAGCCTGAGCAGACTGCGCGAAGATGGATATCGTATTGCGGTCTGTTCCAATTCATCCCTGCGCTATCAGACTATGGTGCTGACAAATTTAAAGTTAATGCCGTTGGTCGATACAATACAGGATTTGCAGCCTGGTATGACAAAAATACAAACGCTGAGCCTGCTGTTAAAGAAAGAAAAACCGGATGCAGCTGTGATGGTCGGAGATCGAAAATTTGATATTGAAGCAGGAAGAGAAAACGGTCTGCCGACAATCGGATGCAAGTATGGATTTAATCCTCAGGAAGCCGATTTGGCTGATATCGTCATTAACAGTGCGTTTGAAATTTATGATGCAGTGCAACGATTAATAAACAATACAGGGAATAATGCTGTATAATACTGGAAGCATAAATTTGTAATTTGTGTAAAATGCTATTTTCCCAAAAAATAGAAAAAAGGACTTGACAAGAGGGAGGGAGGAGTGATAGAATAAGAAAGCTGTCCGATGAGGGGAGCTTCTGCGGAAAGTGCTTGACAAAAGGCACAGGATGTGGTAGAATAAAATTCCAGCCTTCAAAG
>CALXBC010000050.1 GCA_944386455.1 uncultured Clostridia bacterium | reverse complement strand
CGGGAGTTTCTGCTCATTGCGTAGCGATATTGGCTGATTTCGGGTCCTATTTTTTCATCTTTACTTTACAGTGCCAATATAAAAACAACAGTTGTTGTTTTCTTACAAATCAAGTATAATGGATTTGTAAGCAGAAAACAATCATCAATTTGCCAACAACTGTTGAGATAAAGGAGTTTTTATGAATAAACCGAATAACAAGCGAAAAAAAGAGTCTATGGAGCGTATTGAAAAAATTTTTATCGAGTTGCTTCAAACAAAAGAATTGAATGAAATCAGCGTGTCGGATATTTGTAAACGCGCCGGCCTGAACAGGACTACATTCTATGCAAATTATACGGATATTTATGGGTTGGCCGATGCGATACGGGATAAGCTGGAAAGCGAAGTAACCAATTTATACAAAGAGGAAGTCACTCATGGCTTCAACAGTAATGACTATTTGAAACTGTTCCGGCATATCAAAGACAACCAAATTTTCTACAAAACTTATTTCAAGTTGGGATATGATAACAACTACAAAATCTTCCGATATGACACTGCTCTTGCCCGTAGACATTTTCAGAACAGATTTATTGAATATCATATGGAATTTTTCAAAGCAGGCATTACCCAGATCATAAAAATCTGGCTAAAAAGCGACTGCAAAGAAAGCCCGGAAGATATGTTTGAAATCATTAAAAGCGAATATCGCGGACGTACAGAATGATAAAAAATAGGGCAGCATGGCAAATTTGCCATGCTGCCTTTCGAGATACGTTTACTTCCTTATGGGTATGCGGCAAAACATGCCATGCTTTTTATGTATTACAGAAATCAGAGCTGGATGCTCTGATTCTAATTGACATCCTCTTTTTTTATCTTAAAAATCAATCTTAAGAATCCTGCTAAAAATTTTGGGCTTTTCACTACGACCACTTTCATGACAGGTTCACGTTCCTTTCTGCAACAATATATTTATTTGACAAAAAACATCATTGCCACGCCGAGGCAGATTAAAGCGGACGCTGCCAGAAACAGCAGAAACTGCGCGGAGCAAAACATGGAAAGAAATATGATGCCGCCTAATCCTATTGCAATCAAACAGGGAAGTTTTTTGGGATTCTTTCCCCCGTTACAGTTCCGAAACACTTTAATCACCCGCTCTTTCTTGCCGGCCAAGAGATGATATTCCATTATACTCTGTATCCAGAAAGAGTGTGACTGTAAAATGATCGTTATTTTTCTAAAATTATCAATAAATCGCCGTTTGTTACTTTGATCGTGCTTGTTTTTCCGATGAATTCATTGCTGACGCCCAAAGCGAAGCTGTTTGTCAGCTTAGCCTCGTTCAGCGGATACTTCAGCCCTTCTATTGTGACTCCAACGGCTTGCTGCGACAAAGAAAATACGGATACTTTTCCCTTTCTTGCCGAATCAAAAGATAAAGCTCTGTTGCTGAGAGTCAGAATCTCTGTGTTTTCATCCAATAATACAGCGGAATGACCGCGCTTTTCCAAATAAAGCAAAAGCTGGATATTTGCCAATGTATGGCTTAAGCAGCCGCTGCTGCAGCCATAAAAAGAAAAGATGTCACAACCCAGTGCAAGCCCTTTTTTGGCAGCAATAAAAGTATCCGTATCATCCTTTTCAGAAGGATACTGCTCTATCGGAATGCCTGCGGGAATATCGTCTGTCAAAGAATCCATATCCCCTACAAAATAATCCGGCTTTCTGTTCAGTTGATTGAGATGATGCAGGCCGCCGTCTGCTGCAATCACAATATCACTGTCAGGAAGCCGGCCGATCCAGGCATAGTTGTTAATTGGAGCGCTTCCAAAAATACAGCATCGTTTCATTTCTCATGTTCCCATTCTTTGATTTTTTTTGCTTCTTCATACATCATACAATAACTTTCATGGCGGCTTTGTGCGATTTTTCCATCGTGCAGTGCATCCAGCACAGCACATCCTTTGTCATTAACATGGGAACATCCGGTAAAACGGCAATGCCCAAGATATGGATGAAACTCCCGGAAACAGCTTTCCAGCTCATCCTTTAAAATCACTTCATACCGCTGTGTTTCCATCGCAGAAAAGCCAGGAGTATCCGCTACATAGCCGCCCTCATCCAGAGGAAAAAGCTCTACAGACCGGGTAGTGTGTTTTCCGCGGCCTAGTTTTTGACTGATATTTCCTGTTTGCTGGGAGAGACCAGGGAGAATATTATTAAGCAAAGTTGACTTCCCTACACCAGAATTGCCGGTAAAGGCGCTGATCTTTCCTTGCAGCAGCTTTCGGATAGGAGCTGCTGCATCTTTTTCCAAATTAGACAACATAAAAGTACAAAATCCAGCTTTTTGATAAATTTGGTTTAGTTCTTCTCCCAGTTCGATGTCGACTTTGGTAATCACAACAACTGGTTCGATTTTTTTATATTCGGCAATAGCGATAAACTTGTCCAGAACCAGCAAATTCGGTTTTGGCTCACAGGTTGAAACAATAAAAAACAGCTGGTCAAGATTGCTGATCGGAGGACGCCGAAGCTGATTTTTTCGGGGAAAGATTTCTGTAATAATTCCGTTTCCGTCTTCTGTTCTGGATACGGCAACGCGGTCTCCAACCAGTGGAATCAGGTTTTTGCTGCGGAAGACGCCGCGTGCTTTTGCTTCCAATATTTCTCCATTTTCCAGTTTAACGGAATAAAGCCCGCCAATTCCTTTCAGCAATAACCCATTTTCCATCATGTTGATTTGCTGTCCTTTCCATCCTGTTAATTTATCGTCTTCATATTTTTATAAACATAAAGGCGGATGTTATTTGCATCCACCTTTTGCTTATTTATTCTTCTTTCATCCCGCAGCATTTTTTATATTTCTTACCGCTGCCGCATGGACAAGGATCGTTATCTCCGACTTTCTGCTTTTTTACCGGCATCTTTTTAACGGAGCGATCTCCTCCTCCAACTGATTCCGTTGTCGGTTTTGCAACCTGTTCCCGCTGTGGCTCCTCTTCTCTGCGAATCTGAACTGTCATCAGCATTTTAACGGTGTCTTCACGGATAGCTGCAATCATTTCATCAAACATGTCAAAGCCTTCCAGCCGGTATTCAACAACCGGATCACGCTGACCGTATGATCTCAGATAAATGCCCTGTCGCAGTTCATCCATCGCGTCAATGTGATCCATCCATTTGGTGTCTACATTTCGGAGAAGCACCACACGTTCCAGTTCCCGCATGATTTCGGAACCAAATTGCTCCTCACGGGCCTGATATTTATTCAGCGCTTTATCCGTCAGTTCTTGGATGATATCCTTTTTCTCGACCATACCCAAATCTTTGTTTTCAAAGTCTAGGTCGGTTTCGTCAGTGATATAACCCATAAAATGATCACGCAGACCATCAATATTCCAAGTATCATGATCGTCTGAATCGCTGAGATAGGTATTCACGCTGGATTCTATCAGGTCTTTTATCATATTGATGATATAATCGTGCAGATTTTCACCATCCAAAACCTTATTGCGCTGTCCGTAAATCAGTTCACGCTGCTTGTTCATAACATCGTCAAACTGAAGAACATTCTTTCGGATGCCAAAGTTTCTGCCCTCGACCTTGCGCTGAGCTGATTCGATAGAGTTGGTCAGCATTTTGTTTTCGATCGGCTGATCCTCATCAATTTTGAGCGCATTCATCATATTCTGCAGACGCTCACCGCCGAATAACCGCATCAAGTCGTCTTCCAGCGACAGATAGAAGCGGCTTTCACCAGGGTCGCCCTGACGTCCGGCACGGCCGCGCAGCTGATTATCAATTCGTCTGGAATCATGCCGTTCTGTTCCAAGGATGAACAGGCCGCCCGCATCACAGACTTCCTGTGCTTCCGATTTGATCTCATCTTTATACTTTGCATTCAGTTCCTTGAACTTTTCCCGTGCTTCCAGAATCTCCTCGTTTTCAGTTTCTCCATAAGCAGTTGATTCAGCAATCAGTTCTTCTGTATAGCCAAGCTTGCGCATTTCAGATTTAGCCAGGTACTCAGCATTTCCGCCAAGCATAATGTCAGTACCACGGCCAGCCATGTTGGTAGCAATGGTTACAGCGCCTTTTTTACCGGCCTGTGCAATAATCTCAGCTTCTTTTTCGTGATATTTTGCATTGAGGACCTCATGCTTGATACCGCGCCGTTTGAGCATGGAAGACAGCAACTCGGATTTTTCAATGGAAATCGTACCGACCAGCACCGGCTGCCCTTTTTCATGGCATTCGATAATCTGCTCAATTACAGCATTAAATTTCCCCTTTTCCGTTTTATAGACGACATCCTCATGATCAATACGGATGACTGGCTTATTCGTTGGGATCTCAATGACATCCAGCTTATAAATCTCGCGGAATTCTGATTCTTCAGTGATTGCAGTACCGGTCATACCGGCCAGTTTGTCATACAGGCGGAAAAAGTTCTGGAATGTGATGGTAGCTAAAGTTTTGGACTCCCGCTCTACGCGGACGCCCTCTTTCGCCTCAATCGCCTGATGCAATCCCTCATTATACCGTCTGCCCAGCATTAAACGGCCAGTGAATTCGTCAACGATGATGACTTCGCCGTCTTTCACGACATAGTCAATATCGCGTTTCATAATGCCGTGCGCCTTAATGGCCTGATTAACGTGGTGCTGGATGGTCATATTTTCTGCATCCATCAGGTTGTCAATATTAAAGAAAGCTTCTGCCTTTTTTACACCGGCGGGAGTAAGCGTAGCGGTTTTGGCTTTTTCATCAACGATATAATCAGCATCAACACCTTCATCGTTGTCAACCTTGTCATCGAGCTCGGCTACTTTATACATTTTTAAAGTTTTCGCAAAATTGTCAGCGATCGTATACAATTCGGTCGATTTGTCACCTTGCCCCGAAATGATCAGAGGCGTTCGTGCTTCGTCAATCAAAATCGAGTCTACCTCGTCTACGATAGCATAGTGAAACCCTCGCTGAACTTTTTGTTCTTTGTATATGACCATGTTGTCACGCAGATAGTCAAAGCCAAGTTCATTATTGGTGCCATAGGTGATGTCACAGTTGTATGCGGCGCGCCGCTGGTCGTTGTTCAGACCATGTACAATCAATCCAACAGACAGCCCGAGATAACGATATACCTTTCCCATCCATTCAGAGTCACGTTTAGCCAAATAATCATTGACCGTTACAATATGAACGCCTTTGCCTTCCAGTGCATTCAAATAAGCAGGAAGTGTTGCCACCAGCGTTTTTCCTTCACCAGTACGCATTTCAGAAATGCGCCCCTGATGCAAAACGATGCCTCCGATTACCTGAACCGGAAAATGCCGCATTCCAAGCACACGGTCAGATGCTTCACGACAGACCGCAAATGCGTCCGGCAAAATATCGTCTACTGTTTCGCCGTCAGCAAGACGCTCTTTTAAAACAGCAGTTTGCGCCCGCAATTCACTTTCGCTCATTGCCTTGTATTTCTCTTCCAGCGCAAGCACCTGCTCCTTTATCGGTTCAACCCGCTTCAACTCTCTTTTACTGTAAGAGCCAAACAGTGCGGAAATAAGTCCCATTATGCCACCTCAATCAATTGAAATCTGTGATATAAAAATACACAAATATAAGTATACCTTGTTTTAGAGGTGATTGCAATAGAAAATCTGTAAAATTTTATCGTTCCGAAAAAAGGAAATACTTCTTTTTATTCTGATGAAACATTTCATGGGTTTGTGCTGTTTTTATTATAGAAGTCATTGCTCTTAATCAATATTCAGGAAAGGATGAAAACAATGAAATGCATCAAACAGTTTGCTGTATTTTGCGTGCTTCCATTATTAATCGTTCCGCTTATTATAACATCCTGTCAGGCTTCATTGACTGTAAAGGCAAATGACCTTACAAAAGATATCGTCCCATCAAATGCGGCAGGAAAAGCACCGGATGAAAACTTTGTTGATGCTATGGCAGATTTTTCTGTCAAGCTGTTTCAGAAAAGTAGTTCTGACCAGAAAAACAGTATGATTTCCCCTCTTTCTGCCATGCTGGCGCTTTCTATGACGGCAAACGGTGCGAATGGAAATACCGCCGCTGAATTTCAGCAAATACTGGGCAGCAGCATAGCGCAAGATGTGCGTAATCAATATCTGCTTGGTTTTACCCAAAGCCTGAAGGAAACGGAAAACACTAAGTTTCACCTGGCTAATTCCATTTGGATCCGAAAAGAAACAGATAGAGACGTGGAAATTAAAAGGGATTTTCTCCAGTTAAACGCGGATTATTACGGCGCATCCGTTTATGACGCACCGTTTGATGAGCAAACCGTTAAGGATGTCAACAGCTGGGTCAGCTATCATACGAACAAGATGATCCCGGAAATGATAACAGATCCGACATCGCTTGAGGCCAGCGTGATGCTTCTGATTAATGCCATGTCATTTGATGCACAGTGGCAGAGAATTTATGCAAAAGAAAGTATCAGAAGCAGCGTGTTTACCTCTGCCGACGGAAAACAGCAGGACGCTGAAATGATGCATTCTATGGAATGGGGATATTTGGAAGATGGAAAAGCAACGGGCTTTCTCAAAAAATATGAGGGGCAGTATAGCTTTGCCGCGCTTCTGCCGAATGAAGGAACCTCCGTCGAGGAATATGTTGCTTCTCTAACCGGAGAAGGACTGATCGACACTCTGCAAAATCCACAGAGTGTTGAGGTGTCGGCAGCTCTGCCGAAATTCAGCTATGATTTTTCCTTTTCTCTTAAAGAGAGTCTGCAGGCAATGGGAATGCAGGATGCTTTCAACATCGAATCTGCGGACTTTTCCAAAATGTCGGATGATCCTCTTTACATTTCGGATGCGATTCAGAAAACCCATATCACAGTGGATGAAAAAGGCACCAAAGCCGGAGCCGCAACCATGATTTCTATGGATGGCGGCGGTGCTCCGTCAGAGCCAAAGACCGTGATTTTGGACCGTCCGTTTGTTTATGCCATCATCGACAATGAAACTTCGCTTCCGCTGTTTCTCGGCACTGTAATGGAAGTGACAGAGTGACCTGCCCAACTGCCAAGGCCGTGCGCTTTTTTGCGCACGGCCTTGGCTTTACTCTCTACTATTTAAGATTTCTTCAGCCTTTTTTCTGTGATAGCCTCGTTTTTTACCATTTGCTTCAGCACCTGTTTCATCCGCTGACGTGCTAAATCGGGATCTGCGTCAGGAGAATATGCAGACGGCGCATTTGGCAGTCCAGCGAGCATGACTGCTTCGTAATCGGACAGCTCAGAGGGAACTTTTCCGTAATATCCTTGAGCTGCTTCATAAATCCCATAATATCCGCTGCCAAAATAGATCGTATTGACATAAAGCTCGAAAATATCATTTTTGTCGTAGGAAGCTTCAATTGCAAATGCAGTGAAAACCTCAGCAAATTTACGCTCCAGCTTTTTCTCCTGCGTATAATATAAATTTTTGGCAAGCTGCTGTGTGATCGTACTGCCGCCTTCTGCAAAAGAAAGTGTTCTGATAAGAGTCATAAAACCTACCTCCATTTAATGATTTTATATATAAACGGGGTAGGCCTGTAGGCTCTCCCCGGAATCAAGGTTGGGGGAGCCTTGTCAGCTCCGATCTATATAAAAAAAGCGCTCAAAGAAACGAAATTCTCTGAGCGCTTTTGTGACTTAGTTAGTCAAGATGTAAAGTTGTGAAAAATGGACGGAAGTCCATACTCCCGTTTTTTACTGTTCTGTGCTTCTATAACAGAAGCAGAAGACATAAAAAAACGCCTGAAATCATAATGATCCAGACGTTGTGTTACCTGATAAACTCTAATTGCTCAATTGCAATTACTGATACTGATATAAATATTATAACGTAATCCACTAAATTTTGCAAGATGTCTGACCAAATTTATCTCTGTCAGATTGAATTAGCGTTCTATTTTTCTGTTGAAATGTTTTCTGTACAGAGATAATACAAAAAGCGACCGTACATATCGGATTCGTTAATTTATGTTTTTTCGTTCCGAGGATCATGTACTTTTATAAGGGACACAAGAAAAACAACACAGATTACAAACGAAATCAAGCCACCCAAATAGCGACTGGAAAGAATAAGTATAATTTCAAATGAAAGGACGAACATAAATATTCGTGCATACAACTTATTTCTACTTGCTTTTCCGGTTGAAAACCATATATTAGCAAGGAGTATAACCATAAATATTCCAGAAATGATAGCCGTAATATATTTGAACATATACGCTTGTTCGCTGACTTGTCCTTGATTTACACAAAATACTGCCATCTGCGCCGCACATGAAGCGGTCAAAAAGATCGTATTCCGCTTATTGAGAATAGTGCGCAACCCTTTTTGCTCGATATTCTCTTTTGCAAAGACTTTTCGCTCTCGACTTTCATTGAGCAATATATTGGCATCTACTTTGAGTACCTCGGCAAGCTGCAAGAGATTTTGGGTGGACGGTTCGCTTTGACCAGTTTCCCATTTCGAAACTGCCTGCCGACTAACATTTAATTTGTCTGCAATATACTCCTGCGAAAACCCCTGCTTTTCTCGTGCTTTTTTAATGTTGTCAGATAAAGCCATATCGGCACCTCCTTTGTACTATAACTTTAACATATACGGTGGAGAGCGTTATGGGTATATCGTCAGGTCTGTTGTAGCCGAGTGCCATTGTGAGATTTGCCTGTGCATCGGCATCAATGAGCAGGACTTTCTTTCCTTGCTGTACCAGACCTACGCCCAGATTGACCGCCGTAGTCGTTTTACCGACACCGCCTTTCTGATTGGTCAGAGCAATCACTTTGCAATTTGACATTTGTGCGTCCTCCTTGTATAATAGAGTAGTAGTTATTAGAGCCCCTCTCCAAGGGCTGTGCTACACTGTAAGAGATGCTGTGGAT
>CALXBC010000049.1 GCA_944386455.1 uncultured Clostridia bacterium | reverse complement strand
GAAATTATCCTCTCTGTGATTCTGGTAGGCATATTGGGCCGCAGGCAAAAGCAGCAAAGCCAGGTCTGAACCCCCTTGGCGCAAAGTGAACCCCCTAACGCCAAAGGGGGTTCACTTGTATCACAATTAGGGTCATTTGCCAAAGAAGCACCGCAATTTTGATACAATGGGTATCAGGATTGCGGTGCTTTCTTTTTGCCTAAAAGCCCTGATTTCCAGGGATTTCGGGCTTTTGAGATGTTTGCTGCTCCCCCAGTAGAACGATAGCCCACCGCCAATCCAGTCCGCAAAGGTGCTGGATGGCAGTAGGTTATTGTTTGTTTTTATGACTACCGTTTAATTTGTGGGCTATCGTTTATTCTTAAACGCCAAGCCGATGACGGATATCGTTGAGCCATTCGCCCTTGTATTTGAAGTATTTTGGTCCGGCAATGGAGTACTGCTTGCCGGTCAGAAGTTTTGCAAGGGCGGTCAGCGACATAGTCTCCCCATTATATTCAACACTTCTATCACCAACAACTGTTGCGGTTATGCTGGGATTATCACAGAACTCAATTTTAGCACCTTCGGGTATCCCACACTTGCTGAAGGAAAAATTGGAGGCACGTTCGCTACTTTCGGTGTCTACCTCCTGCGCCACCTGTTCCGCTTGTTGCTCTTCTTCGCTGGGAGCGATCCGCTGTAGCTTATCAGAACAGCCATGAATTTCAGCAATGGCCTCAAGTATAGAGTAGGCATCCTCCGGGGACATGGCATAAAACTCACGAACTCGCTGCTTTCCGTTAAAGCTCTCGACCGACCGCAGGTTGGGGTTGAGCTTATCAATGATGGAGTGGATTTTTACATCCGACAAGCGCGAGGAGACCTCATATGTGGCATATACCCGAAATGCGTATGGGATGCATTCGCTCCGGTTCAGCTGTTTCAGACGCTTGTCAATATCATCCGCATACCCGATTTTTACATAGTCCGGGAAAGACGGATTTGTCAGAATATAGATTACACCGCTTTTATTATCCATGTTGGTTACCTCCCAATTGCCTCGCAACAAATAACTCCGGCATATTATAGCGTACACTTGATGCCTCAGTTCGAGCATTAGCGTTTGAGCACTTAAGCAAAGCTGTACTCAAATGCCATTTTCCATCTAAACCTTCAATGATAAACGCATCTTTGTTATTGCGGATATAAGTAGATACTTCACGAGAGAAACCATTTCTCTGTAGAAGAATAGTTATCGGATTCGTCGTTCCATATTCTACAAATTCATACCAGTTGTTATCAAACTCGTTCAGATGGTGAATCGTCTTATACTCATTCGAGAAGCGGAGGAAGTAGTTTGAAATACTGAACAGAACGATGTTATCTATAACTTCCAAGGTGTCGGCAAACACGATATTGCGGTGCTGGAGACCGTCATCGTAATATTCTTTTTGCCCTCGGTTTACCCAGAAATTATCACGATGCTGCCGCCGGTATTCCAGAGCCTTTTTCATGATATTACTGAGACCGGTTCCTTCCATCCATTGAATCAGGACAACCGCATACCAGCGCAGGAGAGTAGGCTTTCCAAGCGTAGATGCCTCATACTTTCCCCACTTGAAGATTCTACTCAGCTTCTCAAGGAAAGCCAGAACGTCGTCATAGTCGAACCTACCATCAACACGGTCGGGATATTTCAGTCCCATTGCGATAGCAGTGCGTAAATTTTTCGTCTGGTCTACCGAGGTGTTGATATCATCATCTGGTTCTGTGAACGGATCAATAAAGGCTTCTCGTATTTTCGCTTCGTCCTTGGGTGTCAGTAGATTAGAGAACTCGCGCCTTACAAGGCTATCGTTATCCTGCATAATATCCCGCAAAAGAACGAGAGCAAATTTACGCATCATTATATAGGCTTCCTCTGACTGTGCATCATTACGTTTTACGAGCTCAATATTGCCTTGCAGCAGTGCCTTGATAATGTATTTCTTCTCAGCGTTTGTAAGGTTCTTCGGGCCAGCCTCGATAGAAAGCGTCTGCTTTGGGACCTCTTTTTTCAAGAGATCCACATAGTCTTCCTGTTTCAACTTTTCGCCCTGTGAAACAAAGAATACATTTCCGTAAAGGTTGAAACGGATGCGGCCTACACGTCCTATCAGATTTCGGAAATCAACCGGAGTCATAACCTTTCGGAAAATCTTATTGTCAGTAATGAACAGATTATCCGCTGGGAGGTTTACTCCCTCAAGCAAAGTGCTGGTGCAGAACATAGTTGTGATTTTACCACGACGGAACATGTCCTCAATACGCATTCTGATGGCGGCTGGCAGGTACCCGATGTGGTAATGCTGCAACTGGCGGCGCATGTCCGCCTGCGTAACGATTTTTAATTTTTTTACCCCTTTTTCTACAGACTGAGGTAAGAAGCAGACAGTCATCACTGTCTGCTTCTTGCTTTTTATGCTTTTGAATGATGGACTTTGCTTGAACTATATGGAGTGAACCTTGCGGTATTCGGACACATTGTATCCGGTTTTAGCCTTAAATGCGGCTCGGAAATAACCTACATCCGAAAAGCCGCATCGCTGTGCAATTTCTTTTTGAGAGAAATACCCGGTCTCCAAAAGCGTTTTGGCATATTGGATCCGCAGAGCGTCCAGATATTTTTTAGGGCTTGTACCATAAACACGGTGAAATTCTCTTCGGTAAAGCGCCACGCTGACGCAAGCCTTTTGGGACAATTTCGGAACAGAAAGACCGGGGTCAGATAAATTTTGCCGCATATATTCAGCGGATTCGATCATACGGTTATTTCTTGGATTGGAGGAAAAGCCGAAATCCCTGGTCAGCTCGGCAAAAATCTGATACAGAAGCGAGCTGATTCCGTGGCTGGCTCCGCTTTCATTTTTCTGACGCAGATCCAGAGCGGTTTCAAAAAGCAGAACATATTTTTCCATATCATTTGGCTTAAAAATTTCGATCTCTTCCATCACATAATCAAGCATATGGAAATGAATCACCAGAATGTCCTCTTCATATGAGGTGCGTTCATAGCTGACTCCTTCCGGGATGATACAGATGCTGCCGGGGAGAAAACTAAAACTTTTTCCGTTGCAGACATATTTTCCGGGAGTTTTCAGACGTAGAGAAATGGCAGAAAACTTTCGTTTGGGAACATAAAAATGTCCTGGCTTTTGATGGAAGTTCAGCACATCCAGGACCGAGATTGCTACCTTTTCGGGAATCACAGTTATCACCTCATCCTCACTATATCTGAAGTTGTATCGAAAATCAAGTATTTTTTATCGAAAATTATCTTGATTTGTATCGAAAATCATCTATAATGAGGATATCAGTAAATGCAGAAAGGGGAGTATTATGAATTGTTGTTCTAATCCGAGTGAACTGAAGATTACAGATATGCGTTTTGTGGATATTGACGGTGCTCCGAAGCGCTGCACGATTTTAAGAATTGACACCAATCAGGGAATCTCCGGGTTTGGGGAAGTGCGGGACGCTTCCTCTAAGACCTACGCGCTGATGCTGAAAAGCCGTATTTTAGGAGAAAATCCCTGTAATGTGGACAAAATATTCCGCAAGATCAAGCAATTTGGCGGCCACTCCAGACAAGGCGGCGGCGTCAGCGGGATCGAAATTGCGCTATGGGACTTGGCCGGAAAGGCTTACGGCGTTCCGCTTTATCAGCTGTTGGGCGGAAAATTCCGTGATGAAATCCGAGTCTATTGCGATACCGATGTGGAAGGAAAGCATACCGGCCGCGACATGGGCATTGCGTTGAAAAAACGAATGGAAATGGGATTTACCTTTCTGAAAATGGATCTGGGCATCGGCCTTTTGCTGGATGAAGCCGGGGCTCTGAATGCGCCGCTTGGTTTTATTGACGACATGAAAAAATATGCTTCCCATATTTTGAACGTTCAGGGCGGGAGCGTTACCGCCGATATGGTACGGCGTCAGAAAAGCTATGCTATTGTAACAACAGCGCATCCCTTTACCGGGATTCATCTCACAGAAAAGGGATTGGACATTCTGGAAGAATACGTAAAACAGGTACGCAGTGTCATCGGATATGAGGTGCCGCTTGCCATTGATCACTTTGGTCATGTCTGCGTCGAGGACTGCATACGCTTTGCCCGCAGAATGGAGCCCTACAATCTGGCATGGGTCGAAGACATGATACCGTGGATCTATACCGATCAGTATGTTCGGCTGAAAAACAGTACGACAATTCCTGTCTGCACCGGTGAGGACATCTATTTAAAAGAGGGCTTTGAAGCATTGATCAAAGCAGGAGGCGTATCAGCGATCCACCCGGATATTCTGACATGCGGCGGTGCTTTGGAACTCAAAAAAATTGCAGATATCGCGGACGAGCATGGAGTCGCAGTGGCGATCCATATGGCGGAAAGTCCGGTTGCCTGTCTTGCGGCGGTACATACGGCAGCTGCTATGCACAACTGTCTTGCTCTGGAATTTCATTCAGTGGATGTGCCTTGGTGGGCAGATATGGTGACAGGAATACCGAATCCGATTTTTGAAAACGGATTTATTAAAGTACCCGAAAAGCCGGGACTGGGATTTGATGACTTGAACGAAGAAGTGCTGAGGCAGCATATCAATCCGGAGATCCCCGGATATTTTGAACCCACGGATGAGTGGAACCAGGAATTTTCCAATGACAGGATATGGAGCTGATTATTATGGAGTATAAAGCATTGACGCCGCCGGAGTGGATTTCTCATTCTTCTGTTTATCAAATCAATCCCCGCACCTTTTCTGTGCAGGGAACCATTGATGCTGTTACACAAAAGCTGCCCGAACTCGCTGCGCTCGGATTTGGAGTGATGTATCTTTGCCCTGTGTTTGAAGAAGATGACTCAGAAGACCGTATTTATTGGAGTGAGCGGCAGAAAAAGTATGAAACGCAGAATCCTAAAAATCCTTATCGAATGAACGATTATTTCAGGATTGATTCTGAATACGGAAATATGGACGATCTGAGGCATTTTGTGGCGGAATCGCATCGCCTGGGAATGAAGGTGCTGCTGGACCTTGTTTACCTTCACATTGGACCTAACGCCGACATATTAAAAACACATCCGGAATTTGCCAAACAGGACCAGGACGGAAAAACGGTGTGCGGTCCGTGGATGTTTCCATATCTCGATTACAACAGCGAGGGACTTCGGGAATATCTGTGGTGCAATATGGTCTATTATATTGCCGTGCTGGATGTCGACGGATTTCGGTGCGATGTAGGTGACGGTGTTCCGCTGGACTTTTGGACAGAAGGAAGAAGGAGAATACAAGCGGTAAAGCCGGACGCAGTGCTTATCAATGAAGGACGCAAATGGGACTGGGCAGTCAAGGGATTTGACATTACTTACTGCTTTGACTGGCACGAGACGATGTATCGTATCTTTACAGAGGGTGCTTCTGCCTGCGGACTCAGAGAGGTTTATGAAGAAATTGAAAAAGAGGCGCCCCGCGGGATTGCATTGATACGGGATATTGACAATCACGATACCGTAACGGATTGGCCTGCCAGGACGGAGACGGCCGCCGGGCATGACGGCATGGAGCAAATCGAGGTCATCAACTATTTGATCGACGGCGTTCCGATGATATACTGCGGCAACGAACTTGCAGACACCGCAAAGCTCAATATGTTCGCCAACCGCTTTTATATGGGAAGCTATGAGGTGACCGACCGTGATGCGCTCGTCAAAACCGCAGCGGCTGCGCGGCGCATGAATTTACTGCAAAGACTCAATGCCATGAAACAAAACAGCGGTCTGCTGCATAACGGTGTGACCATTTGGGCAGAAAATTCCGCTCCGGCTCAGGTCGTTTCTTTTCTGCGTGTTACCGATACAGAGAAACTTTTATTTGTTGGAAACACTGCGCGGCAGGAAATTCATTGTCAGGTGATGTCCGAGTTTATCGACGACAATGCACAATGTATCATGGAAAGCGGGCGGAAGGTACAACGGAACGGAGATAAGTTTATTCTGCCGCCGCATGGGTATCTTGTTTTGTATTGGGGAGAAAATCGTAATGAATTTTAACGACAGGGATGCTATTATCGCTTTGACGCCGCTTTGGAAAGGGGAAAGACTCCCGGACGGCAGGCCGAAGGTGGCGGATCAATATCTTGACGCGCTTTACGGAATGACTCTGGAAGAAGTATGGAAACCCATCTATGTGCAGGGCTATGAGAATCAGTTTGTAGGCGGCGGACTGGCGCCGATGCAGGCGCTGCATGATGACGGAAGAAAGCTGGTCGGCAGAGCGGTCACCTGTAATTTCTGCCCCACGCGCCCCGACCTTCATGCGCTTATGCAGCAAAGGGGGGCTGAGGACGGCCGGAAGGGAAATTACAATCAATGGGTGATCGACAATTTGATGGAGCGTGACGTTGTTGTCTGCGACATGTATGATAAAATTTACAAGGGCACTTTTTTAGGCGGCAATCTTACCACTGCCGTTAAAAAGCATACAAAGACCGGCGGCGCGGTGATATGGGGAGGTGTGCGTGACATCGAGCAGATGAAGCGCGTGCCTGACGTCCAGGTCTATTACAGAGGAATCGACCCTACACCGATTCGTGAATTTGTCATGACGGGATACAATACCGTCACAAATTTTGGCGGTGCAGTATGTCTGCCGGGCGATGTGGTGTTCGGCGCCGGCGGCGGGGTGCTGTTTATTCCCGCCCATCTGGTTGCAGATGTAGTAGAAGGAGCAACCAAAACACATGTCAAGGATGATTTTGGCTTTGAAATGATTGGCCAGGGAAAATTTACTACCGCCCAGATCGACCGCAACACCTGGACTGAGGAAATGCTCGATCTGCTGGTAGACTGGATCCAAACAGATCCAAGAGGCGCGGCATATCGGGGGCTTGACTGGTCAAAGGAATATGAACTGGCGCGCAGCGGGGACCCGAATGACACCCAAACTGCCTTATAAATGTCGGGAGGAAAGAATAAAATGAAAACCGCGTTGGTTACAGGCTCGTCCAGGGGGATCGGAAGGGCGGTCGCCATAAGGCTGGCACAGGATGGCTATTTTGTGCTTGTTCATGGTTCGCACGACTCGAATAAGCTGGATGAGACAAAATCTGTTATCGAGAAGCACGGCGGAAAGGCGGAAACGATAACGGCCGATCTGCGTGATATCAAACAAACAGAAAAGCTGGCGGAAAAGGCGGATAGCCTTGATGTGCTCGTGTTGAACGCATCCCTGCAATACCGCACGCCATGGAGAGAAATATCAACGGACGCTTGTTATGAACAGCTGAACTGTAATTTTGTATCCTCGCTGCTGCTGATTCAGACTGCGGTCTCCAATATGAGGGAAAAACGCTGGGGCAGGATCATTACAATAGGTTCTGTGCAGGAAGCAAAGCCACACCCTGATATGCTGGTCTATTCTGCTTCTAAGGCGGCGCAGACCAATATGATGCGTTCACTTGCCCTGCAGCTTGCCCCGGATGGAATCACTGTGAACAACGTAGCCCCCGGCGTCATATATACTGATCGCAATGTGGATGCTCTTGCTGATCCGGTATATGCCAAAAAGGTGACAGATTCTATTCCGGCCGGATTTTACGGGCTTCCTGAGGATTTAGCGGGGATCATTTCCCTGCTTTGCTCGGAAGAAGGACGATATATCACGGGTCAGAGCATTTATGTAGATGGAGGGAAAAGCATTCAATGATTATCCGCAGTCTGGGACAGAGCGGTTATATTGTGAGAACCTCAAAAACAACCGTTGTCATTGATCCTTATCTGTCTGACAGTGTGAACAAGGCCGCCGGACGTCCGCGGGCTTTGCCAATTCCGGTGCAGCCGCAGGATATTCGCTGTGATGCTGTGATTTGCACCCATGATCATCTGGATCATTTGGATCCCGAAACCGTGAAGGGGATTTTTTCACAGCAGTTGTTTCTGACAACCAAAAAGGGCAGTGAACTTCTGCGACGCCTTGGCAGGACAAATGTGAAAGTACTGGAGCAGGGGCAGACCGTAACAGTCGGAGACATATCGATCACTGCGGTCTTTGCCGATCATTCTACGGAAGCATTCGGTATTATTTTGAAAGCAGAGGAAAAAACACTGTATTTCAGCGGAGATACGCTTTATCACGAAAATCTGCTTAAGATAGCGGCGTATCATCCGGATATCACGCTGATCTGCATCAACGGGAAGCTTGGCAATATGAATGTCGGACAGGCGTTGGCAGTTGCCAGGAAACTGGGTGCGAAAGTTAATATCCCGAATCATTATGATATGTTTCTGTCCAATTCCGAGGATCCTCATCTTTTTGCCGATCATATACAGGGCGGCTGTATTTTGGAATTTAATCGGGAATACGATGTCGACCGTTTGTTGAAAGAATCTGCTTGTAAATGAGAAAAAATATCAGCCACCGATATTGAAATAATCCGCAATGAATGGACATCCACTGACTGAAATCAAAGAACCGATTGAACAGATGGTTTGTCCCATCCCTAAAAGAGGCTTCGAAAGTTTAGCACCGCATGATGTTTTCAGGCAACCGCTTACATGCAGTTGCCTTTTTGTTTGCCAATTTTCTCTTGTCACCCGTAAACGGATCAGTAAATTCTTTTATGATTTTAAAGTTGCTGTTGCAGACGGGAAAATATTTTTTAAATTTTTATAACAGAGGCAGACTGCCCGAGAAAAGAGCGTCCAATATACAACATGCACTGCCCAGCAGCGGAGCCCTTACACCAAAATGCGCCGGTCGGACTTCTACCTTTTTGACAGAAAAAATATGGGAATTGATTTCATCTTCCAGAAGCTTCAGATATTTTGGCGGCAGATAACTGCCTTCATGTCCAACCAATATAGTATGGCTTCCAATGATGTTGACAAAATCAGTCATTGCCGCCGCAAGCTTTTCTATGGAGCCAGCTCTACTTTTTTCGCGCTGCTTTTCAAGTTTTATCACCTCCTTGGTCAGATTCTTATAGCCCTCGG
>CALXBC010000048.1 GCA_944386455.1 uncultured Clostridia bacterium | reverse complement strand
TACTTGGTATCACTATTTTGGTATTGATTGGAATTTATATTTTGTTAAACAAATCAAAAAAATATAACTGTTAATTTGGAGATTTTCCAGCATATGAGATACTGGCGAATGTTAACCGCAATGGTCAGTTTGCTTGCCCAATCTATGTTGGGAAAGCTGTCCCAGATGGAGCACGAAAAGGCGGACAAGGAGATGATGTCGATCCTGGTACTGCACTGTATAAAAGGTTAAATGATCACGCAAAATCTGTGGCCGCTGCCACAAACTTAAACATACAGGATTTCTATTGTCGCTTCTTGTCAGTTGATGATATATGGATACCGCTCACAGAATCATTGATGATAGAACGCTTTAAACCGGTTTGGAATGTTATTCTTGACGGTTTTGGAAACCATGATCCAGGAAGTGGCCGACATAAAGGTAAGATGCCCATGTGGGACTGTCTCCATCCTGGTAGGGCTTGGGCAGCAAAATTGCAGCCCTGTACACATATTCGGCAGAGGAATTAGATGAGAGAGTGCGTAAGTACCTGAACGAAGCTCTTTTATAAAAATTTAGACAATATCAGTGAGACCCGAAATATAGTGCATTTCCAAGAAAAATTACTCTTAAACGATAACCCACAAATTAAACGGTAGCCCTAAAAACAAACGATAGCCCACGGCTACCCAGTACCTTCGAGGACTGGATCGGCGATGGGCTATCGTTCTGCTGGGTAGTAGCAGATACCTCAAAAGCCAAAAATCCCTTGAGGCAGGGCTTTCAGGCAAAAAGAAAGAACCGCAACTTGATACCCATTGTATCAAAATTGCGGTTCTTATTTGTGAGCACCACATGAAAAAGATTTTTTCGGCATTTCGGCGGTGGGAGTTGAACCGTCGAAATCGTTTTTATCTTGATTGACATCACTGCTCCACCTCCTCCTCCACTTCGAGCCCGCCGATGAAAACCACCTTGATTTTATCCTTTGACTCTACGATCACGCATTGCAGGATTTTTCGGATAATCTCGTTGTCAAAGGTCATCGGGTGGTTCTTCATACTGTCGAGGATGCTAAAAATCTGATCCAACCGCGACTTGGTGTTTTTGCGATGCTGTTCGGCAGCCATGTATTCCGCCAGCTTGTTTTCAAGCGTTCTCTTTTCCGTCATCAGAGTTTTAACGCGGGGATCAGTAAGCAGGCTTTCGGGATTTTCGGCAGTTACGGTGTTTAGAATGCCACCAAATTCCTTATCGATTTGTGCGATGCGGATTTGGATATCAATGCTTTCGTCCTCACCCGTTTCAGCGCCAAGCCCCATTTGGATATGCATTTTCAGCGTTTGCAGAATGTCGGGATTGCTTTTCGCCGTTTTCAGTATCGCATTCATAATGGCCTCCTGCAAGGGCGCTTCTTCCATAGTCGGTGAGTGGTGACAGTATTTTTTGCCGTAGTCAAGGCGGTTGATACAGCGCCATACAATTCTCTTTTGACCGCCTGCCGTCCAAGTGCACCGGCGGTAGGGCGTTCCGCATTCTCCGCAGACAAGCAGTTCGGTGAGCGCGTACTTTCCGCAGTATTTGCCTTGCTCGGTTGTCGTGCCGATCTGCTTGACCTTGCGTTTCGAGGCTCGCCTTGCCAGTTCCTCCTGTACTTGTGCGAAGGTGTCGGCATCGATGATTGCCGGATGATTGTTCTCTACATAATACTGCGGGCGCTCGCCGCCGTTGATACGCACCTTTTTGCTGATACAGTCCTCGACATAGGTTTTGCCCAGCAGAGCGTCACCCTTGTATTTTACATTGGAGAGGATAGACTGTATCACTCCGGGCTGCCATACGGCCTTTCCCATCGGCGTGGGAATACTGTCTGCAGTCAGTCCATCGGCAATCTGTTGCAGGCTGTTGCCGGAGAGAAATTCCGTATAGATTCGCCGTACCGTTATCGCCTGTGCGGGATCAATTTCCGGTTTACCGTCTGCACCCTGACGGTATCCGAGGAAGGATTTATAAGCGAAGGACACATTGCCTTCCTTTGCGCTTTGCGCCTTGCCCCATGCCACATTGTGGCTGATGTTTTCCGATTCGCTCTGCGCGATAGAGCCGTAGATGGAGATGTAAAACTCTGAGGCAGGATCAATGCTGTGCAGGTTCTGTTCTTCAAAATACACATCTACCTTGATCTCCCGCAGCATTCGGGTGATCCTGATGCAGTCGAGGGTGTTTCGTGCAAACCGGCTGATGGATTTGACGATAATCATATCTACCCGGCCTCGCTTGCATTGGCGGATCAGCTTATTGAACTCATCCCGCTTTTTCATACTGGTGCCGGTAATGCCCTTGTCGGCGTAAATGCCTACCAGCTTCCAGCCGGGTTCTCTGTGAATCCGTTCGGTGTAATGATTCACCTGATTCTCATAGCTGTTAAGCTGTTCGTCCTGCTTGGTGGATACCCGGCAGTAAGCGGCTACCCGCTTGGTAATACTTTGCGTGCTGTGCGCATTCACCGGCTGTATAGTCGGAGCAATGGTGCGTACTCTCTTTTGCAATATGGGTGCTGTCTGTTGCATCGTTTTTCTCCTTTCTGATCTGCTGACCGTTTTTGAGGGTAAGGCTGACTGTTTTGTCCGCATGGAGTATGATAGCAGCGGCTATTTTCGCCGTCAGCTCTCCGTTATGGCAGGAGATCGGTCCTGTTCTTTGCAAGGTCGCTCTTATCATCTCTGTGATACACTGGGTGGTATCTAAAGTTTCATACACCAGCGAAGCGTATTCAAATATTCTGTTTTTCAGCGGCTCTTTCTCGATTGCAGGACTGTCAAGCATCCGACCGATTTCATTCTTTAATCGGATGACTTCTACGGGCGGCTCAGTCGGTGTTGGATCACCTTGCAGAATGTTTGGTTTAGCAATGAGATAGTTGATGCATTCGGTGATTGCCGAGAGAAACGCATCGTCTGAGATTTTGATAACTTCATCGCAGCTTTTGCATACCCACTTTTCTTGGTAAGTGGTGCGGCTGTCATGCCTGCGCTGCATCGGTTCTCCGCATTTCTCACAGAGAACCGAAAGTTGCAGCCTGAAAATATCTGCTGTGCGGTCGAGGGCTTTCTGCGTGTTTCGGGAGTCTCTGACCGCTTGTGCCTTGTCATATATCCTTTGTTCTATGATGGGTGGATAGCCATCGCCGCCGATGTAGCGTTTATCCTCAATGATGCGTTTCAGACGGGCTTTGTTCCAGCCTGTCGTTCCGGGCAGATATTCCACTTGCCTTTCATTGAGACTTTGTGCAATCTTCAGCAGGGATTGCCCGCCCAGGTAGTCTGAAAATATATCCTTGACTGCTTGGCTTTCGGTAGGGTGGAAGATGATTTTTCCGTTCTCCATCCTGTAGCCGAAAGGGATGTTTCGCATTTTCATATCATGCGCTCCTTTTCTCGAATTTCTCTGTGAGCGTCAGTCCTCCGGCAAGGCAGAAGCGCAGCGTGTTTCGGCTGATAACGGTAATACTCTCCACGATTTGCCCGAACAATTCCGTATCAAAATCGTCCGTTGGAATATATTCGGCAATGGTTTGGTTTAACGCTTTCAGAGATTCAATGATTTCGTTATCTTCATCCTCGGTTAAGATGCGGCGGCGCTCCGACCGGAGTTCGCTGACCTTCCGGTCAAGCTCAACCGATCTGGAGGCATACTCGGCATGATTGAGAACACCGTTTTTGTAAAGCTGGGCAACCACAAGGCTCTGCGCATTGACATCAGCGATTTGGCGATTGAGCTGATACACCTGCTCGCCGCTTGTACTGGTGCGGCTCTGCATCTTTTCAAGCTGCCTGATTAAATCGCCCAGCAGTTCTTCTCGGTTTTGCGCGAGTTTATCGCTCATCCGTATGAACGCGGACATCACGGCATCCTCCCGGACTCTGTCACCAGCGCACTCTGTTCTGCCTGCCGCTTTGTATGAGCAGAGCCAGTAGGCTGTGCCGTTTACGACCTGCCTGCGGTAATTGTGTCCGCAGACCGGGCATTTCAGCATACCGCTGAATGGGTAACGGTTTTTCGGGGTATGCTTGCTTTTCGCTTTGCTTTTCTGCAGTTTCTGCGCCGCCTCATAGGTTTCTCTGCTGACGATGGCAGGATTGCTGTTTTCCACATAATACTGTGCCTTTTCGCCTCGGTTTCTCTTTTTGGTAAAGGGCAGGCTTTCGGTGGTGTAACTCTTTTGGAGCAGGCAGTCGCCCATATACCTCTCATTGTTGAGGATATAGTCGATGGTGAAAAGGTGCCATGTTTTCTGACCGTACCGTTTGGGTACACCCTCTGCGTTGAGCTGATTGGCAATGGCCTGCTTGCCGCAGCCCTGCAGATAGAGATGAAAAATCCGGCGCACAACCTTTGCCTCCGCTTCATTGATTTGAAGCTCGCCGTCTATGAGATCATACCCATAGGCGGCTCGGCAGCAGTTGAAATCGCCGGATTCCATTCTCTTTTGGTAGCTCCACCGCATATTCTCGGATATGGTTTCCGATTCCCGCTGTGCGGCGATGCCGGGGAATGTCATCATCAGTTCGAGGTCAACCGTTTCCGTGTCGATGCCTTGTTCTTCAAAATAGATGCTGACGCCCATTTCCTTTAATGCTCTTGTTGCCGCTAAAAACTCGACGGTGTTTCGGGCGAATCGGGAAACGCTTTTTGTAATGATGCGGTCGATCTTTCCTTTTTTACAGTCCCGAATCAGGCGGTTGAAATCATCCCGCTTGTCCATGCGTGTTCCGGTGACGCCTTCATCGGCATAGATGTCCACCAGCTCGTATTCGGGATGCTGTGCAGCATATTCCGTATAATGTTTGACCTGCGCTGCGAAAGAGTGGAGCTGATCTTCGGAATTGCTGGATACCCGTGTGTAGGGCGCCAGCCGCAGGATGCGCTGTTCCTGTTTTTCGGCTGTCAGCTCGGTAATGGTTTTTCCCATGCTGTTCTCCTTTCTGCGGATTATCCGCTTTTCATATTACCGCTTCCTCTGCGGCAACACGAAGGATACCACATGAGTTCGCATACATCCAGCGAGAATGGCGAGAATTAAAGAAAAAGACATAACTTTTTTTGCGGATCGTAATGTTCCGCCTGCAGCTGTGCGATATTGTTGTATTCTTCTTTGGTAATCAGCTTCATCGACAGCAGAAGGCGGAGCATATTCAGCCCGTAGGCAAGTGAGGCGCAGTCTTTGCCTGATAGATTTTTCATCATAACAGCGCCTCCATGCATTTGACGCCGAGGCTGGTGATGAGAGCGTGATCCACTTTTCCCATTGTATCCTTATTCAGCCTGCCGGCATAATCGCCAAGCCTTGCTTTATCGATTGTCCGAAGCTGTTCCAGCAGGACGATGGACGGCACTTTCAGGCCGTCCGCGCTGATCTTAACATGAGTGGGAAACTGTGTTTTTTCTGTCTTGCTTGTAACTGCCGCCACGATGGTGGTAGGGCTGTAACAATTGCCTTTGTCGTTTTGCAGCACAAGGACGGGACGGACGCCGCCCTGTTCGCTGCCGACAACAGGCGATAGATCGGCGTAATATATCTCGCCGCGTTTTACCTGTTTCATCTGTGTTCCTCCGTATATTAAGTAAAAACGGCCGCCTGTCGTATTTTGGGCAGACGGCCGCCGTGTTGTTTTGTATCAATCGTTTTGCGTGTCTATCCGATATTTGAACCACGCCGTCCCTCGGATATACGGGAACACACTCGCCGGTCATGCATTTGACCTCATTGGAATCTCACCACCCCCAGGATCGCTGCGGGGCGCCCTCCTTTGCTGCGACGGCTTTTGGCTCTGCCGGCCATATCACGCTCGGCTTTAGGACTGGACGCAAGTACCTTTAATGCCTCTGCCTGTCATCGCCGTCGCTGCGGGTGCGCCGCTGCGTCTGCATCTCTCATGTGGCTTGCCGGTTTTGCCGGCGGCAGAGGGGAAGTAACGGGTGTGCTGTGCTATTCGGTTGTCAAAGAGCTTTCCCGTCTCCCGGCAGAATGCGGAAACGGGAGAGAACTTTTCCTTCTCACTACCCCTCCACAACACACAAGCCTTAAAACGAAACACCCGCCAGAAATTTTTTTACGAATGCTTCAAACTGCCGCTTGTATTTGCGGATCACCTGCTCCGATACGCCGTATTTTTCTGCCATCACCGCCGTGCAGGATTTCTTCCTTCCGGCGAGATAATGCGCAAGCAGCTCCGCCGCCCACGGTTTCCATGCGGTCAGCCTGATTTTCAGTTCATCTATCAGGACCGCGTCCAGAACGGCGGTTTCCATGCTGCCGCTGTCCGCAAGACAGTCGGACAGTGCAAGCGTTGGCGATCCCGGCACTGCCGCATCCAGAGACAGATGGAGGAACTCTTTTTTTGCCCTTCGGCTTCGTTCGCTTACGGTATGACGGCTGTTCCAGCGCCGATATTCGCTGTAGGGCACTTCTATGATCATGCGGTCGATGGTATCGCCTTCCTCAATGCAGTCGGAGATAAAATACCGGCGCTGCTCCGGGGGCAGGCTGCGGTTTTCCTTCACGGCGTCAAGCCATTCCTCAGCCGTAACAACGCAAAGAGCGGCGCCTCCGTCTTCATGAATTTTGTTCATCAAAAAGGTGTTTTTCATTTGGGAGTCCTTTCCCGAACAAGCCGGGGAAAGGCTCCGCTTTACCGTGCGAGTATCCGAGCAAACAAAAAAGCGCCGTGGAAATCAGATTGATACAATATGCCCGTATCATTCTGACTCGCACGGCGCCTGGCAGCCTGACCGTTTCCGGTCATCTCCGCTTGCTCGAATAGAGTTGATTTATTTTTTGTTATTCAATTGTCTTTTGCCGTTTATGGCGGTGCGGATACATCCTTTTGTACCTGCGGTGCCTGCGGAAATAGGCGAGGTTCAGTACCGAAACTGTCTTGCACTTGCGGCACCGGATGGTAAGATGTCCGGTACAGTCGGAAAAGACCGATCCCGCCTTAAAGCCGCATTCAGGGCATCGAAGCTCCCGCTCGATAAGGTTTTCCGCTTCCCTTCGGGAAAGCTCTGCTTTCCGGCGGGCTTCCTCGTTTGCATATCCTGCACTCATGAAGTATCGCCTCCAAAATGCAGTTCCTGCTCGATATAATCGCACAGACTGTGATGGTTGAGCATCCCCAGCCCGCGCAGCCGGATGACCAGGGCGGTAAAGGAAACACCCAGGGACGCCGCCATCTTTTGCAGGATGACCTTCTCTCTCGGATGAAAGACGGTTTCTCCGTAGACGGGCAATCGCTTTCCTCCGTTAAATTTTTTGAGAGCCTTACGCATTACCGGTACCGGCATCAGCAGAGAAGCCGCGATGGTGTTTGCCTGCCATTCGCTGATGCTGTACCGCTCCCGCAGCTCCGGCAGCGTATATTCCCGTTCCAGATCGTGTGCGTGATGAAAACAAGCGGCACTGTCGGGGTTTAAGCGCATAGCGATGACATGACCGGCCTCATGCGCCAGGGTAAAGCGGCGGTGCATGGATTCTTCCGGGGTGAGCAGGAAGCGTTCCAGCACGATAGTCTGAAAAGGGAACACTGCCGATATTGTTTTTCCGTCTTTTTTTATTTGCAGAGGCGTTTTTCCGTCACCTGCAAATCCGATTTTGTCCGGATCGTCTTCGGCAAAGGTTTCATACAGTATTCTGCATTTCAGATAGCCCCGCACAAAGCCGTCGATATCGATGCGGTCCGGCGCGGGCGTGTTTCTGCCAAGGTAAAGGCGCAGCATTGTCTCGCACAGTTCTTCCGCCTCCGCCTGGGAGATATAGTTGGTCATTGCAGTTGCCTCCTTTCTGACCGTATTATGTAAGGCGTTTGATCACATTCTGCGCCACGCCCTGGATATAGCAGTGGTTGGTATAGATATCCTTCATACTGCTGTTTTCGGGATGGAGACGGACGCATTTCCTTTTTTTATCGATATAGAAGCGTTTGAGTGTCGTTTCGTTCTCCACCAACGCCACAATGATATCGCCTTCCTCGGCAGTATTCTGCTTTTTCACCACAACAAGGTCGCCCGGCTCGATGCCTGCTTCGATCATGGAGTATCCGCTTGCGCGGAGCAGGAAGAACTCTCCGCCGCCAAACAGAGAGGTGGGAAGCGCCACATACGACTCAAAGTTTTCCTCCGCATACTCCGGCTCGCCGCAGGAGATACTTCCCAGTACCGGGGTGAGAACGACCTTTGCATCCGCCTTCCGCGTCACAGCGGTTTCGGCGGTTCTGCCGTCGTAAAAGAGCAGACCGAGCTTGTCCATTTCCCAAAGATAGCTGTGTACGGTACTTTTGGAACGTCCAACCTCCGCAGCGATTTCGCCGATGGAGGGGGAACGGTAATGGGCAAAATAAAACTCCTCCACAGCGTTTTTGATCTGCTCCATCGTTTCTTCGCTTTTGCAGCGCATGGCGGCGCCTCCTTTTCTCATATCCGAACGAGGCGTTCGGGATAGGTATATTATACCTGTTTGTCCTGTCAGCTTCAATAGGTTTTGGAAAAGTCAAATCGGGATGGGCGTTTCAGAACCCATCCCGATTTTTGCTCCTGCTATTTCGCTTGTTTTAAGGCAGCCTGCAGTCGCTGTGCGTACTCCCGCCTTGCCGGTTCCGGCGAAAGGATTTCGATCTGCCCGCTGTAGGTGAATACCCATGCGTAAAAGGTGGGGCTGACAGACACCTCTGCTTCGGCGACAAAATGACCGGCGTCATACCGCTTTGTCCGTACCTGCTCGCCGAAGCGGTCGACGATGTCATCCATCAGGCTGTTTTCGCATTTCAGCTCCACCGTACAGGCTGCGCCGTCATACATGGAAAAGACCTGACGGCAGTACTCGGAGATATTATATCCTTCCGGTTTTGGGCGGTAAGGCTGCTCCGACAGTGCGGGGCAGTGCATCCGATCCACGCGGAATTTGACCACCTTGCCGTGGCTTTCGGAAAAGCCGAACACATAGTAGGCGTCGCTGTTCCACACCATATCGTAGGGGGAGAGGAGATATACCTGTCCGCCGTGCTTATACGCCTTTTTCTTCTGCGGCGTATATTCGATGTACCGGAAGGCTACCGTTTTTTGCTTCTGGATCGCTTC
>CALXBC010000047.1 GCA_944386455.1 uncultured Clostridia bacterium | reverse complement strand
AACCGACCCGAGCGAAGCGAGTTTGGCTCCGCGTCCACACGCGGCCGGTCTGCACCGGCTGGCAATCCGCGAACGAACAAAAAGAAAGAATAGAGAAATCACCGCGCGAACCGACCCGAGCGAAGCGAGTTTGGCTCCGCGTCCACACGTGGCCGGTCTGCACCGGCTGGCAATCCGCGAACGAATAAAAAGAAAGAATAGAGAAATCACCGCGCGAACCGACCCGAGCGAAGCGAGTTTGGCTCCACACGCGGCCGGTCTGCACCGGCTGGCAATCCGCGAACGAATAAAAAGAAAGAATAAAGAAATCACTGCGCGAACCGCCCCGAGCGAAGCGAGTTTGGCTCCGCGTCCACACGTGGCCCACGGATAAAAAAACAGGCGGAAAAGATCCGCCTGTTGCACATTACAGCAATTTACCGCAAACGCAAATTTCATAAAAAACTGTAATGTGTTATTATTATCCCTTTCCGTTCTGTTTTTAAACCTGGCAACATCTGGATGGTTTAAAAGCCGACAATACAAACCAGCGGGCGAAACTCCATTCGCTTATTGACAGTCCGTCAGAGCCGATCCGGTGAATCGGCTCTGTTTGTCAAAAATGATAACACCTGGTTGCAAACTGTATGCGCAACCTGTTTGTCTGAAACAGCGCCTCGCAGTGTCTGCCGCTTTCCGGCAGCGCGGCCCTCGTTTTCGGCCGCGAACGAGAGGCGTCCGTCAGAGCCGATCCGGTGAATCGGCTCTGTTTGTCAAAAATAAAAACACCTGGTTGCAAACTGTATGCGCAACCTGTTTGTCTGAAACAGCGCCTCGCAGTGTCTGCCGCTTTCCGGCAGCGCGGCCCTCGTTTTCGGCCGCGAACGAGAGGCGTCCGTCAGAGCCGATCCGGCGAATCGGCTCTGACAGGCGATCCTCACCATTATTTCATCAAAACCATAAGCAATAATCGGCGATTTTACCTATTGTCTTTCCTGCCGGAACATGATATAGTTGTATATGTGACGTAAACAGATGTATATGTTCGTGAACAAAACAAGGGGTTGCTTGTTTATGGCGGATTCCAGACAATTTGCACTGGTTGATCTCCAGGCTCTGCCCGAAGCGTTTGTCAAGGTTCTCAACGCAAAGCTGCTGCTTGCAAAGGGAGAAGCAAAATCGTCGGCGGACGCCTGCCGGATGGCCGGGGTTTCCCGCGGTGCCTATTACAAATATAAGGACAGCGTATTTTGGCAGGACTCGGGAGAGGGCGCCCGCACGCAGACGCTTTATCTGCGGCTGACTGACCAGCCGGGCGTGCTGTCCGCAGTCCTGTCTGAGCTTTATCATAATAAAGCAAACATTCTGACCGTCAACCAGAACATTCCTGTGGACCTAGTGGCCACGGTGACCATCTCGTTCCGGGCAAGCCAGAGCCCGGCGGATCATACGCTTCCCGGCAGACTTCTGGCAATCGGCGGCGTATTGGAAGCAAAACTGATTTAGGATGCAAAGGAGATGCTGATTATGGCAAAGGTTGCAGTTTTAGGACATGGCGTCGTGGGCTCCGGCGTGGTCGAGGTCATGCAGAAAAATAAATCCGTAATTGAAAAAAAAGCCGGTCAAACCATGGAAGTAAAGCGTATACTGGATTTGAGGGAGTTTCCCGGCCTTCCCTATTCCGACAAGTTTACCAAGGATTTTCAGGATATTTTGAATGACGACGAAATTTCGGTCGTGGCAGAGGTGATGGGCGGCACCCACCCCGCTTTTGAATTTGCAACCGCCTGTCTGGAAAAAGGGAAGAGCGTCGTTACCTCAAATAAAGAGCTGGTTGCGGCAAAGGGAGCCGAGCTTTTGGCGACTGCCAGAAAAAACAACGTCAACTTCTTTTTTGAAGCCAGTGTTGGCGGCGGCATCCCGATCATTCAGCCGCTGCACCTGTGTCTGTCCGCCAACCGCATTGAAGAGATCGCAGGGATCCTCAACGGAACGACCAACTTTATTTTGACCAAAATGATCCACGAAAACATGCCCTTTGACCAGGCACTCAAACTGGCACAGGAGCTTGGATATGCAGAAAAAGACCCGACGGCCGATATTGAAGGCCATGATGCCTGCCGTAAGATCTGCATTCTGGCTTCCCTTTGCTATGGCAAGCATGTTTATCCTGAAAGCGTACATACCGAAGGCATCACCGGCCTGACGCTGGAGGATGTCGCCTATGCCGGCGACTGGGGCGGCGTTATTAAACTGATCGGCCGAGCCAAACGGCTGGAAAACGGCATGGTGTCCGCTATGGTCTGCCCTGCCTTTATCCCGAACGACAGCCAGCTTGCCAACATCAACGACGTTTTCAACGGCATTCTTGTCCGCGGCAATGCGACCGGCGACGTGGTTTTCTATGGCAAGGGCGCAGGCAAGCTCCCAACCGCGAGCGCCGTGGTATCGGACATCATTGCGGCTGCAAAGGCACATGGCACCAGCAATTCCCTCACCTGGGCGGATTGTCATGAGGATTATGTCATTGACTATAAAAAATGCGACATTGCGTTCTATCTCCGCTTTGTCTCCAACGATCCAAACGCCAAAGCCAAAGTACAGGCCAAACTGGGCACCGTACATTTTCTCAACCGCGACGACCAGCCGGTCAACGAATTTGCGGTCACAACCGAAACCCTCAACGAGGGAGCACTGGAGCAGGCACTGGATGAGCTTTCCAAAGAAAACATCAAGCTGCTGGGCAAGATCAGAATTCTGGACTATTGATAATGAAAAAGAAAGGGGCCGAATGAAGGATGCTTCGCATACAGGTTCCCGCAACCAGCGCAAATCTCGGCGCGGGTTTTGATGCGCTCGGACTTGCCGTCAGCTTATATAATACCGTCTGGATGGAAGAAGCGGATGAAACCACGATTTGTTCAAGAGACCATGTCTCTGTCCCGCAGGGAGATGACAACCTGATTTTTGCTTCCGCCAAACATCTTTATGAGGTTTGCGGCAGGCCGTTTTACGGCCTGCATATTGAGCAGGAAAACAACATCCCGTTCACCCGCGGACTCGGGAGCAGCTCGGCCTGCATCATCGCAGGACTGGCAGGCGCCAACCGCCTGTTAAAAGAGCCGCTGTCTACCGACGAGCTGGTGAACCTTGCGGCGGAAATCGAAGGGCATCCTGACAACACGACGCCGGCGCTGCTCGGCGGCATCGTGACTTCGGCCATTGACAGCGGCAAAGTATATTGGGTCAAGCAAAAGGTCGACAGCCATCTGCGATTCTATGCGATGATCCCCGATTTTGAGATGAAAACCGAGGAGGCGCGCGCCCTGCTGCCGGCAGAAGTGCCCCATCAGGCCGCAGTATATAATCTTTCCCGGGCGGCGTTGTTCTCCGCTTCATTGTTGCAGGGAAAGTATGAAAATTTGAAAATCGGGGTCAGCGACCTGCTGCACCAGCCGTATCGGCTGGAACAGATTCCTAACAGCAAAGAACTGATGGACGGCTGTTATCAGGCAGGCGCATATGCTGTCTATCTCAGCGGCGCGGGGCCGACCCTAATGGCAATTGCGGCAGATCATAACGACAGCTTTGAAAAAGCGGTGCAGCGGCTGTATCGCACCTATGAGCTGAACTGGCGGCTGCTGGAGCTGTGTATTGACAACACCGGCGCCGTACTCACCAAAGAATAACACCGTATCCAGATACGGACATACATAAGAAAGGGTTGTAATTTATGGGACTGATTGTTCAGAAATTCGGCGGGTCGTCGGTCAAGGATGCAGAACGTATTTTTAACGTGGCGAACATTGTTACCGAGACCTATGCCAAAGGAAATAATGTCGTAGTAGTGGTATCTGCTCAGGGTGATACGACCGACGACCTGATCGAAAAGGCAAACGAGATCAATCCCCATGCTTCCAAACGGGAGATGGATGTTCTGCTGACCACGGGCGAACAAATCTCGATGTCACTGCTGGCCATGGCGATCGAAAAACTGGGCTATCCGGTGGTCTCGCTGACCGGATGGCAGGCAGGTTTTCTGACCACATCCGATTATGGCAACGCCAGAATCCGCCGCATCAATGCAGAGCGGATCAACCGCGAACTGGACAAGAAGAATATCGTGATTGTCGCAGGGTTCCAGGGCGTCAACCGGTTTGACGATCTGACCACCCTCGGACGCGGCGGCTCAGACACCAGCGCCGTTGCGATCGCAGCTTCCCTTCATGCGGATCTCTGCCAAATCTATACGGATGTAGACGGCGTCTACACCGCAGATCCCCGGAAGGTCAAAAACGCCAGAAAGCTGGAAGAGGTTTCCTTTGATGAAATGCTGGAGCTTGCTTCCCTGGGCGCGCAGGTTCTGCATAACCGTTCTGTTGAAATGGCAAAAAAATACAGCGTTAATATGGAAGTTGTTTCCAGCTATGAAAAAAAGCCTGGTACGAAAGTCAAGGAGGTTGTCAAAATGGAAAAAATGTTGGTAAAGGGCGTTGCAAAGGATTGCGACATTGCACGGATCGCGGTGGTAGGCCTGCCCGACGAACCGGGTATCGCGTTTAAAATTTTCTCTAACCTGTCCCGGAAAAAGGTCAACGTCGACATCATCATTCAGTCGATCGGCCGTCACAATACAAAGGATATCAGCTTTACCTGTCCGCTGTCCCAGGTTGAAGCCGCCAAAGAAGTGCTGGAAAACGATCTGGAGCATTTGGGTGCAGAAAGAATCGAAGTGAATGAGGATGTGGCAAAAGTATCCATCGTGGGTGCAGGTATGCAGTCCAATCCGGGTGTCGCTGCCACCATGTTTGAAGCGCTGTTTGAAGCCGGCATCAATATTTCAATGATCTCCACCAGCGAAATCAAAATTTCGGTTTTAATTGACAAAAAAGATGCGGATAAGGCTGTTGCAGCCGTCCATGACGCATTTATCAAATAAAAACTGTCTGCTTTTATACGCGGCATTTTTTCGACCTGTATCAAAACGTCCCGTGCCATTGGCACGGGACGTTTTAATAAGCTGTAACTTTTTAAATCTGGGCGGAATAGTTTGGCGCTTCCTTCGTAATATAGATATCATGCGGATGCGATTCCTTTAAGCCTGCACCGGTGATGCGGACAAACTGGGATTTCTCATGCAGCTGCGTGATGTTTGCGCAACCGCAATAGCCCATTCCGGCGCGGATGCCGCCAAGCAGCTGGTATATCGTCTCAGAAAGCAGTCCTTTATATGGAACACGTCCCTCGACCCCTTCGGGAACCAGCTTTTTGTTGTTCTGCTGGAAATAGCGGTCACGGCTGCCCTTAGCCATTGCCCCCAGGCTGCCCATGCCGCGGTAAACCTTGAAGTTTCTGCCCTGGAAGATTTCGCTCTCTCCCGGAGACTCCTCACAGCCGGCCAGCAGACTGCCGAGCATGACGGTGTTTGCACCGGCAGCAAGCGCCTTGACAATATCTCCGGAGTACTTGATGCCGCCGTCCGCAATGACGGGGATATCATATTTGGCCGCAATGCAACAGGCGTCATAAACCGCTGTGATCTGCGGCACACCGATTCCGGCAACCACACGGGTGGTACAAATGGAGCCGGGGCCGATCCCGACCTTCACACAATCTGCGCCTGCTTTGATCAGCGCTTCTGTTCCCTCTGCAGTCGCAACGTTTCCGGCGATCAGAGCCACGTCCGGGAACGCAGCCTTGACCTTTTTGACGCATTCGATAATGCCCCGGCTGTGTCCATGCGCAGAATCCAGGCAAAGAACGTCGACCTGTGCATCGACAAGCGCCTGTGCGCGTTCCAGTACGTCGTCAGTCACGCCGATTGCCGCGCCGCAGAGCAGACGGCCGTTTTTATCGCGGGCAGAATTGGGATACTGTACTGCTTTTTCAATGTCCTTGATGGTGATCAAGCCTTTGAGCATCATATCGTCGTCAACCAAAGGCAGCTTTTCAATTTTATGATGGCGAAGAATTTCCTGCGCCTCGCTCAGAGTGGTGCCAACCGGAGCAGTCACGAGGTTCTCTTTGGTCATGACTTCTTTGATCTTGATATTATAATCGGTCAAAAAACGGAGATCACGGTTGGTGAGGATACCCACCAGTCTGCCGTTTTCCACAATAGGGACACCGGAAATACGATATTTCCCCATTAATTCATTGGCATCAAAGACGTAATGCTCGGGACTCAAAAAGAACGGATTCACAATGACGCCGTTTTCAGAACGCTTTACCTTGTCGACCTGGTCGGCCTGCTCTGTGATCGGCATATTTTTATGAATAATGCCGATGCCGCCCTCTCTGGCGATTGCGATGGCCATCCGGAACTCCGTCACGGTGTCCATTGCGGCGGTCAGAATGGGGGTATTGAGGATGATGTCCCTTGCCAGTCTGGTTTTTACATCAATGTCGGCCGGCAGCACGTCGGATTCCGCCGGAATCAGAAGAACATCGTCAAAGGTCAGCCCTTCTTTTTTGAATTTCTTGTCAAAATTCGTCTCAAGCATTTTGGCACGTCCTTTCCTTTTATTAAATTGTAAAGCCCAAAGATATTTCAATTATTATATCATTTTTCTGACAAGGTTTCAATCTAAAATTTTATAAAACCCACAGCTTTTTGTATTTTTTTGTTCCATTATACATTTTGTATTGCTATTCTACGCAGACCGTCAAATAATAGAAATTTCTCAGCTTGTTTTATGCAAATCATACAGTATCAGTTCGCCCAGTTTTTAGCGCGCTGGACTGCCTTTTTCCAGCCCGCAAGCAATCTTTCCCGTTTTTCCTGCTCCATTTTCGGCAGATAGGTCTGCTCCACTATTCCACGGGACTTTAGTTCCGCCCTGCTCTCCCAGTAGCCGGAGGCAAGCCCTGCAAGATAAGCGGCGCCCAGCGCAGTACTTTCCCGGCAGGCCGGACGGCAGACCGGTTTATCCAGAATATCGGCCTGAAACTGCATCAAAAAATCGTTTGCGCTTGCCCCGCCGTCCACTTTCAGGCTGGCGGGATCAATCCCCGTATCGGCAGTCAGAGCGTCCATCAGCTCCTTGGACTGGTATGCGATAGCCTCCAGCGCCGCACGAATAATGTGTGCGCGGCTGGTGCCGCGCGTCAGACCGATCATCATCCCGCGGGCAAACATGTCCCAGTGCGGCGCCCCCAATCCGGTAAAAGCAGGCACCAGATACACCCCGCCCGTGTCGGATACCTTTTCTGCGTAATACTGGGTATCGGCCGATTCGTCAATCAAATGCAGGCCGTCGCGAAGCCACTGGACCACAGCGCCCGCGGTAAAGACGCTGCCTTCTGCCGCATACTGAACAGGCTCACCCGAAAGAGTAGCCGCAATGGTGGTCAGCAGTCCGTTTTTGCTGCGGCAGGGCGTATTTCCCGTGTTCATCAGAAGGAAGCATCCGGTTCCATATGTATTTTTCACTTCGCCTTTTTCAAAGCAGGCCTGTCCAAACAAAGCGGCCTGCTGGTCGCCCGCGACGCCGGTAATCGGGATCTCGCAGCCGCCGACCTGGGCAGTGCCGTAATATTCACCCGACGCCTTCACCTGCGGCATCATTGTACGAGGAATGTCAAGCGCTTTCAGCAGTACGTCATCCCACTCCAGCGTATGAATGTTAAACAGCATCGTGCGGGAGGCGTTTGTGTAGTCGGTTGCATGAATCTTTCCGCCGGAAAGCTTCCACATCAGCCAGGTGTCCACGGTGCCAAACATCAGCTTTCCCTGCTCTGCCTGTTCTCTTGCACCCTCGACGTGATCCAGAATCCATTTGATTTTTGTCGCGCTGAAATATGCATCCGGGATCAAGCCGGTGTTTTCCCGAATATAATCGCTCATGCCATCCCGGATAAGCTGCTCGCAGATACCGGCGGTGCGCCTGCATTGCCACACAATAGCATGATAAACCGGCTTGCCGGTATCCCTGTTCCAGACGATGGTGGTTTCCCTCTGATTTGTGATGCCGATGGCTGCGATTTCAGAAGCGTCGATCCCGCCCATCAGCAGGGCGTCGATCAGCACGCCATATTGGGATGCGTAAATTTCCATAGGATCATGTTCTACCCATCCTTCTTTGGGATAATACTGGGTGTATTCCCGCTGTGCGATCTGGATTATCCGCTGGTTTTTGTCAAAAATAACCGCGCGGGAGCTGGTGGTTCCCTGGTCAAGTGCAACAACATACTGCTTCATAAGAATCCCCCCTGAAAACCGCTTTTTTTGAGCAAAAGGCGCACCTGAAAGTGCGCCTTTGAGCGTGTCGGGAAAATCGACATGCTCTCGGGGGACAAACACAATCACAGCGGCAAAGCCTTGTTCTGTGTTTTTCCCCCGACTCCCCCTTTTCAGTCGAAAACCGGCTCCGCAGAAGGCTATGCTTCTGCTCACCGCCGGCTTTCTCTTTAGGAGTCACTCCGGCGGCGCATGTCCGCCTGCGTGACAATTTTTTATCGTTTTGGAACAGCCTGAGGCGCACCTGAAAGTGCGCCTTTACTGACAATCAAAATGACTAAGCCTGTAAGCCGGGTTCTGTTTTTCATACGGCAATCTATCTTGGCGTTTTGTCGCCAAAACGCTCCAGCCACCCGTCGGGACCGTCGAGCCAACGATAGCATCCCGGTCGGTGTTGCGTCGGATAGGGTTTACATGGCGCCGCGGTCTCCCGCGGCCCGGTGGGCTCTTACCCCGCCTTTCCATCCTTACCGGTCAAAAGGCCGGCGGTTTCTTTCTGTTGCACTTTCCCTAAAGTCGCCTTCGGCTGCTGTTAGCAGCTATCCTGCTCTGTGACGCCCGGACTTTCCTCACGGTGATCCCGCGCTGCCGTACAGCTTACTCATTTTTTTCAGTATAACATATTTTTCTCCATTGGGCAAGCCGTGTTTTAAGCCAGACCGGATAATTTTGCAATGCTTGCAACGGCAAAGCAAAGCAGCATCCCGATGACGGTCGGCAGTGCAACGGACAGCGCAGTCCATTTGAGGCTCTGCGTTTCCTTCTTGATGGTCATACAGGTGGTAGAGCATGGCCAGTGCATCAGTGAAAACAGCATGGTGCAAAGTGCCGTCACCCATGTCCAGCCGTTATCGACCAACAAATCCTTTAGCTGGGCAAGACTGGTATAATCAGTCAGGCTGCCGTTTGCCATATATGCCATCATCATAATCGGGATGACGATCTCGTTGGCAGGGAACCCGAGAATAAAGGCCATCAGAATGACGCCGTCCATTCCAAGCAGTCTGCCCAATGGATCCAGAAAATTGGTACAGTGGGCAAGCAGGGTCATATCTCCCACCGTGATATTTGCCATCAGCCAGATCAAAAGCCCGGCCGGAGCGGCCACCATGACAGCCCTGCCCAGGACAAACAGCGTACGGTCAAAAACAGAGCGGACGATCACCTTGCCGATCTGGGGACGGCGGTAAGGCGGCAGCTCCAGGGTAAATGAGGACGGAAGTCCCTTCAGCACGGTTTTGGACAGCAAACGAGACGTCCAGAAGGTCATCAGGATTCCAAAGACGATAACGCCCGTCAGCAGAAGCGTGGACAGCACAGATGATACCAGGCCGCTTCCCGCCGTATTTCCCATGACAAAAAACATCGTGATTATTGCAATCAGGGTGGGAAATCTTCCGTTGCAGGGGACAAAGCTGTTGGTGATAGCCGCAATCAACCGCTCTCTGGGGGAGTCGATGATACGGCAGCCCACTACACCGGCCGCATTGCAGCCAAATCCCATGCAGAGAGTCAGCGCCTGTTTGCCGCAGGATCCGGCCTTTTTAAAATATTTGTCAAGATTAAAGGCTACCCGCGGCAGATAGCCCAAATCCTCCAGCAGGGTAAACAAAGGAAAGAAAATTGCCATGGGCGGCAGCATAACCGAAACGACCCAGGCCAAAACACGGTATACTCCCAGCACCAGCGCTCCATGAAGCCAGTCCGGGGTCCCAATATAATGACAAAAGTCCGTCAGACGGTCTTCAATCCAGAAAAGCCCCTGTGACAGCAGCTGGGACGGATAGTTTGCCCCGCTGATCGTCAGCCAGAAAATTGCGGCAAGCAGCAACAGCATCACCGGAAAAGCAGTCCATTTTCCGGTCAGAATTCTGTCGATCTTCCGGTCGCGGCTGGCATAATCGCACTTTTCAAAAAACACCGCATCCGCGCACACTTCTTCTGCGTGAAGGACCAGACAGGAAACCAGAATATCAGTCAGCTTCTCCCGGCCGATCCCCTGCTCTTCCAGCTTTTCCAGTGCGTTCCTGACCGTGCCGGCCACATCAGGAACCGCAGAAAGCGTACAGCCGAGGTAATAACCGAGCGTGTCGAGCAAAGCTGTATCCTGCTCCAGCAGCTTTAATGCGACAAAACGGCTGTTGAGTCTTTTGAGCGGTACATCCTTCAAGGCCTGCTCAACTGAGGCAACAGCCTCCTCAACTGCTTTCAGATAGCGAGGCAGCACCGGCGCGCAGGTTATTTTTCCGCTGCAAACCGATTGCAGGGTGTCCATCAGCTCCCGCAGTCCTTTTCCGCTGCGGGCGCTGGAGGGCACGACCGGAACGCCCAGATTTTCGGACAGCTTTTGACAGTCAACCCGTATTTTTTTCTTTTTGGCTTCATCCATCAGATTGACGCAGACCACCACATTGGGCGTGATTTCAATGGTTTGCAGCACCAGATTGAGATTCCGTTCCAAACAGGTGGCGTCGCATACCACAACTGCTGCATCCGGGTCCCCGACGCAGAGAAAATCCCGCGCAACCTCTTCTTCAGCAGAGTGTGCCATTAAGGAATAGGTGCCGGGAAGATCGACCAATATGTATCCGTTTTCTTGATATTCACAGCGGCCCTGGGCATTGGTGACGGTTTTTCCGGGCCAGTTTCCGGTATGCTGATTCATTCCCGTCAGTTCATTGAATACGGTACTTTTTCCCACATTTGGATTCCCGGCCAGAGCGACGATATAATCGTCCGGGGCTGTCTTTTGAATCACAAGTCCTGTGTCGACAGCACCAATCCCAGTCGAACGGGCAGTCAGTCCCATGATTTCATTCCCCCTAACCGCCATTGACGGCGGCGAATCAAAATATGGCAGGCAGGGAAAAGCAAAGCACAGTATGCTTCTCCCTCTGCCAGGCGCTGTTTCAGCAGACCAAAACAGCAGACGCGTCTTCGGAGCGCAGCGCGATCACCGCACCCCTGATCAAATATGCCACCGGATCCCCGGCAGGGCTTTTTTGCAGACATTCCACATTTGTGCCCTCGACCAGTCCGATATCCAACAGACGGCGCCGCAGACTTCCGCTGGGAAGCAGCTGTTTCACTGTGACCTTTTTCCCCTCGGGCACGTCTGTCAGCGGATATGCTTTTGCCATATTCTTGCCTTATGATACAAAAGCCGTGCTTTTGCACGATGTATCGTTCCTTTCCTTGTTTCATGATCTGATCCTATGTTGATGTCGGGGCGGCACAGATGGAGCCGTCCCTATAACAGATTATGAAGGAAAACGTGATTTGGTTCCCCGACAGCTGGAAAAAGGATTGACAAAGCAGCTAAACCATGCTATTATGAAAGCAATTAAAGTGAAGTGAATTTCATAATGAAGCTGTTCCCGTATAGACGGGAACAGCCAATGTTCAAACGAAAGATTAACTATTAGAAGTCAAGTCCCAAAAAGGATGGTGGCGAAAAAAGATGATTCAAAAAGGGTATAGCAAA
>CALXBC010000046.1 GCA_944386455.1 uncultured Clostridia bacterium | reverse complement strand
GTTTAATTGTCTTTAAGATAGTGGAAAGCCGCATGGTTACGGCAATTTCCGTGTTGTGCATATATTGACGGAGCAGTTGGCCCCGTAGCACCTGTTGCACCGGTGGAGCCGGTTGGCCCTGTCGGTCCTGTAATACCTGTTGCACCGGTGGCGCCGGTTGGCCCTGTCGGTCCTGTGACACCTGTTGCACCGGTAGCACCGGTTGGCCCTGTCGGTCCCGTAATGCCTGTTACACCGGTAGCACCGGTTGGGCCTGTCGGTCCTGTAATGCCTGTTGCTCCAGTTGGTCCGCTGATACCTTGCACGCCTTGCGGTCCTTGTGGACCTTGCGGCCCGGTAGGTCCAGTTGGTCCTGTCGCCCCTGTAACGCCTGTTGCACCGGTCGGGCCAGTTGGGCCTGTTGGACCGACTGCGCCAAATTCTCCTGCGGGTCCCTGCGGTCCCTGCGGCCCTTGTGGTCCCTGGGGGCCGGTAGGGCCTTGCGTCCCCTGCGGTCCGGCCGGTCCCACCGGTCCCTGCGGACCTGTTGCTCCGGTTGGACCAGTCGGGCCGGTGGCGCATTTGATGCCGGGACAGCAGGGAATACAGCAGGCCGGCTGACAGCAGTTATCGCTGCATTGGATTCGATTCATCTTTGGGAATCCTTCTCCCTGATTACAGCTCATGTTGATCACCATACCTTTTTATTATTTGCATATACTATAAACAGTTGCCTGAAGCGGGATATACCCCTCTTCTGTTCATAGTATGATGTCCCGTATGATTTTGACACATGCGACAAGGTTAGATTGAATTTGCGTATCAGAACCGATATGATTTTTTATATACGGATTGGATATCATATAAATGCGGATAATAAAATACTGTGATTTCTTTAAGGAGCTGCTGTTTCAAGATGTCCCAAATCAATCAGGAAGACCTTTATTTGTTTCATACGGGCAACGCACAAAAGGCATGGCTGACCTTTGGCGCGCATAAACTGCCCGGGCAAAAGATGTATCAGTTTTGTGTCTGGGCGCCAAATGCACAGCATGTCAGTGTGGTTGGTGAATTTAACCAATGGAATATTGACAGCTGTCCGATGAAGAGAGAGCCTGACGGTACCTTTACAGCCTGCTGTCCGGCATATCACGGGGCTTTGTATAAATATTATATTGTCGGTTATGACGGTATTGTGCGTTATAAAGCAGATCCCTTTGCATTCAGCAGCGAACTGCGGCCTGGAAATGCCTCAAGGATCTGGGCACTTGACAGTTTTGCATGGACGGATGAGGAATATTTAAAAAAAAGAGACCGGTTAAAAAAACGTTCCTGGTATCAGCGGCCAGTCTCAGTTTATGAGCTGCATCTGGGATCGTGGAAGCGAAAATCGGACAACAGCTTTTACAATTACCGTGAAATCGCCGATCTGCTGGTGCCCTATGTCAAAGGTATGGGCTTTACCCATGTGGAACTGCTGCCCGTCACGGAACATCCCTTTGACGGCTCCTGGGGTTATCAGGTGACAGGATATTATGCAGTGACTTCGCGCTATGGCACGCCGCAGGATTTTATGTATTTTGTCGACCGGATGCATCAGGCGGGGATTGGCGTGATCCTGGACTGGGTACCTGCACATTTTCCGCGGGATGTGCATGGACTTGCTAAATTTGACGGCACTTGCCTGTATGAGCATGAAAATCCTTTGCAGGGCGAACAGCCCCAATGGGGAACGCTGATTTTTAATTACGGCCGCCCGGAGGTACAGAGCTTTCTGATTTCTGCTGCTATGTTCTTTTTGGAACATTATCATATTGACGGGCTGCGGATCGACGCTGTCAGCTCGATGCTGTATCTGGATTTCGGCAGGGAAAACGGTTGTTTTGTTCCCAACAAGGATGGCGGAAATCTGAATCTGGATGCGATTGCGTTTCTGCAAAAGCTGAACACAACAGTTCTGTCCGCTTATCCCGGAGTGATGATGATAGCGGAGGAGTCTACAGCATATCCCATGGTGACAAAGCCGCCCTATGACGGCGGTCTGGGCTTTACTCACAAATGGGATATGGGCTTTATGAACGACATGCTGGATTATATGGAGATGGACCATCTGTTCCGGCGGGACAATCATAGCAAGCTTACTTTTTCTATGCTGTACGCATTTTCTGAGAACTATATCCTGCCGTTTTCCCACGATGAGGTCGTACATGGAAAGCGTTCCATGGTCAGCAAAATGTACGGCGATTATTGGCAGCAGTTTGCTTCTCTGCGGGCATTATATGGCTATATGTTCGCGCATCCGGGGAAAAAGCTGTTGTTTATGGGATGTGAATTTGCACAGTTTATTGAATGGGATGAAAAAAAAGAGCTGGACTGGTTTCTGGATCAGTATGAATCCCATAGGAAAATGTCTGAATATGTCAAAAAACTGAATCGGCTGTATCGAAAATACCGTGCGCTGTATGAAATTGATGACAGCTGGGAAGGCTTTCAGTGGATGAATGCGGATGATAACGAAAACAGCGCGGCCGCTTTTCTGCGGCTGTCCAAACCATACCGCGGAAAAAAGCAGCAGCTGCTTTGCGTAGTGAATTTTACCCCAGTAGTACGGGAACACTATAAAATAGCACTGCCGGAAAAAGGAACGCTGAAATGTATTTTAAACAGCGATGCTGCGGCGTTCGGCGGAAGCGGTGTGACACCGGCGGCAGAAAAAGTACTCCGGGCGGCGGGAGAAGGATTTTTAGGCAGAGCCTCCAGCATAGAGCTTACTCTGCCGCCGCTGTCTGTGATGTATTTTGAATATACGCAGGATCCGGAGAAAACTGCAAAACAAAAAAGAAAATTTGAAAAACGAGACGGAAAGGGCTGATGGCTGAGAATGGATGTCAGAAAAAAATGTATCGCTATGCTGTTGGCAGGCGGGCAGGGCAGCAGACTCTATGCGCTGACCGCAAAACGTGCAAAGCCTGCGGTGCCGTATGGCGGAAAATATAAGATTATTGATTTTCCCCTTTCCAACTGTATCCATTCGGGGATCGATACCGTTGGGGTTCTCACTCAGTATGAACCGATGGAGCTCAACGCCTACATCGGGACCGGTGCGTCCTGGGACCTTGACTGTATCAATGGGGGTGCGTTTGTGCTGCCTCCCTACGTTAAAGGGAAAAAAGGCGAATGGTATTCCGGTACCGCAAATGCGATCTATCAGAACCTTCCGTTTATTGATGAATATTCCCCGAAATACCTGCTGGTACTCTCGGGTGACCATATTTACAAAATGGATTATTCTGAGATGATCGAATTCCATGAGGCACATGGCGCAGACGCCACCATTGCAGTCATCCGCGTCCCCAAGGAAGAAGCGTCCCGGTTTGGGATTATGAACACGGACGGGAATATGCAGATTACAGAATTTGAAGAAAAGCCCTCCGTTCCCAAAAGCGATTTGGCTTCCATGGGAATCTATGTATTCGATTATCAGAAGATTCGTCAGTATCTGCTGAGAGACTGCCAGGATGTAAGCTCCTCCAATGATTTCGGCAAAAATATCATTCCCGCCATGCTGCAAAACGGAGAACGGCTGTATGCCTATTTGTTCCATGGTTACTGGAAGGATGTCGGCACGATCGAAAGTTTATGGGAAGCCAATATGGAACTGCTGCAGGATAAACCGCAGCTCGATCTTTATTCAGAAAATTGGAAAATATATGGAAAAAATCGAAACTATCCGCCCCATTTTGTCACCCGGGCAGCGTGCATCAAACGCAGCATCATTGGGGACGGCTGTTACATTGCGGGTACAGTGGAGAACAGCGTGGTTTTTCCGGGTGTTGTGATAGAGGAAAACAGCCTGGTCCGAAACAGCGTTATTATGGGAGAAACCCATATCCATAAGAATGCCGCTGTGTTCAAATCGGTGATAGATGAGCAGGTGACGATCGGGGATGGCGCTGTGGTAGGCTCTGAGGAAAAAATCACAGTGGTCGGCAGACAGCTCTCGGTGACAGAGCATGAAGTCATTATGGCGGGTGAAATGCTGTATCCGGCGGCAGCGCCCGGTCTGGAACATTAGTCAGAAAGGAGAATAACGGCAACCATGCTGCGAAAGGATGTTTTTGGCCTGATTTATGCGGCAGAGGATAATATTAATCTGCGGGAGCTGACAGCACGCCGGTCGGTCGGCGCGCTGCCGCTTGGAGGACGTTATCGCGTGATCGACTTTATTTTAAGCAATATGGTGAACTCCGGGATCCGCAATATTGGAGTCCTGCCGCGGCGGAATTATCAGTCGATGATGGACCATCTGGGCTCAGGCAAGGAGTGGAGCTTAAACCGCAAAAGCGACGGCCTTTTTATTCTGCCGCCGTTTGACAATGTGGAGGACAACGGAAACTATAAAGGTACGCTGGATGTCATCAAGGGGGCAGGCTCTTATCTGCGGCGGGCACCCCAGCAGTACTGCCTGCTTTCCGGCTCCTTTACCGTCTATAACACGGACTTCAGCGGGATGTTTGACTTTCATCTCAAAAGCGGAGCCGACATCACGATTTTATATAATGTGGAACAGGAAAAAAATCACCGGGAAAAGCTGTTCCAGGATCTTCGCCTGGATGTCAGGGAAGACGGGCTTGTGTGTGACATGGCGTTTAAGCAGGAGCACACGGGGCTCTGTAATGTGGGAATGGACACCTATCTGATCCGCAAGGATTTGCTGCTGTATCTGATTGACAGTTCAGTATCCCGCCAGCGGCATAAGTTTGTCCAGGATGTATTGCTCAATAACGAGCACAACCTGAAGATTTACGGGTATCGCCATGACGGCTATGTCGGACGGCTGCACTCGGTGGCGTCCTATTTACAGCTGAATATGGACTTTTTGGAGGAAAAAATCCAAAAGGAACTGTTTTACACCGGAAATCCTGTTTTTACCAAGATCAAGGACGAGGCTCCCGCCAAATACGGCGCTTATGCCGAGGTCAAAAACAGCCTGGTTGCCAGCGGTTGTGTGATAAACGGAACCGTGGAAAACAGCGTTTTGTTCCGCGGCGTGCGGGTCGGCAGAGATGTGAATGTGAAAAACTGTGTTGTGATGCAGGATAGTGTGATTTACGAGGATTCGGACATTGAATGGGTGATTATCGACAAGCGGGTTTCCGTCGGGCCGCACACAAACCTGAAAGGCTCCAGACAGTATCCTGTTGTCATTCCAAAAGGGGAGACGGTTTAGCAATAACAGCGGCCATGATTTCAGAAAGGAAGGTCATCCGGATGGAACATCCAAAAATATTGATTGCAGGGGCGGAATGCACGCCGTTCGCTAAAACAGGCGGGCTGGCTGACGTGATCGGGACGCTGCCGGCCTATTTGAATGCTTTGGGGGCGGACGCCAGAGTGATTCTGCCGTTCCACAGCCAGATAAAAGAAAAGCTGGATGAAAAGGCCCGCGTTGTGACGGAATTTCAAATATCCGTGGGCTGGCGGAACCAGTATGTGGGAATACGGGAGCTCGTACAAAACGGTGTCACCTATTATTTTACAGACAATGACGCCTATTTCGGAGGACCGATTTACCAGGGCGGGGAAGCAGAAGGAGAACAGTATGCCTATTTCAGCCGGGCGGTTCTGGAAGCGGTCACAAGGATCGGTTTTTTTCCCGACATCATCCACTGCAATGACTGGCATACGGCAGTCATACCGATGCTGATCAAGACGCAGTATCAGGACAGCCCGCAGGGGAACATCAAAACGCTGCTGACGATCCATAATATGATGTATCAGGGACAGTACCGCCCTGACTTTGTAAAGGATGTACTGGGCGTTTCAGACTGGCTTCTGGCGCCGGAATATATGGGAAAAGACGGCGCCGGCAATTTTATGAAGGCAGGTCTTTCCTTCGCGGACAAGATCAACACGGTCAGCCCCAGCTATGCCGCCGAACTGCGGGAACCTTATTATGCTTATGGTCTGGAAGGGATTTTAAACTATCGCGCAGATGATCTGACCGGTATCGTCAACGGGATTGATAACGATGAATATGACCCGCTGCACGATGGACTGATTGACTTTCCATTTGACGCCCGTTCCACAGCAGGAAAGACCAAAAACAAAGAAGCGCTGCTGGGACGGCTGGGACTTCTAAACAGGAAAAAATTACAGTTGATTTCCATGGTGACCCGTCTCACGCCGCAGAAGGGGATCGACCTGGTACTGCGGGTTATACATGAGATCATGCAGGAGAATGTCGCATTTATTCTGCTGGGCACCGGCGACACCGACTATGAAAATTGCTTCCGGGAGCTGGAAGAGCAGTACAAAGGACGTTTGTGCGCTTATATCGGTTATAATAACGCTTTGGCACATCAGATCTATGCGGGTTCCGATCTGTTTTTGATGCCGTCAAAGTTTGAGCCCTGTGGGATTTCCCAAATGATTGCCCAGCGGTATGGAACGCTGCCTATCGTGAGGGAAACCGGCGGACTGCGCGATACGGTCGTGCCTTATAATGAAGTCACCGGGGATGGAGATGGCTTTTCCTTTACCAATTATAATGCCCACGATATGCTCCATGTCATTCGGTATGCACTGCACACGATTGCGGACGGGCGGACAAAGCGGCGGCTGATGGCACACGCCATGCGGAAGGATCATTCCTTTTCCCGCTCCGCTGAAGCGTATCTTGCGCTTTATCATGAGATAACGGATAGACAATAGGTCAACTATTATTCTTAGGAAAGGCGGCAGACCATGCCAGAACGGAAAAAAACGCGGGAGGTCCGCAGGATCATTGACAAACTGAAAACAGGATATGGAAAAACGCCCGAGGACGCATCACGGGAAGAGCTTTATCAGGCGAGTGCGGCCTGTATTCGGGATGAAATCATGGAGCTTTGGGTACAGGCCAACCATAAAATCGAAGCCGAAGGCCGAAAAATCCTTTATTATATGTCCGCGGAATTTTTGATGGGGCGGGCATTTGTCAATAATATGGTCAATTTGGGGATTTTGGATAAATATCGGACAGCGTTTGACTATTTTGGGCTGGAGCTGTCTGAGATCGCTGCTCAGGAAAAGGATGCAGGATTGGGAAACGGCGGATTGGGCAGGCTCGCGGCCTGCTTTCTGGACTCTTTGGCTACTCTGAAGCTCCCGGCGGTTGGTTGTGGAATCCGCTATGAGTATGGTCTATTCCGCCAGAAAATTGTGGACGGAGAGCAGGTAGAGCTGGAGGACAACTGGCTGGAGGACGGATGCGTCTGGGAGATCGAGCATCCTGACGAAGCCGTGGAAATCCATTTCGGCGGTGAGGTGGAGGAAAACTGGACAGCACAGGGACTTCAGGCGGTGCATAAAAATTACAGTACGGTTCTTGCCGTTCCATACGATATGCCGGTCGTCGGCTATGCCTCTGACATGCCTGTAACGCTTCGGCTGTGGAGTGCAAGGGCGGTGAAGCGCTTTGACATGGAGTACTTCAATCGTGGTGACTATCTTCATGCGATGGAGGAAAAGGAGCTTGCAGAGGTCATCTCCAAGGTCTTGTACCCGGAGGACAACCACGAACAGGGAAAGCAGCTGCGATTAAAGCAATTTTATTTTTTCACCTCTGCGACCATGCAGTATATGGTACGACGCCACAAGGAGCTGTATGGCGATCTGCATACCCTGCCTGATTATGCAGTGGTACAGATCAACGATACGCATCCCACCCTTGCCATTCCGGAGCTGATGCGGATTCTGCTGGATCAGGAAGGATTTCATTGGGATGAAGCATACGACATTGTATCCCGTATGTTTCACTATACCAACCATACGATCATGAATGAAGCACTGGAGCGTTGGAATGAGCAGATGTTCAAGATGCTGCTGCCCCGCATTTACAGCATCGTCCAGGCTCTGAATGAGCAATACTGCCGCCGGCTGTACCAGTACTATCCGGGAGATATGGAACGAATCAGCCGGATGGCAATCGTCGCTTATGGAGAAATTCGGATGGCCAATCTCTGTGTTGCTGTTGCAGAAAAGGTGAATGGTGTTTCACAGCTGCATGGAGACATTTTGAAAAAACGACTGTTTGCGGACACCTATCGGATTCACCCGGAAAAGCTGCTGGCCATCACAAATGGCATTACGCACCGCCGCTGGCTTGCAGTTTCAAATCCCGGCCTGACAGCACTGCTTACCGAAACGCTCGGGGATGGATTCCTGAAAGACTATACCCAGTTTGAAAAACTGATGGATCATGTGGATCAGGAAGCATTTTTGGAAAAATTTGCTGCGGTGAAGCGGCAAAATAAAAAACGGCTGGCAGAATATGTTTACCGGACGCAGGGAATCGTGATTCATGAGGACTCCCTTTTTGATGTTCAGGCGAAGCGACTGCATGAATACAAACGGCAGCTGATGAAGTGCCTGCATATTCTCTGTCTGTATGATGAAATCAAAGCGCATCCTGACAAGAATTTTCAGCCGGTTACAATATTTTTTGCAGCCAAAGCGTCGCCCGGTTATATTCGAGCAAAAAACATTATTCGTCTGATTAACGCAGTCGCCGATCTGGTCAATAATGATGTGGATACCAAAGACTTTTTGACGGTTGTATTTATCGAAAACTATGGGGTATCCTCAGCGGAATTTCTGATTCCGGCAGCAGATATCAGCGAACAGCTTTCCACAGCAGGGCTGGAAGCATCCGGCACCAGCAATATGAAATTCATGATGAACGGTGCTGTCACGATTGGAACTATGGATGGGGCAAACGTCGAAATCTCTCAGCGGGTCGGAACAGAAAACATCTTCATCTTCGGAGCCGATGAGACAGAAATTGAACGGATGAAAGCCTATCAAACCTATCTGCCGGGCGAGCTGTATGAAAAAAATCAATCAGTTCGCCGGGCAGTAGGACATCTGATAGACGGAATCCTGCCTGTGGCATCTCCTCATCAGTTTTCTGATTTGTATCAGTCACTGCTGTTTGGCAAGTTCGGGACGCCGGATCCTTATTTTGTGTTATATGATCTGCCGGACTATATCCGCATCTTTGAAAAAGCATTGGCAAAATACACAGAGAAACCACTGGATTGGTATCAAACAGCGGCGATAAATACTGCAAAATCCGGTTATTTTAGTTCTGACCGTACGATTTTGGAGTATAATGACCAGATTTGGCACCTAACGCCGGTTGAATAAAAAAGGAAAATGATTTCATGTTAGAAGCTTATCATCATTCCGGGGACTGCCGTTACAGGCAGCATCCCCGGGCGCTGAAAACAGGAGAACAGACGGCTTTAAGACTGTGGACAGGCGGCGCTCAGGTGCGGTCTGTCTTTTTGCGTATTCAGACAGAGAAAGGGGTGCAGACGCAAGAGATGACGCTGGCTATGGGATACTGGCAGACACTTGTATCTGCGCCGGAAGAAAGCGGCTTGCTCTGGTATGATTTTTCCATACACATGGACGGCAAAACGATGTTTTATGGGGCGGCTCCGGGGGAGACAGCCGGCCCAGGACAGCTATATGACCGGGAACCGCCGCCTTTTCAGCTCACAGTTTTTTCACAGGCGTTTCAAACACCGGACTGGGCGAAAAACGGGATTTTGTATCAGATATTTCCTGACCGCTTTTGCCGCGGAAATCCCGAAAATATGGAAAAGGCATTGGAATATCGGAACAAAATGGGACGAAAAACGCTGATTCATCGGGACTGGGATGAGGAGGTGCTCTATCTGCCGTATGCCGGAGAGAAAGAATACCAGCCGTTCGATTTTTACGGCGGGGATTTCGCCGGCATTGCGCAGTCGCTTGGAAGACTGAAACAGCTGGGTGTCAGCGTGATTTATCTAAATCCAATCAGTGAGGCCTGTTCCAATCATCGTTATGACACGGCGGATTATAACAGGCCGGATCCTTTTTTGGGAAGTGAAGAAGAATTCATTTTTTTAACAGAACAGGCCGGGAAGTTGGGAATAAGGATCATTTTAGATGGGGTCTATTCCCATACCGGAGCAGACAGCCTCTATTTTAACCGGGAAGCGAACTATCCCCAAAAGGGGGCGTGGCAGGGAAAAGAGTCCCCGTATTACCACTGGTATGATTTTGGCCGCAGCAGAGAAGAGTACCGTTGCTGGTGGGGCTTTCGCTCTTTGCCTGAGGTGAACGAGCTGGATCCGTCCTGGCAGTCTTTTGTTATCACTGGGGATAACAGTGTCATTGCCAATTGGATGAACCGGGGCGCCGCCGGATTCCGCCTGGATGTGGCGGATGAACTGCCCGATAAAGTGATTGCCATGATTCGGACAAGGATCAAACAAATAAGCAAAGACAGTTTTTTGATCGGTGAAGTTTGGGAAGACGCCACTACCAAGGAAAGCTATGGACAGAAAAGAAAATACGCGTTGGGAGATGGACTGGACAGCGTCATGAATTATCCGTTCCGGAATGCCTGTGTCAATTATCTGCTGGGGAAGCTGACGGCGATCGGCTTCCGTCAGCTTCTGCTGACCCAACAGGTATGTTATCCGAAGGAAATGTATTATGCACTGATGAACTTGCTTTCTTCGCATGATATTCCACGGATTCGTACCGTGCTTTCATTGGGCGGCGACTGCACAGAGCTTGACCGCCGGCAGCAGGCAGAGGTTATGCCTACACCGCAGCAGAACCAAAAAGGGGCGGCTTTGCAGCGGCTGGCCGCTGCAATTTGTTATGCAATACCGGGCATGCCTTCGGTTTATTATGGTGATGAATTTGGAATGCAGGGCTTGCGGGATCCTTTTAATCGTCGTTCGCTGCATGAGCTTGATCCTGAGATGGCCGTTTTCTATCAAAAAATGGCCTCTTTGCGGGTACAAAATGCAGTTTTACAGACCGGCTTTGCGCAGTTTCATGCAACTAAAGATGATCTGCTGGCTATTCATCGTTTTACTGTCGGCGGAAAGGATGCATTTAAAAAGGACTGTCCCGGATTTGATTATTTATTTCTGCTTAACCGCAGCGATACCGAAAAGCAGTGCGAGATCACACTATTGTCATCAGGCGAGGGAATTGATGAAGAACTTTACGAAGATTTTACAAAGATACAGTATCGCGATTTAACCGATGTTGATTCGGATGAGTGGTTCCAGACTGCCGAAAACAGACTTTCTCTCAAAGTGCCGCCCAGGACATGCCGAATTTTCCGGCTTAACCGCGAAAATTGACATTGCTTTGGTTTCGTGCTATGATAAGACCATATTAAGAAAATCGTAAGATTTATCCTTGGTTTTTTGTAAGACTGGTAATATAGAATATAAATAGAAAACAGCAGGATCATAAAGGAGAAAGTATTTTGCAGAACCAGGAAATCAGAGGAGCAAAACGCAGCTCCAAATTTAAATGGGTCAACTGGGCAATAATCGGAATTACCATGATTGTTGCCGTGATCTATATTTTAGTGGTGGATCGTCCGGAAAATATAATAGCTGCAATTCGTTCGATCAAGCTTTACTGGCTTGGAATCGCGGGCGTCATGATGCTGCTATACTGGCTGCTGGAAAGCTGCGTGCTTCATGCGGTCACTAAAAAACTTTATCATCCGCAGAAATTTATGGATACTGTACGCACGACGATGGTGGGACAATTTTATAATTGCATTACGCCGTTTGCCAGCGGCGGACAGCCGATGCAGGCGTATAGTATGGTGAAAACCGGGGTCCCGCTGGGAATTGCGGGCAGTTCTCTGCTGATGCGGTTTATTGTATACCAGTTTTCTCTGACCCTGTATTCGCTGATTACGCTCATCATTTTCTGGAATTTTTTTGCGTCCAGAGTAACGGGACTCGCTTTTTTGTCCGCGATCGGTTTTGCGATCAACAGCCTGGTAATGGCTGGACTGTTTTGTATTGGGTTTGCCCGTGGTTTTGCAAAGAAGATCACAGTAGGGACGATCCGTCTGTTGGCAAAAATGCATTTGATGAAGCATCCCGATGAAAAAATTATTGCTGCTGAAATAGAACTGGACAAGTTCTATGAGGGATTCCAACTCGCGAGAAAAAATGCCGTTGTGATGGCAGAAATGTTTTTGTTGTCATTATTGCAGTTGACAGTGTTTTTTCTGATCCCGTATTTCCTTTGCCTGGCATTTGGACAGACGCATGTTTCGCTGTTTCAGGTCGTTGCTGCTCAGGCATTTGTCACGATGGTGACATCATTTGTGCCGCTGCCGGGAGCCGCTGGGGGAGCGGAGATTAGTTTTGTAACGTTTTTTGCTATTTTTATGCGGGGCAGCAATTTGAATCTATCAATGCTGTTGTGGCGGATGCTGACATTTTATGCACCGATTTTAATTGGCGGGATTGTAGCGTTGGGGTGCTCTAATGAATCTGAGGCCTATATGTTAAACAAATGTGAGACGGAAGCACAGAAAAAGAAATTGCTGGAAAAAGCAGACTGCGCAGAAAAATCCAAGGTTTCCTGAAACAGGCCGGAAGATGACAAGTCATCTTCCGGCCTGTTAGCGGTGTATTGATATGGGAAAAGCCGATATTCGAAAAATTTAAAAAACTACTTGCAATTCGGAAAAAGATATAGTATAATAATCTAGCGATAAATTTATGCCGGTGTGTTGGAATTGGCAGACGAGACGGACTCAAAATCTACTTCGCCGTTTCATACCACTATGGCGGAAACCCTTGATTTATCAAGGTTTTTGACAACTCAATATGTAAATGGTTTTTAATGTCCCTCCACGATGTCCCTCCGATTTCTCGGACAGGACATCGGGAGTAAGACTTAAAAATATAAATGCCGGTGTGATGGAATTGGCAGACGTGACGGA
>CALXBC010000045.1 GCA_944386455.1 uncultured Clostridia bacterium | reverse complement strand
TCTTTAGCTAACTCTTGAATTCCTTAGTTATTTTGCAGAATCATTTGCTATTTTTTCTTTTTTACTTAACAGTGCCGGCATGAAAAGTGTCGTATGTGCTTTGACGAGGATAGGCTGATTGAATTACTGACAGAGCTTGTGGAAGAACTGGAACGGCGCAAGGTGTTGTTTCGGGAGCAGGGATGTGCCAATTTAGACGAATACAACAAGCGTACCGGAGCGCAGTTGCCGCGGCAGATTTTCGCCTGTGACGAGGTAGCGGAGGTACTGGACAAAACCGGCTTGAGCAAGGAACAGAAAGATAAGGTCAGCTTAATTGAAAGCAAGTTGTCTGTGATTGCCAGACAGGGACGGGCATTTGGAATCCACCTGATTTTAGCCACCCAAAGACCGGACGCCAATATTTTATCGGGGCAAATCCGAAACAATATCGACTGTCGGATATGCGGACGGGCGGATAACGTACTGTCGCAGATCATCCTTAACAACACTGCCGCAGCTGAGCAGATTCCAAAAGATACGGCAGGACGGTTCCTCCTCCATGATGGGACCCTATTTCAAGCCTATCTCATAAATGAAAACAGCCTCTGACATAAGCATAACGGACAAGTGAGGCAACATATTTTAGAAAGTGAAGAAAGGTTGAAACATTGTAGTCTAAGTACCATTCCGAAAAAGGGCGCACAAACCCAAGCCCCCTAAGAGCGGGCGAAAAATGCAGTTATGCTTAAAGTCTAAGTGGTGGATGGAGCAATCACCAGATATCCCTGCCGCTGGAGGATAAAAATAGCCTCGGCTACAGAAACCTCACGGTGTACGGGAGGCCGGTCGCTCTTGCGATAGAGCTCAGAGTTGTACGGCTCGTTCTTCTTGAGCATATTGTAAATGGCGGTGAGCAGCATCCTGGCAATGGCGATAATCGCCTTCTTGTGTCCGCGGCGTTTCTTGAGAGCCAGGTAACGATTCCGGACTTCTGGGAACTGCTTGGCACGAATGGCGCAGAGAGCGCATTGAACAAGCAACGGCTTGATGTAAGCTCCGGCCCGGCTGATTCTGGTGGTTTTCTTCTTTCCGGCACTCTCATTGTTCTGCGGCGTAAGCCCAGCCCATGAGCACAGGTGCTTCGAGGTGGGGAACACGGACATATCCACTCCGATTTCAGAAATAATGCCAATTGCGGCAAAGGATTGGATACCCGGCGCCGTCATAACAAGATTGAGTTGGGGAAGGTACTTCTCAGCGGTAGACAGAATCAGAGATTCCAGATTGAGCTTGCAAAGTTGGAGACTACTCATGTGGGAGCGGATGATGCGGAGCTTTTCAGCCTGTTCTTCACACATCTCTCCATCCACAGCAGAGAGCACCCGTTCGTCGGTCGCTTTCATGCCTTTGGTTCGGAAGGCAGAAATATCTGTAATTTTCTCCGTTGGATGTTCCAGAATCCAGGCAGTAATTGCGGAGGCTGCTTTACCAAACACATCCGAGAACACATCGTCCAGTTTGAAATTGGAGACTGTCAAACAGTTTTGCGCCCGGTTTTTCTCACCGGTAGTAAAGTTAGTGAGTTTCCAACGATAGCGGAACAGATCTCTAAGCTGACGGATATCTGCCGGAGGGATAAAACTCCCTGAGACAAGATCGTGCTTGAAGATGTCGGCAATCCACTTGGCGTCTCGTTTGTCGGTCTTCTTGCCCCGGATGGCCTTCACATACTTAGGGTGGGCGAGTACGATGTTGCAGGTGGGTTCCAGAATGTTGTAAACAGGAATCCAATACTTCCCGGTAGATTCCATGCACACATCCTTGCAGTTGTTCTCAGAAAGCCAATCCGCACACCGTCGTAAATCCCCAGTGAAAGTGGAAAAACGTTTGCTCTTGTAGGTTGTCACACCCTGCTCATTGGTAGAAGCAATACAGGCAACGACAAAAGATTTGTGGATATCCATTCCACAGCAGATACGGTAGACGATTTTAAGCATAACACATCCCCTCGAAACAGTATTTGAGGGGAACAGGCAGGGACTGGCCGCTCACTGAAAGATTGAAGTAGTCCGTCTCTCCAAAGATAAGGTTACAGGGTACAATGCCCTACTCATCGGTGCTTGAAAGAGCGTCCGGCACACATAAATATTCAGTCCAACACAATGTTGGGCCTACTCACCTTCACGTGCTCTGTAGTGTGCCTGCTTCCTCAAGCCTATTCTAACAAATTACGACTGGCTGCGTTAGAGGTACCGGGTTTCATATTCCTTTGGTGCCTTGGAGCGCAGCGGAAAGGAATGGTCATAAATATGAAAAGTACATTGGTATTTTTGGTTGATTATCGTAAAAAGAAGGTGGTGGGCACCTATGACTACATATACAACAGAAGCCCACGAAAAGCGCATACATGGTCAGATTATCTCCGTTGTTAACCTGACACCGAGTTTTCGTGAAGATCAAAAAATTGCTGTGAAGAAAGCGATCGAACAGCAGCTTTATGAAATTTTCTGTAAATATGTGTCGAGTGAAGCTTGAAAAAACGGAGCCGTGCCCTTACAATTAAGGTGTTAGCAGCTCCGTTTCTTCTTTTTGCGAAGAAAGGAGTCAAGGTGAGTCTTTATGACGCTATTTATACGAGACAATCGGTTGATAGGATAGACAGCATATCCGTTGAAAGTCAAGCCGAGTTTTGCAAAAAGGAAGTGATAGGACAGGAATTAAAGGTATATACGGACAAGGGCTATAGTGGCAAAAATATTGATCGTCCAGCATTTCAGGAACTTATGCGCGATATCGAAGCTGGTATCATTCGCCGCGTTATCGTCTATCGCTTAGACCGTATCAGCCGTTCGGTGCTTGACTTTGCAAATGTCATTGACGTGTTTCAAAAACACAATGTTGATTTTGTCAGTACGATGGAAAAGTTCGATACCGGAACGCCGATCGGTAAGGCTATGCTGATGATTGTCATGATCTTCGCACAGCTTGAGCGTGAAACCATACAGCAGCGTGTTATTGATGCCTATTCATCTCGTAGCAAACGCGGTTTTTATATGGGCGGGCGTGTTCCTTTTGGTTTTGGTCTTAAAGATACACTGATTGACGGAATACGTACCAAGATGTATGAACCGATTGAGTCTGAAGCTGAAATCGTCAGACTGATATTTTCTCTTTATGCCGAACCGCAGACCTCGCTTGGTGATGTAATGCGCTATTTAGAATCACATGGCATTCGAAAGCGCGATGGTAAACTTTTTAACCGAAGTCGATTGCGTGATGTAGTTATAAATCCCGTGTATGTCAGAGCCGATTATCAGCTTTATGATTTTTTCAAAGCGCAAGGCACTAATATCGCCAATATTCCTGATGATTTTATCGGAACAAACGGAGCGTATCTGTATTCCGGTGATACCAAAAAGCGTAAATCCGTATCTTTAGAAGGACATACACTTGTGCTTGCACCACACGAAGGACTTGTAGATTCAAGAACGTGGATCAAATGCCGTTCCAAGTGCCTGAATAATCAGAGCGTTGCAAAGCCTGTCAAAGCGAAAGCCACATGGCTTGCAGGCAAAATCAAATGTGCTCATTGCGGATATGCCCTCACCGCCAAAATATACCGATGTAAAACCAAGTCCGACAACCGTTATTATCTCTGCAACAATAAGTACAATGCCGGCGGCTGTAATTTCGGCTCACTTGATGCCGACATAGTCGATGAAATCGTGTTTGAAGAAATGCAGAAAAAATTAGCGGAGTTCAAAACACTTTCTATACAAAAGCAGGAAGGCTGTAATCTGCAAGTTGTCAAACTGAAAACCCACATAGATGCTATCGACAAGGAAATATCATCTCTGCTCGATAAAATCACGGCAGCCAATGAAACAGTGATGCAGTACATAAATAACCGCATTGCCGAGCTGGATGGCGAAAAGAAAGAACTGTACGCAAAGATCGCACAGTTCGATGATGAAAACCGCAAGGATAATATCGGAGAAATAAGCGGTTATATGGAACATTGGGATGAACTGTCGGTCAGCGACAAAATTACAGTTGTGGATTGCTTAATCGAGCGTATCAACGCCTCGGAAGACAGTCTTGAAATCAAGTGGAAATTATAATTATTTTTTTATCGCAAAAGCATTCCACTCCGATTGTTCAGGTGAAGCGCTGCGTCTTACGACCGAAAAACTTGATAAAAAGAATTTTTACGCATTCAATCCATCCTTTGACAACATCTGCCGCAGAAAAATTTAAAAAATAAATCCGGCTGTAACAGCCGGATTTGTTTTTAATCAGTATAAAAAGCCCTTTACCGAAAATAATATTCCAGAAATCTCTCTTTTTTCTTTTTTCAGATTGGATAAAGAGAATAGAAAGATTTCTAAAAATTGATCCTAGGAGTGATTTCAATGGCCACACTTTCCGCCAAAGAACTGTCAGCAATTGAAGACCAGCTTACAATGGAACAGATCATGGTCAAAAAGTATCAGATGTATTCCCAGTCCTGTACAGACCCTCAGTTGAAAACCAAATGCGAGCAAATCGCCGCCAAACATCAAAACCACTATTGCAGGCTTATGGATCAGCTGAACTAACCACTGTCTTTCCGGCAGTAAGCAGAATGTTCAAAACGCTCAGAAAGGAACGATTATGATGGAAATCAAAATCAAATCACAGGCCTTTGACGACAAGGCAATGATGAACGATGCGCTTATCTCTCAAAAAATGCTGACAGACGATTATAACACCTTTGCCAACGAATGTGCTACACCAAGCGTCCGAAATGAATTTTTGTCTATCCTGAGTGAAGAGCACCAAATTCAAGCAGACGTTTTTGATGAAATGAACAAACGAGGCTGGTATCAGGTTCCTCCGGCAGATCAAACCAAAATAGACCAGGCAAAACAGAAATTCACCAACATGAATCTGTAATGCCAATCAGCCGCTGTTAAAAAAACAGCGGCTGATTTATTTATACTATTCTGTCAAATAAGATTTAACCAGCGCCTGCAGCAACTCATCCCGGTCGATCCGGCGAATCAAACTGCGCGCATTATTATAAGTCGTGATATAGGTCGGATCTTCCGACAGGATATACCCAACAATTTGATTGATAGGATTATAGCCCTTTTCACGCAAAGCATCATACACAGTTGTCAAAATTTGCTTCATCTCAGATTCTTTATCCTCATAAACCTTAAAGGTCATAGTCTTTTCATGCATCACACAGACCTCCTATCAGATTCTTTTTCACTTTAGGAACAACATAAAAATTATAAAATGTCCCTTTCACTTCTCTTTTATGCTTGTATTATATTCCATAATTTTGTCATTATCAAGGGTATTTGCAAAACTTTCATAATTTTTTTAACTTCTTAATACAACTCCTATCTTTTCCAGCGCTTTTAAGATTTTTCTGACTGCATTATCCGCTTCTTCGTCCGTCAATGTGCGGTCCATTGCGCGCAGCACGACAGAATACGATACACTCTTCTTTCCGGCTTCAATCTGAGCGCCCTGATAGACATCAAACAGCTTGACATCTTCCAAAACCGAAGCATTGACTGCAGCCCTGATTGCCTTTTCGATCTCTATGATAGGCAGTTCATCATCGCAAACCAAGCTCAGATCGCGAGTAGTTGCGGGATATTTCGGCAAAGGACGATACTGTTTTTCCGGTGCCTGTGCCGCCATCATCGCCTGCATATCCATCCGGGCGATATATGTTTTTGTGCTAATCCCATAGCTATTCAAAACTGATGGATGAATCTCCCCCAGAATCGCCAGTTCCTTGCCATCCTTAAAGATAACCGCACAGCGTCCCGGATGAAAAGTCGGATTCTCTGTTTCTGGCGCAATGTCCCATTTCTGAACATTAGCGCCTTCCAGCACTGCTTTCACAATACCCTTGAGTGTATAAAAATCGGCATCGTTTCCATACATACCGATCACAAGCTGCGGATTTTCATCAGGCAGTTCGTTCTCTCCCTTGGGAATATATTCGTTTCCGATTTCATATAACCACGCCGCACTATTGCGGTTATTATAATTGCGCGCCAACACATCCAGCATAGACGGAAGCACCGTTGTACGCATGATGCTGGTATCCTCTCCGAGCGGATTGGAAATAACAACGGAACGGCGCAGAGGGCTGTCTGGCAAAAGATTGATCTTATCATAAAATTTCGGGCTGATAAAGGAATAGGTCATGACCTCATAGCATCCGGCGCCCAATACAATATCGCTGATTTTGCGCTCAAACCGCTGCTTTTCTGTCAACGATGCTTTTGCTTCTCCAACCATAACCGAGCTGGGAATTTTATCGTATCCATAAATTCTTGCTATCTCTTCTGCAATATCTGCTTTTTCTTCGATATCCACACGAAAACCGGGAGCCGTAATCCAATCGTTTTCCACTCTAAAATCAAGTGATTCGAGAATAGAAATCATCTGCTCTTTGGAAAGAGAAATACCTAAAAAGCGGTTGATCCAATCACAGTCCAGATAGAGCGGCGCCTTTGGTGCGGGGGAATGATCCACATCAATTACACCGTCTACGACTTCCCCTGCGCCCAACAGTTCGACCAGCTCGCACGCACGCTGCAGGGCAGGCAGGCAGTTTGCAGGATCCAGCCCCTTTTCAAACCGTGCAGAGGATTCTGTCCGCAGTCCCAGCTTTTTGGCTGTTGTTCTGACCGAAGCCCCGTTGAAGCAGGCAGATTCAAACACCACGGTTGTGGTATCGTCCATGATGCCGCTGTATTCGCCGCCCATGACTCCCGCAACAGCCGCAGGCTTCTTGCTGTCGCAGATTACCAGCATTTCTTCTGACAGCTGGTGCTCCACGCCTTCCAAAGTAACAATGCTCTCCCCTGCTCTGGCATTGCGGACTACGATCTGGCTGTCTTCAACGTATTTCAAATCAAATGCATGCATTGGCTGTCCGTATTCAAGCATGACATAGTTGGTAATATCCACCAGATTATTGATCGGACGGACACCGCTGGCCCGAAGACGCTCCCGCATCCACCGCGGAGAAGGACCGATCTTGACATTTTTTACAACCTTTGCCGCATAGCGCAGACAAAGCGCCGGATTTTCCACTCTGACTGAAAGCAACTCATGAATATCCCCGCCGCAGCCTTTGACAACAGGTTCATGCAGTTTCAGCGGCGTATGGAATGTTGCCGCAGTTTCCCGCGCAAGGCCAATCACCGAAAGGCAGTCCGGACGATTGGATGTGATTTCAAATTCAACAGAAGTATCGTTCAGTCCCAGCGCATCCCGGATATCATCTCCGGGTTTGCAGTCCTCCTCGATGATCATAATGCCGTCTGTGATCGCATACGGAAAATCGTTCAGCGTCAGGCCAAGCTCAGAAATGCTGCACATCATGCCGTTAGACTCCACCCCGCGCAGCTTTCCTTTCCGAATCTTTTTCCCGCCCGGGAGCGTTGAGTTATCCAGTGCACACGGCACCAGTGCGCCCGGTGTGACATTGGATGCGCCGGTAACAATCTGGATGGGATCCCCCTGCCCGATATCGATCTGGCATACTACCAGCTTGTCTGCATCAGGATGCTTTTCTACTGACAGCACCCTGCCCACCACAACATTTGAAATCTCACTTCCCTCAGTCTCATAGCCTTCCACCTTGGAGCCTGACATTGTCATTGCCTCAGCATATTCCCGGATGGGGCAATTCACATCAACAAAATCAGAAAGCCATTTCATTGATAAATTCATGATCTCATCATCCTTTGTATCATATTCATTCGTTTTCTGAATCATTCACCGGAAACATAGCCCTCAGCCGTTTCAGCCCGGCCACAATCCGTTCTTCGGAATAGCCGTCGGCAATCAGCTTTTCTGTTTCCACGCTGCTTAAACGCTGATAGAAGCTGACCGCAACATTCAGATATCTGTTGCCATCCTGCTGTTCTAATGCATGAAACAGCAGATTTTCCGCCTCACAATATTTCCCCGCATAAAAAAGCCTGTTTAGCCGATACTCAAAAAAGGTCAGCTCATCAATAACACCATCTTCATCTACAAGCTTTTCTATTTCAGACTCCTGATAGGTATGCAGCACCTTTCCCAAAAACTTTGCAGCATCCTCAATCAGGCGCAGGATATAGTCGGATTGATAATACATAACAGCCAATCCCTTCTTACAAAATAAGCAATCAGAACTGGCTTAAAAAGCGCAGGTCGTTTTCATAAAACAGGCGCAGATCATCAATGTTATACCGCCGCATGACAATTCGTTCCAATCCCATGCCAAAGGCAAAGCCGCTGTATACTTCCGGATCTATGCCGCACTCGCGCAGCACCTTGGGATGAACCATCCCGCAGCCGAGGATTTCAATCCAGCCTTCCCCCTTGCACAGGCGGCAGCCCTCACCGTGACAGGCAAAGCACATAAAGTCCAGTTCGGCGGAAGGTTCTGTGAACGGGAAGTGATGCGGACGGAACCGCACCTGCGCCTCCTCACCATAAAGCTTTTTCACAAAAACTTCAAGGGTTCCTTTCAAATCCGCCATTGTGATTCCCTTATCAACGACCAGTCCCTCAATTTGATGGAACAGCGGAGAATGAGTGGCATCCACTGCATCAGAACGGTATACCCGTCCAGGAGAAATAACCCGAATCGGCGGCTTCTGTTTTTCCATAGTACGAACCTGAACCGGCGAGGTCTGGGTACGAAGCACGATATTGTCATTGATGTAAAAAGTATCCTGCGTATCTCTGGCCGGATGATTTTTGGGGATATTCAATGCTTCAAAATTATAGTAGTCATATTCGACTTCCGGGCCTTCTGCAACGCTGAAGCCCATGCCCAGAAATATCTCTTTAATTTCATCCAACACCTTTGTGAGCGGATGCTTTTGTCCAAGCTTTACCGCTTTTCCCGGCATTGTGACGTCGATTCTTTCTGCTTTGATCCTGGCTTCTTCTTCAGCCCGTTTCAGCTCACCGATTCGTTTTTCCAGTTCAGCCTCTATGTCTGCACGCACCTCATTTGCAAGCTGGCCAACCACAGGGCGTTCCTCCGGGGAAAGCTGTCCCATCTGCTTTAAAATTGCGGTCAGTTCGCCTTTTTTCCCCAGAAACCGGACTCTCAGGTTTTCCAGTTCTTTCAGATCGCCGCATCTTTCCAGCTCTGCCACCGCATTTTGTTCGATTTGCTTGAGCGCCTCTTTCATGATGAATCATTCCTTTATCAATAAATTCCTAATATAAAAAAACTTTCGTCCCTTATATCCGACTTCAGAATAAGGGACGAAAGCATGATTTTACTTCCGCGGTACCACCCACATTTCCATGGAAAAGCCCATGGACGCTCCTGCCCTTTAACGAAAGGCCATCGTCACCGCCTAATGAAACAGTTCAGCGGAGCCGCTCGTGAGTGAACTTCAGCATTTTCTTTTCTGTTCCGCTTTCAGCCGGTGACGAAACTCTCTTTCAGAAAAGGCGGAATGCCTACTCTCTCAGTCAACGCGTTTTTCATGTATGTGATAAAGTATATCACGAACCCATCAGCTTGTCAAGCCGTTTTTCACGCAGTTCTCCCTGATATGTCCCCTCTGTGCATGTTCCCACCACACAAAAGCCGAAAGCATCATAGTAATCTCCCAGCTTTTGATTGCCCGCCTGAGAATCCAGCCGCAGCAGGGGAATACTTTGCCTGACAGCAAGCTGCTGCGCAAAAAGCAGCAGTGCCTTTCCTGCTCCCGGGACAGCGGTGCTTGCCACAAGATGGTGAATATACAGCGCCTTTTTTCCGTCATTCCATCTGGGATCCTGGTGAAACAATGCAGCCGCCCCCACTATGATCCCATTTTCCGTTGCTGCAAAAAAGTCACCGGAAACGATTTTCTGATGAAAATATGCAGCAGGATAGGCCAAAAAATACCCCGTCTTATTCCATTGCTCAATTCCATTCTGCTCCATCCAGTCCATCCGCTCCAGAATCAGCCTGATAATACTTTCAGTGTCAGACGAAACCGCTTGTCTGATCGTCAATATAAATCCGCCCTTCTTAAATCAGCCCCAAATGAATCAGGGCACGTGCAATGCCGTCTTCTTCCATCGGCGCGGTCACATAATCTGCCATCTCCTGAATTTTCGGGGCTGCATTTCCCATTGCAACGCCAAAGCCGCAATGCTCAAACATGGAGACGTCATTATTGCTGTCACCAAATACAACAGCATCCTGGATGGGCACCCCAAATGCCCGGCACACTGCCTCAACACCAATACCTTTTGAAAAGCCGTTCGGCACCAGTTCAATGGTCCTGCCCTCAAACGAGCCGACATGCCGTATCGGCTCAAAGTATTGCGCAAGCTCCCGGCAGGCACGTTCCGGATCACTGCTAGGCAGCTTTTTGGCGCTTATCTTATTGATATGCAAATTGTACTCATTTCCGGCAATCGGCTTTTGCCTTTCTCCCAGAAGCTGCGTGATAAGGCCGGCAAACCAATCCACGCTGTTGGTATATTCTTCCCTGTCATAATACATATACTCTGCGCCTTCCAATACGGGGACCATCCCGTTGCGCCGCAAAATTCCAACGCTTTCCCGTGCTGCAGCGAGAGAAACCTCATGGTTAAGCAGCACTTTGCCCCGGTATTCAATATATGTCCCGCAAGCAGCCAGAATCCCGTCAAGTCCCAGTGCAAGCAGGTCAGGTGTTACCAATGCCCGACATCTGCCTGTACACAGGAAGGCAAGATGGCCGTTTTTCATCAATTGGCTCACTGCCGCCGCTGCGCTTTCAGGTACCCCTGTCCGAATATTGCAAAGCGTTCCGTCTGCATCAAAAAAGACCGCCTTCATTTTGATTCTTCCTTTCCGATTTTGTAACCCGTTCTTTATACCGCCGCTTTTTGTGTCAGCCATTTACCGCTGTGGTACCGCCACAGAAAGCACCCGGCCCGGAACACCCAGTCCATAATCATTGCTGTCCAAACGCCAAGCGCACCCCAGCCAAGCCAGCTTCCCAAAACGAAACTGAACAGGACGCGAAAAGCAACCATGGAAAAAACAGCAACCACCATGGTGAATCTGACATCGCTCGCCGCCCGCAATGCGTTCGGGAGAGTGAATGCCGTCGGCCAAAGCAGCATTGCACAACCATTATGAATAAAAATCAACAGCGTCGCCAGCTGAATCGTCTCCGCAGACAGCGTACCATATACCTGCAGAATCAAAGGCAAAAACAACAGCAGTAATGTATTCAGACAGATTGTCGCAAGATAAGCGATCCCAACCAGCTTTTTGGTGTAAAACCGCGCTTGTTCCCGCTCACCTGCTCCAATACACCGCCCCACTACTGTAATGATGGCAAGATTCAGTGCCTGCCCGGGAATACACCCAAAAGAATCCATGGTATTTGCAACGGCATTTGCAGCGATCTGCACCGTACCAAAGACAGATATGATGCCGACAACCATTACTCTCCCCAGTTGAAACAGGCTGTTTTCCAGAGAATTCGGAATGCCAATGCGCAAAATCTCCTTCATCATGGAAAAATTGGGACGAAGCCCTGCTCTCAGTTCCAAATGAATATCATGGCGTGGCCGGCAAAGCAGCGCCAGCATCACGACCGCAGCTGCAGCGCGTGAAATCAGAGATGCTGTCGCAACACCTGCTGCCCCCATATGAAAAAGATAGACAAAAACCGCGTTGCCGGCAATATTAATGACATTCATTCCTGCCGAAGTGAGCATAGATACTTTAGAATTTCCCATGGAACGGAACAGGGCTGCACAGGAATTATAAAGCGCAACAAACGGATAAGACAAGGATGAAATCCAAAAATATGTCAGTGCGTTCTGCATCACATCATCTTCGATCGCACCAAAAAACAGGCGCAGGATCTGATAACGGAGCGCCAGCGTGAAAAGCATGATCACTACAGAAAAGGAAAGGGAGATCTCTAAAAGCTGCACAGCGGATTTACATGCCCGCTCCTTTTTTCCGGCACCCAGCAGCTGAGATGAAACGACTGCGCCGCCGGTTGCCAGCGCCGTAAAAATATTGATGATCAGCACATTAATCATATCAACCAGTGAAACGCCGGAGATCGCCGCTTCACCCGCAGAGGAAACCATGATGCTGTCCGCCATTCCGACAGTGATAGACAAAAGCTGCTCTATCAGCAGAGGTCCGATCAGCATTCTTAAATCCCGGCCTGAAAACATTTGATTAAATGGTTCTTTGTCCGCTTTCTGATGTTTTGAAAAAAGCAAATGTTTCCCTCTCTTCTTACTATCTTTCCTAGTTTATTTTACCTGAAACAGAAAAGAATGTAAATAGATAAGAATACCATATCAGATGCAGAAACCTTAAGATTCTGGTACGAAAGCCACAATATTTCCCATAATACCGCTTGATTTTATGAATCATCTGTATTATAATCAGTCATACAATTAAAGGCAATAAAATATCAATCATTTAAAACAATCATTGAGTTGAATTGTGAAAGGTCGGAACAGATTTCATGGTTTCCAAAATCATCATGCTGCTTTGTATGCTGCCGGTACTGCCAATTATATATGTTATGCTGGCAAACGAAACAAAACCAAAAAAGAATATAATATTAGGCGTAACGCTTCCCTATGAAGCACGTCAGGACAAAGGAATCGGCCGGATCTGCAAGTGTTACCGAAAAAATCTGCTCCTGAGCGGGACAATCTTATTGATGCTCGGACTGCTGTCAGCAGCAATTCCATCTTTTTCCATATTTATGACCTGTATTTTAACATGGCTCGACCTTGTCATTGCTGTACCGATTTTTCTATATATCTCCGCCCATAAAAAAATCAGGAGGCTGAAACAGGAAAATCTTTGGTATAGTGAACGGGCAGACATGAAAATCGCAGAGGTCAAACCGGTATCTGCCCCTTTAAAAAAACTGTCCGCCGGGTGGTTTATCCCTCCGATTGTCATTAGTCTCATTCCTGTCGTCATTGCACTGTTTCAACCGGACAATGCAGCAAAGTGGTGGACTATACTGGGATACGCCTGCAATGCTATGATGGTATTAGTATTTGGTCTGCTCCATCGTTTGATTTATCGTCAGGGGATGGAATCGGTGGATGAAAATACCGACCTCACTATTGCCCTGACAAGAATACGCCGATACCAGTGGTCTAAATGCTGGCTCTGGATTTCTTATCTGACCGCTTTATTCAGCATTGGTTTCTGGCTGACACTGGAAAACCCAATCGCACTGTTGCTGATCACGCTGATATATACATTTCTATTGCTGGCAGCCGCTGTCCGTACCGAGTTTACAACCCGCCGCGCTCAGGAGCAACTGACCGCTGACAGTGGAAAACTGCTATACAAAGACGAAGATAAACACTGGATTTATGGAATGTTTTATTGTAATCCCAACGACCGACACTTTATTGTAAACAACCGCATTGGGCTCGGAACATCTGTGAACATTGCTAAACTGCCCGGAAAAATCCTGATGTTTTTTTCTGCTGTTATATTGCTGATCTTGCCTTTTATTGGCGGCTGGTGCATGGTGGAAGAATTCACGCCGATTCGTGCAGCCCTCACCGAGAACACTCTGCTGATTGAGCATATCGGCACTGCATTTCAGGCTAAAACAGATGACATTACAGATGTTGAACTCTGGAATACCCTTCCTGACTACCACAAAATTGTCGGAACCAGTATGGAGCATTTGCTCAAAGGAAAATTCCGGCTGACGGGAATGTATGACTGCCGTTTATATCTGGATCCGCAAAACAGTCCCTTTCTTAAGCTGGAATTGAAAGATGGTTCCATCGTGATTATTGGAAGCAGTGACGACAGTGTTATGCAAATATATCATCGGCTCTGGTAGTGTCAAGAGTTTTGCGCAAATTTGGTTTGCAGACCTTGATATGAATGAAGTCAGCCGGCAATGGGGGCATC
>CALXBC010000044.1 GCA_944386455.1 uncultured Clostridia bacterium | reverse complement strand
GAGAACAAGGCAATCTAACGGCTTGCCTATTCAACACAAAGGAAAATCTAATGTTGTGCATAAATAAACGGCTCTACGGGACCGACAGGACCTTCTGGCTCTGACGGCGCAGACGGAAATGACGGTGCCACCGGGGCTACCGGAAACGCTGCCACCATTCGAGTCGGAACCGTATCTACGGGAGATCCTGGATCCTTTGCTCAAGTGAGCAATTCCGGTGATGAAAACACCGCCGTATTTGATTTTGTGATTCCCCGAGGTGATACCGGAGCCTGCTGCTGCAACGATATTTTAGCCACTACATTTGCAGGCAGCCAATGCAGCTGCAACGCAAACACACTGTCATTTAACAACAATGTGGTTGTTTCAGGAAATTCCATTACACATCAGTTTGGTTCTAATACCGTTAAAATTGAAGAAGATGGCATCTATCAGGCATTGTTCCACAGTACAGTCTCCACCCATGGCAAAATAAGCCTTCCGGCCTCCGTTACTGTTCAGCTAAAGCTCAACGGCGTATCTCTTCCAGGTGGAACTGCCCATCACACCTTTGTTTCACCCAATGAGGCATCGACCATCTCTTTCAGCATTCCATTTTCTGTAACTGCAGTACCGGCAAATCTGACGGTGACCGTTGATAATAATTGTATCAATTTCACTGATTCTGCCCTCACTGTCATTCAAACCTGTAAAGGCGATGACTAAAACCAACTTGTATAGACAGTATTAAAGCAATTGAGTTTCACAAAACGGACGGAATGAGATTTTCATGATATAAAAAAGAAAGGTGGCGGAAAATCCGCTGCCTTTCTTTTTTAATCCTTTTTACACAGCCTCAATTTCAGTTCGTCCAGCAATAATTCGGCAATCGGAGAAAATACTTGGTACTTTTTCCAGATGACATACATTTTTGTCTCCAGGATCGGCTCCAACGGGCGGAAACACAGATCGCTGCTGGGGCTTGTGTCCACCAAACGGTCAAACATGAGCATGTACCCCAGTCCTTCTTTTACAAAGACGGAACCGTTATAAGCCAGATTCACCGTGCCAGAGAGATTCAGAGTATCTGCTTTTTCACCGCACCACCGGGCAATGTCGAATTTCATTCCCTGCGCTGAGCAGATCAAGGGGAGCCCGGCCAAATCATCAACGCGGATGCATTCTTTTCCGGCAAGCGGATCGTCCTTTTTTATCACAAGGCCCCAACGGTCAACCCCAGGCACTTCCAAATAATTGTATTTGGAAAGATTCGGCGGCTCGGCAATGACTGCAAAATCAATCAGTCCACGATCCAACCGCTCCGCGACCTGCTCCGTGTTTCCGCTGGTAAGATGGTAGCGGAACAACGGATATTTTTTCTTGAACGCCAGGATTGTCTGCGCCAGATGTTTGATTTGGTAAGATTCTGCACATCCAATCTGTACTTCACCGCCCGTAATGTCATCCAAAGCCTTAAATTCATCCGTCGTCTTGTCCACCATGTCCAGGATATCCTCCGCCCGTTTTCGTAAAAGCATTCCCTCGTCCGTCAAGCTGAGGCTGGTGCTGCCACGGCGGAACAGCTTTCTTCCAAGCTCCTGCTCCAAGTCCTTCATTTGTTTCGATAACGTGGGCTGAGAGACATGCAGCGTTTCTGCGGCCCGTGACATGTTGCCGGTTCTTGCAATTTCCAAAAAATAGCGCAAAACACGAATCTCCATCGATATTCTCCCCCGTATTGTTCCTGCATTAAGTATATCCTATTATGATATTCCTGTCAAGAATATCATAATATAAAATATAAGTATTAGACATATCTTAAGTTTCCTCCTATAATAAAAGCGTAGGAGGTGCAGACAAATGGCAGAAGCATCCGATACGCTGACTCTGATCTATCAGAACCTTATGGACGCTGGCTGTGACGCAAAAACCACCAGGGAATGCATGGCTTTGGTGGAAAAAGGGGATTTTTGGGGGATGCTGCCCATCCTCATAAGCTACCGAAAGGCGCTGCTGGGCACGGTGCGGACAGGCCAAAAGCAGATTGACTGTCTTGACTATTTAATTTACACCATAAAAAGCGAAAAGTGGAGGAAATAGGAGGAAAATAAGATGAGCAGGTACGAAAGTGCAAAAACGATGTTTTCCGGCTGGGGAGTGGATACCGATCGGGCGATTCAAATCTTAAAGAATATCCCGGTATCCCTGCACTGCTGGCAGGGGGACGATGTGGTCGGCTTTGATCAGGATGGGCCTTTGGGAAGCGGCGGCATACAGACGACTGGCAACTATCCCGGAAGAGCCAGAACACCCGAACAGCTGATGGCGGACATGGACAAGGCGATGACCTTGTGCCCTGGAAAAAAGAAACTGAATCTGCACGCAAGCTATGCCATCTTTGAGCCAGGCGAAAAAGTGGATCGGGACAAGCTGGAACCGAAGCATTTTCAAAAGTGGGTGGATTTTGCCAAAGAAAGAGGATTAGGGATTGATTTCAACCCCACTTTCTTTTCCCACCCGATGCAGAAGGATGGGCTGACCCTGTCGAGCCCCGACGAGAACGTGCGCGGCTTCTGGATTGAGCATGGAAAGGCCTGTATCCGCATTGCACGATATTTCGCGCAGGAAACGGGAATGCCTTGCGTGATGAACATCTGGACGGGAGATGGGTACAAGGATATCCCGGCCGACCGTATGGGACCGCGAATGCGGTATAAGGCTGCCATTGAGCAGATCTTATCCGAGCCCTATGCGTTTGACCAGGTAAAGCCGTGCGTGGAATCCAAGGTGTTCGGGATCGGCGTGGAGGCCTATACGGTAGGGTCGGCGGAATTTACGCTGAACTTTGCGGCGGAGCACAAGAACAAATGCCTGCCCTTGATGGATAATGGGCATTACCATCCCACCGAGGTGGTATCAGACAAGATTCCCGCGCTGCTGTGCTTTTTCCCGGAAATCGCGTTCCATATTACCCGCGGTGTGCGCTGGGATTCCGACCATGTGGTGCTTCTGGAGGATGAAATTCGGGAGATGGCCAAGGAGATTGTACGCTGCGGTGCGCTGGATCGCTGCCATATGGCACTGGACTTTTTCGACGCCAGCATCAACCGGATTGCTGCCTGGGTGGTGGGCTTTCGCAGCTGGCAGAAAGCCCTGCTCAGTGCCCTGTGTACACCTCATGAAAGGCTGCAAAAGTTACAGAATGAAGGCCGCTTCACAGAACTGATGGTACTGCAGGAGGAACTGAAAATGCTGCCGTTTGGCGATGTGTGGAACCGCTATTGCGAGGAATGCGGTGTCGCAGGTGATGCCACCTGGTTTGAAGAAGTACAGCGGTACGAGGCGGATGTGCTAAGCAACCGCAAATAATCAACTAACAGAAAAGGAGATTTTCTTATGAACATGAACTTTGATTTCAACAACCCCACCAGAATCCTGTTCGGCAGCGGAAAGCTGAACGAACTGGGCAACCAGCCCATGCCCGGGAAAAAGGCGCTGCTTTTAATGTCCGGCGGCAAATCCGCAAAGGTGAGCGGAGCCTATGACCGCACGTTGGAGCAGCTTCATAAAGCAGGTGTTGAAGCGGCGGAATTTGCCAAGGTAATGGAAAACCCCGTCAAGGAAATGGTGATGGAAGGCGCGGCCTTTGCAAAAAATAACGGCTGTGATTTCATCGTAGCGCTTGGCGGCGGAGCCGTGCTGGATTCCGCTGTCGCCGTGGCGGCCATGGCCACCAATCCCGGCGATCTGTGGGACTATGTAAACGGCGGCACCGGGAAGGGGCAGCCCCTTGTTCATCCCGGCCTGCCGATTGTCTCCATTACCCTGACAGCCGGTACAGGCTCTGAAGTCAACTGCTGGGGCGTGATTTCCAACCTGGAAACCAAAGAAAAAATCGGTTTTGGCTACCCGGAGCTGACACCCGTCCTCGCTGTTGTAGACCCAGAGCTGATGAAAACTGTCCCCGCCAAATACACGTCCTATCAGGGCTTTGACGCATTGTTCCACAACACGGAAGTAATGATGTCCAATGGCGTCAACATTTTGAGCGAAACCATTGCGTTGTCTGCTATAGAGAATATAGCCAAATACCTCCCCCGTGCTGTCAAGGATGGCAGCGATCTCGAGGCAAGAGAGCACATCGCCTATGGCAGCACCATGGCCGGTATCAGTATGCAGTTGACTTCCACGACGGCACAGCATTCTATGGAACATGCCATGAGCGCCTATCATAACAATCTGCCTCACGGTGCCGGATTGATTATGATCTCGGTGGAATTTGCCCGGTACTTCATTGAGCGCCACGCCTGCGACGAGCAGTTTATCAAAATGGCGAAGGTGATGGGGATTTCGGATGCTGATAAACCCGAAGATTTTCTTACTGCGCTGACACAGCTGCAAAAGGACTGCGGCGTAGACAATCTGAAGATGAGCGATTATGGTATCACGGCTGATGAATGTATGACGCTGGCCGTCAATGCACGGGAGACAATGGGCGGCCTGTTTTTGGCCAACCCCTGTCCGATGTCCGATGAGGAGTGCGCAGGTATTTTTGAAAAAGCGTATCGGTAACACAAACGAACCAGCTCCGAATATGCGGCAGGCGTTTTCAGGGGGGGCAGTGTTTTCCTGAAAACGCCTTCATTTTTACAAAAAGAAGGGAGATGGAGCAAAATGAAAGTTGTAGCAATTAATGGCAGTGCAAGAAAAAGCGGAAATACAGACATTTTAATTGGCCGAATATTGGAAAAGCTACATGCCGCCGGCATCGAAACAGAAGCCGTGCAATTGGCAGATAACATCATTCAGCCTTGCAGGGCATGCTTTGCCTGCGGCGGCAAAGAAAACTGCGTTCATAGACAAGACGGTTTCCAAACCATATTTGAAAAAATGAAAGCAGCTGATGGAATTTTGCTCGGCTCTCCCGTCTATTCTGCGAACATATCCGCCAACATGCAGGCCTTTTTGGAACGGGCGGCCGTTGTGTGCGATATGAATCCCGGACTTTTGAAACATAAAGCAGGCGCCTGTTTTGTAACGGCACGCAGGGGCGGTGCACTGAACGCCGTGGATGCGATGAACCACTTTTTTCTCAATCACGAAATGTTTGTTGTGGGAAGCACCTATTGGAATATGGTTTATGGTCAGATGCCGGGCGATGTCTTAAATGACCAAGAAGGCCTTGCCACTATGGATGACCTCGCCGAAAACATGATCTGGTTTTTCAAAAATATTACGAGAGTGGAGGAAAAAAGGAAAAATGAGAGGAAAACAATCTAAGAAACAAAAACGGAGTTCGGCTTTCATTTTAGGACTTTTGCTGATTAGCTGCCTGGCGGGATGTAATAACCGTTCTGCCAATTCTTCTCAACCGGAAAACGATCTTTCTTCCTCTGCGACCGCGCCAACAGACAACTCATCTTCTGCAGGCGAAAATTCCGGAGGAGAAGCGTCCGCTGCTGTCTTTGATTTTGAAAGCAGGACGGTCATGCTCAACAGCGGCTATGAAATGCCGATCATGGGCCTTGGCACCTACAGTCTTTCCGATGAAGAATGCTACAATTCGGTCACGGCGTTGCTGGAGGCTGGAGGACGGCTCATCGACACCGCCCATATCTATGGAAATGAAGCGGCAGTCGGCCGGGCAGTACGGGACTCCGATGTGCCCAGAGAAGATATTTTCGTCATCACCAAGCTCTATCCCAACCAATTCGCCAACGCGGAGGAAGCGATTGGGGAAGCGCTGGAAAAGCTTGATATCGAGTATATTGATATGATGCTGCTCCATCATCCCGGAGATCATGATGTCAAAGCGTATAAAGCGATGGAACAGGCGGTGCAAGAGGGAAAAATCCGTTCCATCGGTCTTTCCAACTGGTATGTGGAGGAGCTGACAGAGTTTTTGCCCCAGGTAACGATTATGCCTGCGTTGGTGCAGAATGAGATTCATCCTTATTATCAGGAAAACGACGTCATTCCCTTTATTCAGGAAAAGGGCATTGTGGTGCAGGGCTGGTACCCATTCGGCGGACGAGGGCATACGGCGGAGCTGCTCGGCGATGCAACGATTTCGGCAATCGCCAGGAATCATGGTGTAACGTCGGCTCAGGTGATTCTCCGGTGGAACCTGCAAAAAGGCGTTGTGGTGATCCCCGGCTCCAGCAATCCCGACCACATCCGGGAAAACCTCGACTTGTTTGGATTTGAATTGACTGAGGAAGAAATGAGCCGTATCAATGCTTTGGACAGAGGAGAAAAGCATGACTGGTATTGACGAAATCGTACCGTTTCTCTTCTCGTTTAAAACACCAAAAAGGAGCAGCAAAGCTGCTCCTTTTTGGTCTCCCGGTTCTCCTATAACAGTGATGTTTCCTCTTTTCTGCGTACAAGGTTTCATCCTTTTAGACAGAATTTTTTTTCATTCTGAACTGTTTTTTCCTTTCACCGCATCCCAATACTTTTTGGCGGCCTGTTCATTTTTATTTGATCCATAATGATAATATACATGGTCTTTTATATTGTCCGGCAGATACTGCTGCTGCACATAATTGTTTGGGAACAGGTGCGCATATTTATAATCTGTTCCACGGCCCATTTTAGCTGCGCCGCCATAATGGCTGTCCTTCAAATGGACAGGAATGTCCCCTGCATTCCCGGAACGGATATCAGCCAATGCAGCGTCAATTGATTCAATCACAGTATTGGATTTCGGAGCTGTCGCCAGCAGCAGGACTGCCTCAGCCAGCGGCAGCCTTGCTTCCGGCAAACCGAGCTGCATTGCGCTGTCCACACATGCTTTCACAATAGCCGCAGCCTGCGGATAGGCAAGGCCGATATCCTCACTTGCAATCACAAGCAGACGGCGGCAGGGTGAAATCAGGTCTCCCGCTTCCAGCAGCCGCGCCAGATAATGCAGCCCTGCGTCTGGATCTGACCCGCGGATAGACTTCTGAAACGCCGAGATGATGTCGTAATGCTCATCCCCGTCGCGGTCGTATTTCATGGCGCTTTTTTGCGTCAGCTGCCTTGCAAGCTCCATGCTGATCAAACGGCTGTCTCCCGACACCTCTGCGGACAGACAACAAAGCTCCAGTGTATTAAGAGATTTGCGGACATCCCCTCCGCAGCCCCGGGCAATATGCTCCATCACACCATCAGCCATTTGAATTTTACAGCCATATTCCTGTTCCAGAATCCCCGTCGCACGATATAGTGCCTTTTCCACTTCCGCCGGCTCCACCGGTTTGAACTCAATCACCGTGCAGCGGCTCAGGATCGCATTATAAATATAAAAATAGGGATTTTCTGTTGTGGATGCAATCAAAGTAATCTGGCCGTTTTCAATGTATTCCAGCAGAGACTGCTGCTGTTTCTTGTTCAGATACTGGATTTCATCCAAATAGAGCAGGACACCGTTATATCCCAGCATGGTATCCAGTTCTTTCACGATATCCTTGATGTCAGAAATGGATGCATTTGTTCCATTCAGCTTATGCAGACGCTTATGGGCTGACTCCGCCAGTATGCGGGCAACCGTGGTTTTTCCGACACCGGACGGCCCATAAAAAATCAGATTGGGGATGCTGCCTGACGCCACGACCTTAGACAGCAGCTTTCCTTCGCCCAAAATATGCTTTTGTCCGACAACCTCTTCCAGCTTTGACGGCCGGACTCGGTCTGCCAAAGGATTTCCCATAGCAATACCAAACGATACAGAACTCGCACATCAGCCAAAAATGTCCTTTATGCCAGTATCGTTCCTTTCCTTTAATTTCTGGAAGTTCCCGCTTCCAGCAGATGACTATTTTTGCAGGTCTGGCAGCAAATGTGCCAGTGCGCGCCGCAGGGAATCATTCCAGAAATACCAGTCATGCGCTCCCTGCCATTCCTCATAAGTATAGTCAAAGTCCAGCTTCTGCATATAATCCCGAAACTTTACACTCATGTCATGAATATGATCCTCTGTTCCGCAGGTCATATAAATCCGCGGCTTGACAGGGCTTTGACTGCATTTCTTTGCCAACAGAAAAACATCATTTTCCGGTGCGATCCGCAGATCCATTCCCGTGATCCCCTGAATTTCCTCTTTAAGCACCGGCAACGACTCCTTAATGATCTGCTCCAAATCACATGCAGCCGAAAAAACGCCGCAGCCGGCATATTGTTCCGGTTTGGTCAGCGCACATTTCAAAGCGCCGTATCCGCCCATGGACAAGCCCATCACAAAAGTATGCTCTCTGTCCGCAGGTATATGAAATAAACGCTGACAAATTTGCGGCAACTCCTCCGTAATATAGGTAAAATATTTCGGACCGTGTTTCATATCTGCATAAAAGCTCCGCTGAACCTCCGGACAGATGAAAATCACATGATATTCATCCGCAAAGCGTGCCAGCTGGGTATTATCTCTCCAGCAGGTATGATTATCCGACAGCCCATGCAGCAGATAAACCACGCGGTAAGGCGGTTCTCCTTCATAATTGATGTGTGCAGGCGTCATCACATCCAGGCCTGTCCGCATTCCCAGAGTTTCCGCCATAATTGTTCCTGTAAATGATGCCATAAACAAAACTGCCGCCGCATACGGCGGCGGCACTTCCCCCTTTTCTTATTCGTAAAGCGGATACTTTTTGCAGAGTGCTTCCACACCCGCGCGGACTTCTTCCCTGCTGTTTTCAAAGTCCGAGGCGGTCAGATAAATGAATTGGGCAATTTGATCCATATCCCCCGGCTGCAGCCCCCGGCTGGTAACCGCAGGTGTTCCGATACGCACCCCGCTGGTTACAAACGGGCTCTGCGGATCATTTGGAATTGCATTTTTATTCGCTGTAATATAAACGTCATCCAGACGCTTTTCCAGTTCTTTTCCTGTCAGGTCAAAGCTTCTCAGGTCAACCAGCATCAGGTGATTGTCCGTGCCGCCGGAAACCAGCTGGAAACCGCGCGCCGTCAGTCCTTTTGCCAGGGCCTGTGCATTGTCGACAATGGTTTGCTGATACGCCTTAAACTCCGGCTTAAGCGCCTCTCCGAAACAGACAGCTTTGGCCGCGATGGTATGCATCAGCGGTCCGCCCTGTGTTCCGGGAAACACGGCTTTGTTGATTTTTGCACCAAGCTTTTCCTTGCACATGATCATGCCGCCGCGCGGCCCGCGCAGCGTTTTGTGCGTTGTTGTAGTGACCACGTCCGCATAAGGTACCGGTGACTGATGCAGTCCCGCTGCAACCAGCCCTGCGATGTGCGCCATGTCGACCATCAAATAGGCACCGACCTCTTTTGCAATTTCGCCAAGCTTTTCAAAGTCGATTGCACGGGGATAGGCACTTGCACCCGCAACGATCAGCTTTGGTTTGTTCTCCTTTGCCAGTGTCATCACTTTGTCGTAATCGATCCGACCGGTCTCGTCATCGACGCCATAAGGCACAAAATGATAGTATTTTCCCGAAATATTGACCGGAGAGCCGTGGGTCAAATGACCGCCGTGTGCAAGATTCATGCCCAGCACAGTATCTCCCGGTTCCAGCAGTGCAAAATAAACCGCTGTATTTGCCTGCGCTCCGGAATGCGGCTGTACGTTCACATGCTCCGCCCCGAACAGCTGTTTCGCACGTTCGATCGCGATATTTTCCACCACATCCACATATTCGCAGCCGCCGTAATAGCGCTTGCCGGGATAACCCTCTGCATATTTATTGGTCAGTACGCTTCCCATCGCAGCCATTACCGCAGGTGAAACGATATTTTCGCTTGCGATCAACTCCAGATTACGGCGCTGACGGAACAGTTCCTTTTCCATCGCCGCGCCGACCTCAGCATCCGCCGCTTTTACAAATCCAATGGTATCCATCATGTCTTTGAACATCTGTTTTGCTCCCTCATCTTCCCTATAAAAATTTATACTGGCGCCCCGTTTAGTCTGACAGCGGGACGTTGTGCCCGTCGGTATTGATACCGCCGCACAGAATCATAATTCCTTCCACGACACCCCATATCATAGAGACAAATGCCCCCATGAAGCAGGTCAGCAGCGTGATCAGCAGCTGGGCGACGGCTTTTCCGGTATAGCCCAGATAAAAGTTATGTACACCAAAAGTGCCAAGCAGAATCCCCAGCACGCCTGCCGCAATTTTGCTTTTTTGTTTGTAGCCCAATGGAACATAAGGCGCTCCGGGATAGGGCTGATACGGCTGCCCGTAATAATTTCCCTGCGGCGGCATTTGATAAGGCTGGTATGGTGCCTGCGGCGGGACCTGGTATCCGTAAGGACTTTGCGGCGGCATTTGATATCCGCCCGGCTGCTGATAAGAAGACGCAGCCGGCGGGACCTGTCCGCTCATTGGAGCAGATGGCTGCTGTGGCGGAGTCTGATACTGGCTTCCACCACTCGGCGCCGTTTTCTGAGGGACAGCTTCTGCATTGTTATCTATTGTCTGTGTGCCCTGAACAGCTTCCTGTTCCTTCTCATCCCGCAAATCAGCGCCACAGGCATAGCAGAACTTTGCCAAATTGCTGTTGTTGGCACCGCAGACAGGACATTTTTTCAGTTCCATCCCTACCACTCCAATCCAAGTTTCACATAGTATTATATTAGCATACCGCGCCCCAAATTACAAGTATTTTACCATGCAAACCCCAACTTTTCTTCATATATTCTGAAACCGAAATTTTACTGTATAAACGATTTCTGTAAAACATGCAATTTCTCATCTGACTTGGCTCTGGCTCTTCTCCAGCCAGCCTGCCACTGCATTTTCCATATTGACTGCACCGTTTTTCAGTGCTTCTTCCAAAGGCTGCCCCGGCGGAGTAATAGCGATTGCACCGTTGACTCCTATCTGATACAGCGGTTCCAGCCCATCTCCGACCCGGCCTGCAAATATAATTGTGGGAACTCCTTTCGTCGATGCCAGCCGTGCAATCCCGCAAGGCGTTTTCCCCATGGCAGACTGTGCATCCACACTGCCCTCTCCGGTAAACACATAATCCGCTCCTGCCAGTTTTTCCGCCATTCCCGACAGGCGGAGCAGCAATTCCACGCCGCTTTCCATATGTGCGCCGAGACAGGCAAAGAATGCTGCCCCAAGCCCGCCAGCCGCACCAGCTCCCGGAATTTCGGCAATGGTTTTTCCAAAATGCTGCTCCAGAAGAGCAGCATAGTGCCGCATTCCATCCTCCAAGACAGGTATCATAGCGTCATCCGCACCCTTCTGGCGCGCATATACATAAGACGCACCATTCCGCCCGGTCAATGGATTCGTCACATCAGATGCGATCGTGATCTGCAATTCTTTCAGACGAGAGTCCAGTCCGCCGAAAGAAATCCCTGCAATCTCTCCCAGACTTCCGCCGGCCGGGACAAAAGAGCGGCCTTTCGCATCAGTAAATACAGCACCCAAGGCTGCAAGCATTCCGGCCCCGCCGTCATTGGTCGCACTACCGCCCAGACCCACGATCAGCTTGTGTATGCCCTGCTCCATAACATGAAAGATCAGTTCTCCGACGCCATAGGATGTGGTAATACGCGGATCACGCCGGTCGGGCGGCGTGATTGGAAGCCCACAGCATTCTGCAGTTTCGATAACCGCAGTATCCCCGTTGATAATCCCATAACAGGCATGCACTGTCTCTCCAAGCGGTCCGGTCACAGCAGCGGTTTTCATCTCCCCGCCGGTCATCATCACAAGGCATTCTGCTGTTCCCTCGCCCCCATCCGCAAAAGGCAGCTTTACACATTCGGCGTCGGGATATATGCGGCGTACGCCGCGCTCCATTGCTTCAGCGGCTTCCACCGCGGTCATGCTTTCTTTAAAAGAATCCGGTGCCAGTAAAATTTTCATTCTTCCCGCTCCTTTTCCGGGGGCACTGCAGGCTCCTCCACACAGGTAATGATTCCAGAATCATTAGATGCAGCCACGCTGCACCCGGGCGGTACAACCAAAAAGTCTTCCGGCGCCCAGTCGCCGTCCAAAAAACGCTTCAGCAGGGACAAATCCCCATCCAGCAGTGTATAATCCCAATGATAAAAGGCAGCGGCATCCTTTGTGAACTGCTGATGCTCCTCCTTGTCAAAGAACGGCATTTTGATATAAGCAGCATGATGATAATTTCTGGTCCATCCATTCATACTTTCCAAAAAGAATTCCAGATCTTCCGCATCGTAGCCTTTTTCCTGATAATATTCCCGCAGCCTTTGATTCTGCTTTTCGCAGGGCATATCCGCATTGTCGATCCAGCTGGACGTATACCAGAAACATCCCGGAAGCTTCTGAAAATATTCCAGATAGCGTTCCTTTGAGCCAAGGAAAAAAGTGATGCAGTCATGCCCCCGCGGAATCACCAGCGGATGTCCGGCGCTGTGGATTCCGGCGATTCCGTTGGAGCAAAGTCCATATCCAATCAGAATCGCATCGAAATCATCGTCATTATAAGGTGATAAAACGTCTCCGTTTCCTCCCAGCTCGTTGGTATGAGGATCCCGACCTGACTCCACCGCGTCAATTTCCTGCTGTAAATTCCGTCTCAAGACATCCGGCGCGTTATGGAAACCCTGTCTGATAAACGTAATGTCAATATTGTTTTGCGATAATGCAGACAAATAAGATATTTCCCTGCACAGTGCCTTACAGGCAATCAGTTTCAGCCGCATAAGCAATGATCCTTCCTTCCGGCGGACCGGTTCGGTCGCTGCCCGTCTGTCCTATACAAAAAAGGCGTTGCCCGAAAGCTCCGCCTTTTTGCTGATATCCTTTTTGATTAAACGAGCGTTATATTAGTCGCTCACATACGGAATCAAAGCCAAATGACGGGCGCGCTTGATCGCCACAGTCAGCTGGCGCTGATGATAGGCACAGGTTCCGGTCACACGTCTCGGAACAATCTTTGCCCGCTCGGAAATATATTTTCCTCTCTTCAGCTTTTCGATATCCTTATAATCGATCTTTTTCGTTTTATCTACGCAGAACGAGCAAACCTTTCTGCGGGACTTTTTGGGTCCGCGGTTCACTCTGGGTTCTCTGACCTCTTTGTTTTCCATTCTCGCTTACCTCCTTTTCCAATCAAAACGGTAAATCACTGTCATCAGCATCAAATTCCTCAAAATCGCCAAGGTCTCCCACCGAAAAGCTGCTGCCTTTGGCAGGCTCCTCAAACGGCGGAGGGATAAAGTCGGTATTCTGTGCAGCACCCGCGTTTTTCTTTTCAGCGAAATACACCTGATCGGCCACTACCTCAAAAGCCGTCCGGTTGTTTCCGTCTTTATCCTGATAGTTCCGGGTCTGAATGCTGCCCTCCACTGCGACCAATTGTCCCTTGCTGAAATATTTGGCAACGAATTCCGCCGTGTGACGCCATGCCACAATATTGATGAAATCCGCCTGCCTGTTGTTCTTGTCCGCCTGATAATTGCGGTCTACCGCCAGCGTAAAGGTCACTACGGATACATTATTCGGGGTTTGGCGCAGCTCCGGATCTCTTGTCAGCCGCCCCATCAAAACCGCCCTGTTCAGCATAATCCGTTCCCTCCCGCTCAGTCTTCTTTCGCAACAATCAGCGTGCGCAAAATGCCCTCTGTAATTTTGTAGACACGATCCAATTCCGCCGGGAATGCAGGAGCAGATGTAAAGTCAAACAATACATAGTAGCCCTCAGTCTCGTCGTTGATCGGATATGCAAGCCGGCGCTTGCCCCATTCGTCCACCGAATCCAGAGTACCGTTCTGGGAAATCAGGTTGCTTACCTTTTCCACCATAGCTTTGATGCCGTCCTCACCAAGCGTTGTGCTCAGTACGATAACGGACTCATATTTAGCGCTTTCTCTTGCCATATAAAGCACCTCCTTTTGGTCTGTTGGCCCTGTGTCTGCTGCACAGAGCAAGGATATCTTAGAAATTATAACAAACTATTTTCGTTTTGTCAAGGGACAATCCTGTTTATTATCGCAAAATTGTAGGGTTACAATAGATATTGGACAGGTAGAGTAAAAAAAGGATGAAGAATAAGGCCTCATCGGTTATAGTTAAGTTACGACACAACAACTAGACGAGAGGAGACCATATCCTTCATGAGTAATAGTATAACACAGGACATGGCATATCGGCAATCCCT
>CALXBC010000043.1 GCA_944386455.1 uncultured Clostridia bacterium | reverse complement strand
GCGGTCACACGTCATACTTCTGCTTCTGTCCGCCGACCGCGTGAGGACGCGGCTCCAATCCGCGTTCAGACGTTTTGCCTCGGGCAGCCTGACAGCCCCGCGGTCACACTTCTGCGCCGATTATTCTCCCAAATAAGCAGTGATCACCTTGGGGTCTTTTAACACCTCGTCTACCTCGCCATGTGCCAGCTCCGTTCCAAAATTCAAAACCGTCAGCTGTTCACAAATTCCCGCGACCAGCCGCATGTCATGCTCTATCAGCAAAATGGCAATCCCGAACCGATCGCGGACGAAGCGGATGGTTTCCATCAGTTCCGCTGTTTCATTCGGGTTCATTCCTGCCGCAGGTTCATCCAGCAGCAACAGCTTAGGGTCTGTTGCAAGTGCGCGGGCAATCTCCAGCTTCCGCTGCTCCCCATAGGGCAGATTACAGGCCAGATGATCTGCTTTTTCATCCAGTCCAAACACATGCAGCAGATCCATTGCCTGTTCGTCCATGCCCGCTTCCTCTTTAAAATAGCGGGGGAGTCGAAAAATGCCTTCTATTGCCGTGTATTTCTGATGATTATGCAGTCCTGTTTTGACATTATCCAGCACCGTCATGTTTTTAAACAGCCTGATGTTTTGAAAGGTACGCGCAATTCCTGCGCGGCTGATCTCGATCGGAGATTTCCCTGTCAAAACGACCCCGTCCAGCGAAAACGTCCCACGGGTCGGCTTATAAACGCCTGTCAGCAGATTAAAGACCGTGGTCTTTCCCGCGCCGTTCGGGCCGATCAGGCCGTACAGCTGCCTGTGCTCCACCGATATGTTAAAGTCATCCACGGCGCGAAGTCCGCCAAAGGATATCCCTAAATTTTTAACCTCTAACAACGCCATAGCTCTGTGACCTTTCCTTTCTGCGGTCTATGCCTTATTCGGCTTTTTCTCAAGTTTTTGCTTCAGCAGCGCCCAGAGTCTGCGCCAGTTGAGCTTTGCCTTAACGCTTTCAAACCGCGGAGACGCATTGAGCAGCATCATAGCGATCAGCACGATGGAGTAAGCCAGCATCCGGTAGTCGCTGAACTCCCGCAGCAGCTCCGGCAGCAGGGTAAGGATCGTTGCCGCAATAACGGAGCCGGGGAGACTGCCCATACCGCCCAGTACAACAAATACCAGAATCTCAATGGATTTGTTGTAGTCGAAAGAGCGCGGTATCAAAATGCCAAGGTTGCTTCCGTAAAGCACGCCCGCGATCCCTGCAAAAAAGGCGGAAATGACAAAGGCCAGCATCTTGTAATAGGTGATATTGATCCCGATTGACCGCGCAGCCACCTCGTTTTCCCGAATCGCCGATATGGCGCGTCCGTGTCTGGAATTTGCCAGCGTCGCAATAATCAGCACCGTCACAACCATCACAATATACACAATGGTAAAGTTTGCTTCCATCGGAATCTCTTTTAACCCCGAAGCGCCGCCGGTCACCTTCATATTGGTCAGCAGCGTTACAATGATCTGGCCGAACGCCAGGGTCACGATCGCCACATAGTCGCCTCGCAGACGAAGCACCGGCAGACCGATGACAAAACCGATCGCTGCGGCAGCCAGTCCGCCGGCCAGCATCCCGATGACCAGCGCCAGCATTGGCGGAAGCCCGCTCATGGTTTTGATCAAAAGACATCCGGCATAAGCGCCGACCGCCATGAAACCGGCATGGCCCAGTGCAAGCTCACCCAGAAAACCAACGATCAGGTTAAGCGAAACCGCAAGAATGATATTGACGCCGATCGGGACCAGCATGTTCCGCATCTGATAGGACAAGACCCTTCCTTCAGACAGAGCGAACAGCACGCCCCAGACCACGACCGTCAAAATCAAATAAAACAGATTTTTCTTGTTCAGTAGCTTTTTCATATGATACTCTCCGCCCATACAACCAGGCGAACCCGTCCTTTCCGCTGACTTTTTTCCTGTATGCACATCGCCGTCATACCTTTTCGATCCGCTTTTTCCCCAGCAGTCCGGTCGGACGAATCAGCAGAACAAGGATCAAAATCCCGAATACGATCGCATCCGAAATCTGAGTAGAGATATATGCTTTTGACAGATTTTCCACAATTCCCAGCACAAGCCCACCGAACATGGCGCCCGGTATGCTGCCGATGCCGCCGAGAACCGCGGCGATAAACGCCTTGATGCCGGTCATTGCGCCCATTGTCGGCTTGATATAGACATAAGAGCTGGCATACAGCGCGCCCGCTACCGCTGCCAATGCAGACCCAATTGCGAAGGTCAGGGATATGGTGCGGTTGACATTGATCCCCATCAGCTCCGCCGCGCCCTTATCCTCCGAAACTGCCAGCATGGCTTTTCCCGCCTTGGTTTTGTTGATAAAAAGAGTCAGGGCGATCATGATCACAACTGTCGCCGCAAGGGTAATAATGGTTTCGCCGGGGACGCGTACGCTTCCGAACATCAGTCCGTCAAAATGAAACAGGGCAGGCATGCTTTTTTCCTGTTCCCCGAAGATCAGCAGGCTAAGATTCTGCAGCAGGTAGCTGACGCCGATGGCCGTGATCAGCACCGTCAGAGATGAGGTGTTCCGCAGCGGCTTATAGGCAATCTTTTCAATCACCACGCCAAACACGGCACAGACAATGATGCCAATCAATATTGCCAAATAAGGAGGCACATGCGCAGAGCTGACAGCGACAAAAATCGTATAAGCCCCCACCATAATAATATCACCATGCGCAAAGTTGAGCATTTTTGCAATGCCGTAAACCATGGTATATCCCAGCGCAATCAAAGCGTAAATGCTGCCGACATTCAATCCGCCGATCAGCTGTGTCAGGAAATTTTCCATATGGTTGACCAATCCTTTCTTCCCTTGCCGTTGCGTTTTCACGCGGCCGATGCTGCACCGCGGCGTTTTAAACTGGCAAAAACCGCCTTGCCGCCATACTGCCAGGGCTGCTTTTGCCGGTTTAAAACGAATCCTCCGCGAAAAAACAGGAAAAGGGACTTTGCAAGCAAAGTCCCTTTTACCAACCGCGGAGTCCTGTTCAAAGGGCGCGTCTTACTTTCTGACCGTATACTCGCCGTTTACGACCTCAATGATCTTTGCGGATTTATTCGGTTCGCCCGATGCGTCAAAAGTCATATCGCCTGTCAGGCCTTTTACAGAAATTTGGGTCATCGCTTGGATCAGCGCGTCGTTGTCAATCTTGGTGCTGTCGGTGACATTTGCTTTTTTCAGTGCTTCAACAATGACATAAACGCCGTCATAGGCATCTGCGGCAAACTGGTCCGGTGTTGCGCCGTCATTTGCATCCTGATAAGCTTTCACAAACTTCTGCACCGCTTCGTCCGGGTCATTTGCCGCAAACGGCGTCAGGAAGATCGCGCCTTCTGCCAAAGCCTTGTCATCTCCCAGCTGATTGAGCACGCCGTCCCAGCCGTCGCAGCCGAAGAACGGCAGATCCAGACCGGCTTTGTCCGCCTGCTGCAAAATCGCAGATACCTTCTGATAGTAAGCAGGAATGAAGATCGCTTCCGCATCGGAATTTTTGATATTGTTCAGCTGCGCCGTAAAGTCCACGTCGTCCTTTCCAAACGACTGTGCATCCGGAACGATCTGGCCGCCCAGCTCTGTGAATTTCTGCCGGAAGGCTTCTGTAATGCCTTTGCTGTAATCGTTGGAGTTGTCATAAATAATGGCAACCTTGGTCTTCTTCATCGTGTTGTAGATATATTCCGCCATCGTGGTTCCCTGAAGCGGGTCGGTAAAGCAGATGCGGAACGCATTGTCATACTTGGTGCAGTCCTGACCGGAGCCGCTCGGCGTCACCTGCAGCATGTTTTCCTGCTGAGTCAGTTCACCAAGCGCAATGGTGGCATCTGTCGTAGTCGCACCGAGCATTACGTCGATTCCTTCGTCCATCAGGGAGCTGAATGCGTTTTTCGCCTTTTCGGGGCTTGCCTCGTCGTCTGCAAAAACCAGCTCCAGCGTCATGCCGTTGACGCCGCCGGCCGCGTTGATTTCATCAACCGCGATCTGTGCACCGTTGCGGACAGAGGTGCCGTAAGATGCGTTCTCTCCGGTGATTGGGCCCATACAACCGATCTTGAGGACTTTGGGATCGTCTCCGCCTCCGTTGCAGCCAGCCATAACACCAGTCATCATCACAGCAGCCAGTAAAACCGCCGTTACGGATTTCACCGTTTTCTTCATCATATAGCCTTCCTTTCATACATTCGCCCGCTCCGGCCGCAGCCGGATATCACCAAGCGATGGCCGGACGATCGGCAGACCATCCGGTTCCGATTTTGTCATTTTCACTTTTCTTTGCCCTGTTACCGTTGAAAAGCGATAAATCTCTATTTATTTATCATACTATCTGATTCATATTTTGTCAATCGTTTTTTCACGAATTTTTCGCAGGATTCCCGTCAAAGGAAGGGGCTGCTATTTTCTGATCACATAGCCGCTTCCATCCGGTGCAGGCATAAGCTGTCCCGTTTTTTCCATCCGTTTCAGAAGAGCAGCCGCAAACACATCGGGCTCCGTCACTGTCAGCCGCTTTCTGCTGTAAAACAAGCGCACGGACGCGCCGTCTGCCAGACGGGCTGCTTCCTCCGCCGTAACGGAGCCGTTCTGCCGCAGATGCTTTCTGATCCGCTTTTCGCATTTTCCGGCCAGCATGGCTTCCATTGTTTTCTGCTGATCCCGGCTGCGCCTGAGCCCCCAGATATACAGCAGGGCAGCCGCAAGGGCAAACAACAGAACATAAAGCAAATACTCCATCTGCAAGATCCTTTCTTTTCTTCTATCCTGCCTGCCGGCCGCTCTTTTGGAAACGCCACTGCACAAACCGGTTGTTCCGCAGCGTCCGAAAATAGGTCACCAGTCTGGGATAAAGCGGCTCCGCCTTCTGGCCGAACTCCGCTTTAACCAGCATGGCGATATCATAAACCGTGCGCCCGCCGTCGATCTGCTTCCAGACAAAGCTCCCGAAAGTGTCCAGATCAATATCGCTGTATGGCGGCGTATGGAACAGCTTCTGCGCCAAACGGTTATAAAATCCCGTATGGACCACCGTGACGGTGACCAGCCCGGACTCCTTTTCTTCCCAGTGAAATTTCGGATTTCGCACCGGAACAAACTCCAAAACGTTCTTTTTCTGTTTTGCCATCATGCGCCAAATCCTTTCTGCGTATTGGTTACCGCTTGCCTGCCTTCTTTTCCCGATACCACAGAGAGCCTTTGAGCAGGCTGAAAATCAGCAGCCCGAATGCCACGACCGCAACCGCGGCCTGTATCGCGCCAATATAAGGAATCCCTTCAAGATATTGTGACAAATTGAGCAGATCGCCAAGGCTTCCTTTGCCAATCGGAATAATGGCCAATATCGCCAGCAAAACACCGACCAGGCCCTCGCCTGCAATCAGCCCGGAGGTATACAGAATCCCGCGGTCAACCGCATCCTTGCGTTTTTCTTCTGAAATTTTCCTTTTCTTGTCAAAGAACAGCCGCACCAGTCCGCCGGCCATAATGCCCGCACTGAGGTGGATAGGAAGATAAAGTCCGACCGCAAAGGGCAGTACCGGAATCTTCACAATCTCCGCCGCAATCGCGATCCCGACGCCGATGAGCACCAGCGTCCAGGGAAGATTCGCGTCCATCACGCCTTCCACGATCATTTTCATCAGCATGGCCTGCGGCGCCGGCAGCTGGTCGGAGCCGAAGCCCCAGGCGGCGTCCAGCAGGTAAAGCACGCCGCCGATTGCCAGAGCGGACGCAATGACGCCGATGATCTCACCATATTGCTGCTTTTTCGGCGTTCCGCCCAGCAGAAAGCCGGTTTTCAGATCCTGCGACGTATCGCCTGCAATCGCCGCAACGATACAAATGATCGAGCCGACCGCAATTGCGCCCAGCATTCCCTTCTGTCCCGTAACGCCCGTCAGCTTAAACAGCAGGGTGGAGAACAGCAAGGTGGCGATCGCCATGCCGGAAACGGGGTTATTGCTGCTGCCGACCAGCCCGACCAGCCGTGCAGACACCGTTGCAAAAAAGAAGCCAAACAGCGCAATTGCCAGTGCGCCGACAAACGGAACCGGGAAAACGGGCAGCGCCCAGATCAGAACAATGATAGCGATTACTGCGGGAATCACAAGCTTCATTGAAATATCCCGCTGGGTGCGGACCTCGGTCTGCGTGTGGCTGTTCTTTTGAAACAGTCCTTTCATCGCCTTGCCGAACGTCCTTACAATCAGAGGCAGGGATTTGACCAGACTGATAATACCGCCGGCCGCGACCGCACCTGCACCGATATAGCGGATATAGTTTTCCCACAGATTGGAAGGCGTCATATCACTGACCGGGACATCGCCCGGAAAAAACACCTGACCGCCCGCAAAAAAGCTGATCAGCGGCATCAGCACCAGCCAGCTCAACACGCCGCCGGACAGCATATACGCAGAAATTTTCGGGCCGCAGATATACCCAACGCCGACCAGTGCAGGCAGCACCTGGATCCCGACCGCAGATCCCTTATAAGCCTTAATGTCATAGTTAAGTTCACTGGGAAACAGCTTCAGTCCGTCCGCAATAAACTTATAAACGGCAGACACTCCAAGTCCCGTAAAAACAGCAGACGCCTTGGAACCGCCCTGCTCGCCGGCCAGCAGCACCTCTGCACAGGCAGTTCCTTCAGGATAGGGGAGAACACCATGCTCCTCCACGATCAGCGCTTTCCTCAGCGGGATCATAAACAGCACGCCCAGCAGCCCGCCGACCAGCGCAATCAAACAAATCTCAATCCAGGGCGGCGCACCCTGACCCCACTCCTTCATCCAGATAAACATGGCGGGCAGGGTGAAAATCGCGCCGGCCGCCACGGATTCTCCGGCGGAACCGATGGTCTGCACAATATTATTTTCCAACACGGAATCCCGCCGCAGCAAAAGGCGGATGACTCCCATCGAGATCACGGCCGCAGGAATGGACGCGGAAACCGTCATGCCGACCCGCAGTCCCAGATATGCGTTGGCAGCGCCGAACACCACCGCCAAAATCACGCCGATGATGATGGAAACCACCGTAAACTCCGGTACGATCTTATCTGCAGGGATAAACGGCTTATAATTCTCTCCGCCCGAAATCGTCTGATTTTGTTTGTTCTCGTCCAAATTTCTTCACTTCCTTGTTTTAATAATATCCATTATTTTTAATGGTTCAGACTGTCGAAAAAAGGAGCTGTTTTGGAAAAAATCCTCTTTTAAATGGAGCAACCGAGGACATGTACATCGCGACTTGCGAAGCAAGACGAACGACCTTCGACAAATCGCGGCACCTATTACCGGTCAGAGGATGATCTGTGCGGCATTTCGCAGTGTTTGCCGCTATGGCGGCAACGCGGCCATCCTTTACGGCCGCGAACGAGAAGTGTCATTCAAAAGCGTTCCGGCGGAATGCTTTTGAAAAACAACGTGATTTGTTGGGATGATATTATAAGAGGAGGACGCCCCCTCTTATAGAGTGTGTCGACTTTTTCGACACGCTCATCCATTATTGTTACCGCTTCTGTTTTTCTTCCTTTGCCAGTGCCTCCAGCAGACGGCAGACAAGCGCATAGGTCCGTGTAACGGACGCAATTTCCAGCCGCTCCTCAGGCGTATGGACATCCAGCATATTCGGTCCGATCGCAATTGCATCCAACCCCGGCAGTTTCTGGCAGAACAGCCCGCATTCCAGTCCTGCATGGATGGCCTCAGTTTTCAGTTCCTTGTCCGTCAGTTCCCGATACACCCTGCAGCACAGCGCCCGAACAGGGGAGTGCTCCGCGTATTCCCAGCCCGGGTATTCGCCTGCAAATACAACAGAATATCCGAACGCCCGGCCAAGTGCCAGAAGCCGTTCCTTCATCTCCTCCTGCAGCGAGGCGACCGAGCTGCGCGGCGCAAATACCAGCCGTGCCTCACCGTCTTCCAGCCGGACCACGCCCAGATTGACAGAGGATACGATAAAACCGCCCTGACGGACATTGCGGCTCTGCGCCCCATTTGGCGCAAGCGTCAGAAGCTGTACCAGCCCGCGCGTTTCTTCTGCATCCGCCGCGGTCTCCTCCGGGTCTGCGGCCTCCCAGCGGCAGAAAAAACCGGGTTCGCCGGGCAGGAGTTCCCGCTTGAGCATGTCTGCATATTCCCGTAAACAGTCAAACGCTGCTTCCCGCTTCTCCTTGCCGGCAAACACCAGCAGCGCGTCACACTCCCGGGGGATAGCATTGTCCTTGCTTCCGCCGCTCAGCCGAGCCAGGCGGAACTCTGTTTTCAGCAGCAGATGGTTTAAAATCCGTCCCATCAGCTTATTCGCGTTGGTACGTCCTGCTCCGATATCCGTTCCCGAGTGTCCGCCCGGAAGTCCGCCGAGCGTGATACGGCAGCCATATGCCTCCTTTGCAGGCTCCGCCGACAGTCTGCGGGACAGCTCCGCCCGCAGGCCGCCGGCACAGCTGACGGTCGCGATCCCTTCCTCTTCGGAATCGAGATTGATCATGGTTTTTGCGGACAGGCGGGATGCATCCAGATTGGCCGCGCCAATCAGTCCGACCTCTTCCTGAACCGTAAATACGCATTCCAGCGGCGGGTGTATCAGACTGCCGTCCGCGAGCACCGCCAGCATCATGGCAACTGCAATACCGTTGTCAGCGCCGAGCGTTGTTCCTTTGGCACACAGATAACCGCCGCGGATTTCCAGGGAAATCCCGTCCGTTTCAAAATCGTGGACCACATCTGCGTTTTTTTCGCATACCATGTCCTGATGTCCCTGAAGCATAACGGCAGGCTGTGTCTCACAGCCCTTGCTTCCCGCCTTTTTTATCACCACATTGTTCCATTCATCCCGCCAATGCTCCAGTCCATGCGCTGCGGCAAAGCGGCAGAGATACTCGCTGACGGCGCGCTCCTGTCCCGACCGGCGGGGAATGGCGCTGATCTCTTCAAAATAATGCCAGACCGCAGCCGGCTGACAGCCTTCCAGCAGATATTCCATATGTCATGCTCCTTTCCACCATATCTGTGGGTTCCAAATAGTATTCCCGTTTTCATCAGCCTTTATGTTGTTTTCTGTAATCATACCATTTTTGTGTTCATTTGTCAAAAGAATCTTTATTTTTTGTATGATTTTTCTTTTTCCCAAAAGCAAAGGACCAGCAAAGTGTTTTGCTGGTCCTTTAAAATTTATTGTTCAGGCTGGTTGGGTTCCTCCTGCGGTTCGGGTGTATCCTCACCGCCGCCCGGCTCGGAGCTTTGATCTCCGCCTCCCGGCTCGGAGCTTTGGTCTCCGCCTCCCGGTTCGGAGCTTTGGTCTCCGCCTCCCGGCTCGGAGCTCTGGTCTCCGCCGCCCGGCTCGGAGCTTTGGTCACCGCCGCCCGGCTCGGAGCTCTGGTCTCCGCCGCCCGGCTCGGAGCTTTGGTCTCCGCCTCCCGGCTCGGAGCTTTGGTCTCCGCCTCCCGGATCAGTCGTTGAAGAAGGAGTCGAGGTTGTTGTCCCGCCAGAAGCAGTACTGCTGGTTGAGCCAGCCGAGGTCGTATTCCCTGAAGACTGCGTTGCTGACGTGTTCGGTCTTGGCCTGCTTGGAATCACGACCGTGGGATCATCCGGTATCCTGCTGCTGGACGATCCGTCATCGTCGCTGTCACCGCCCGGCACCGCGCTTTGATCTGTATTTTCCGATGGATTGGTGTCATTGACCCATTCCTCCGGCCAGGTCGGGACTGCTTTGCCATGCTGCTTATACCAGGCGTTGGGATAAAGCGGATTCTCGTTCTTGGTCACCTTGCTCACATCAACGGATGCCGACTCACCCTCCCGAACCTTTCTTGCGACCACAACGACACGCCCGTCGTTTAAGTCCGCTTTTCTGGAACAGGTGGACAGGGTCAGAAGCTCGTCGCCGTACTGGACATCCACCGCGCCCGTATCAATGACATTGATGACACTGCGCCGCTTGATCTGGCGAATAAACCAGTCAAAATGCTCCTGGCTTTCGGCCTCAATAAAATTATGGTAATCAAAATAGTACCCGTCGCCGTCGTTGCTGCCGTTGGTCAAAAACGCGGCGATTACCTTCCACTGGGCTTCCTCATACACAGTGTCAAACGTAATGACAGGGGAGCTCTTATAGAATGTAAAGCTTGAGTAATAGTTTTTGGCGTCGCAGAAAATTTTGCCGCCGGCGCCGTTGTGCCCGTAAAGAATGGTATTGGTACTCAGTTCTGTCGTGCCGTCCTCGGCTCGCCCAAAGCGGCACCGCCAGTCAATGAACGGCACACCGTAGCGGTTTTCGTTTTTATCAAAATCGTGGTCCAGATAATAGGCATTGTCCGTTGTCATCACGACCGGATGGTTGACCCGGGAGTTCGGGATGGTGATCCATCCCTTGATATCGCTGTTTTTGCTGTACAGCGCCGCGAATTTTTCCAGATAGCCTTCCGGCAGCTGAGCAAGCTCTTCCTCTGTGGGCTGTTTGTTATAAAGGCTGATGGTCTCATTGTGTACCAGATCCGACTGGACATGTGCATTGATATAGTCGATGATGTAAATAGAAGAGCCGATCAGCGTAACCAGTGCGACCAAAAAGATCACCTTGCGGACGATCTCAGACGGCGCATCCCCTTTCCAGGGGATCAGATATCTCACCAGCCGCTTATACCATGGCGGCTTCGGTCCGTCCTGCTTTTCCGCGGCAATATCATCGGCGGCGGTATCAGGATTTTCGTCATTCCCGGTCTGATCGGGGTCTATCACTGCTGCTGCAGCCGCTGAGGCTACCGGAAGCTGCGGAAGATCTGCCAGCGCCATCACCGCGCGGGGAGAGCCCTCCAGGATCAGCCGCACCATATTGAGGGCATGCAGTGTGGCAATACTGCGGATATAATCCCGCTCTTCTGCTTCACCATGTCCGATGCTCAGCTTTTCCACCCAGTATTTATGATGATAGGTGACCGCAACAAACACGCGGCCGACCGGTGTGTCAGGGGTTCCGCCGCCGGGGCCTGCGATCCCGGTAATGCCCACGCCGATATCGGCGCCGCCTTCCCGCTGGGCTCCCGCCGCCATCAGCATTGCCACCTCGCTGCTGACCGCGCCGCAGCGCTCCAGAATCTCCCCGGGGATTCCCAGCGCTTTTTCCTTTATACGGTTGGAATAGGATGCGACACCAAATTCAAAGACCTCAGACGCACCCGAGATCTCGGTCAGCCGCTGGGACAGCATGCCGCCCGTACAGCTTTCGGCGGTGGCAATCATCAGCTTCTGCTCCCGCAGCAGTCCGATCACCACGCTATGTAAATTCGGCACATCCATTCCGTAAACAAAATCACCCAGACGGCGCCTGATTTCTCCAATCATCGGTGCGGCTGCCTGTTCTGCCTCTGCTTTGTTTTTCGCCTTTGCAGTCACGCGGATCTGGACTTCTCCGTCCTTTGCATACAGCGCCGCAGTGGGACTTGTGCTTTCCAGCAGTCCGCCCAGCTTTTCGGCGACTGCGGACTCTCCGATTCCGGTTGCCATCAGGGTGTGGGATGCAATAACTCCATCCGAATACTTTTTGAGAAAAGGACGGACCTTGCCTTCAAACATGGGAATCAGCTCCCGCGGGGGACCGGGCAGCATGATCACGCATTTTCCATCCTTTTCCACAGCCGCGCCGGGTGCAGTGCCGTAATCATTATAGAAGACGGTGCTGTCCGCCGGAACCAGCGCCTGTTTTTTATTGTTTTGGGGCATCTCCCGCCCGGTGCGGGCAAAATAGGCTTCCATCCGGGTCAGTGCCTCTTCGTCCGGCATCAGCTCTACTCCCATGACCCGGCAGACCGTCTCTTTTGTCAGGTCGTCGTTCGTGGGGCCGAGTCCTCCCGTAAGAATCACCAGATCACTGCGTTCCAGCGCTTCTTCCAGTGCCGCAGACAGCCTTTTGCCGTTGTCCCCGACCACGGACTGATGCAGCAGATTGATTCCCAGCGCAGCCAGCTCCCGCGCAAGATAGCGCGCATGGGTATTTGTGATATCGCCGAGCAGAATCTCCGTGCCCACCGCGATAATCTCAGCATTCATTTCAGACAATCATCCTTTCTGCGGCGTTGTTCCGAGCAGGGGACAAAGCCGTTTGTACGAAACTACAGCATTTTATCTTCTGTCTGGATAAATCCATTTTTCTTCGGTGTCTTCCACCGCTTTTTGAATCAGCGGTTCAAAGTCAAAGCCTGCCTGGGCTGCTTCCACCTCTGCTAAAGAAGGACGGGTTTTCGGATGGCGGGGGGTAAACACCGTACAGCAGTCCTCATAAGGCAGAACCGAAATATCAAAGGTGTCTATTTTTCGTGCCAGTTCCACGATCTCGCTTTTATCCATCCCGATCAGCGGGCGAAGCACAGGCATCCGGCATGCCGCGTCGGTACAGACGATCGCTCCCAGCGTCTGGCTCGCCACCTGTCCCACGCTCTCGCCGGTCACCAGCGCCTGCAGGCCTTCTCTTTCTGCGAATCGCTGGGCGATCTCCATCATCAGCCGGCGCATCAGAATAGTAAAAAGCTCCTCGGGGCAGTTGTCTCTCAGCGTTTCCTGGAGTTCCGTAAAGGGGACGCAGTAAAACCGAATCCGGCCGCAGTACTCTCCCATTCTGGCACAAAGGCGTTCCACCTTTTCTCTGGCGCGGTCGCTGGTATAGGGCGGGCTGACAAAATGAACCGCCGAAAGCTCCAGCCCCCGCTTTGCCATCATGTGCCCTGCAACCGGGCTGTCGATACCTCCTGAAATCAGCAGCAGTGCCTTACCGCCGGAGCCAACCGGCAGACCGCCGGCTCCCGGCAGCTGGTTGGCATGGATATATGCGCCAAAATCGCGTATTTCCACCGTGACCATGACATCAGGCGTATTGACATCCACCTTCAGGTGAGGGAACGCGCGCAGAATGTCGCCGCCAAGCTGACGCATGATGTCGGGAGATTTCATGGGGAACCCCTTGTCCGACCGTTTGGCATTCACCTTAAAGGTTTTTGCCTCAGAAAGCGGTCCCTTCAGATATTCCAGTGCGGTGCGGCAGATATCGTCATAATCCTTCTGTGCCATTGCCGCCCTCGAAAAGGCCGCGATCCCGAATATTTTCCGCAGCCGTTCGGCTGCTTCCTCAAAGTCGATGCCGTCTTCCCGCGGTTCGATATAGATGGCAGACTGTGCCTTTCGTACGTCGATCCTGCCCAGGTCTTTCAGACGAAAGCGGATATTTTTCACCAATATGGTCTCGAAGGTATTGCGGTTGAGTCCTTTCAGCGCAATCTCCCCGTTTTTGATCAAAAGTATTTCTTTCATTTTAGACTACCAAAACTCCTCTGCAGGTCATACCGTGGTAAGTAAAAACTCACAGTTTCCCTTGATATCATAGCTGCCGAGCGCTGCGGGAATCAAAATGCTGTCGCCCTTTCTGACCGTGAGCTCCATCCCGTGCCCGCCGCTGAAATCGGCATCCCAGAGCAGCAGCGCCTCTCCGTCCAAAAACAGAAGAGAGTGAAAAGAGGTCTTGTCAGCGGTAAAGCGGGCGCAGCTCCCGACCGAAACTGCCCGCGTCGTAAAATAGTCGCACTGGGCGAGCAGCGTAACCACGCAGCCGTCTTTTTTTTGTGGTTTCCCCTGCGGCCCCGGCCTGCGGGCTGCAGGGCCAAGACGGGTGACGTCCATGGCCTTGTCAATATGGAGTGCGCGCGGTTTTCCGTCCGCCCCGACACGTCCGTAGTCAAAAACACGGTAGGTGGTGTTGGAGTTCTGCTGGATCTCCGCGATCAAAATACCTTTTCCGATGGCATGCAGCGTTCCCGCTTCTATAAAAAACACATCGCCCTTTTTGACAGGAACACGGTTGACGACATCCAGCAGACTGTTGTCCCGTATCCGGCGGGCAAATTCCTCTCTGGTGATCTCGTGGTCAAAGCCATACAGCAGAGAGGCGTCACTGTCACAGTCAACAACGTACCACATTTCGGTTTTTCCGTATTCTCCCTCGACCCGCAGCGCATAGTCATCGTCGGGATGGACCTGCACCGACAGGTTATCATGCGCATCGATGAGCTTGATCAGAATAGGGAAATCATCAAAGCGCTCACAATCGCTGCCCAGGATCTTTGTTCCGAGCTGCTCGATCAATTCGGCCAGCGTCATTCCTTTATAACGGCCGTTGGCGATCACACACAGTCCGTCCTTATGACAGGAAAGTTCCCAGCTTTCAGCAAGCCGTTCCAGCTTTGACTGCTTTCCAAAGTCGGTTTTCAAGCGGGTACCGCCCCAAATATAGTCTTTAAACGCAGGGGACAGCTTCAGCGGATACATAAGCAAGGATCCTTTCTATGTATGTAATACCAGATACGGTTATGAGTATAACATATTTTTCAAAAAAAAAAAAAAAACAAAAAGTAAAAGAGCGCGCCAAAATATGTTTTTCTCCCGCCCCCCCCTTTTCTCTCTTAAACCC
>CALXBC010000042.1 GCA_944386455.1 uncultured Clostridia bacterium | reverse complement strand
CTGAGGCGAATCAGAAGACTGGTTTTTGTATCCTATTCAGTTGCTTTTTGATTTATCCTCTAAGGATATCACGCTTACGCCGCCTTGTTTTTTTATGAAAACGTAATCAGATAACTGCCTGTAATATAAAGTTAAGTACAAACAGACCGGTGCAGACCCATAAAATCGGATGGATTTCCTTAATCTGCTTTTTGCAGATCTTGGCAATACAATAGAAGATAAAGCCGGCCGCAATACCATAAGAAATGCTGTAACAGAGCGCCATGAACACGCCCGCAAAAAAGGCCGGGATCGCCTCGTCCAATTCAGACCAGTTAATCTCCTTAAAGGAAGACATCATCATGATACCAACCGCAACCAATGCCGGAGCTGTTGCCGCATAAGGCACAGCACTGACAAAAGACGCCAGAAAAGCGGACAACGCAAAGCAAATAGCCACAATAACAGAGGTCAATCCTGTCCGTCCGCCTGCCCCGATACCAGCGGCGCTTTCTACAAAAGTGGTGGTGTTGGAGGTGCCGAGCAGCGCACCGATCGAAGTAGCGGTGGAGTCAGCAAACAGAGCTTTATCCATCTTGGATTTAAAGCCTGACTGCTTGGTCATCATCTCTTCATCTTCTGCACTGAAGATGCCGCTGCGGCGGCCTGTTCCAATAAAGGTACCGATGGTATCAAACGTATCGGAAATACTGAACGAGAAGATCGTGATCAGCACCAGCGGCAGCTTGGTGATATCTGTAAACAGGCTGACGATCCCGCCCTCTTTGAAAATGGCGAGAAATGTTGTCGGGAGTGCCGCGCAGGCTTCGGTAAAGCTGGTGGTATCCTGCATAGAGGTCACGCCAAACGGAATACCGATAATAGTAGCCGCTACAATTGCAATCAAAACCGCGCCCTTGACCTTGAGCAGCAGCAGTACGGCAATCAAAGCAATGCCAATCAAGAAAACCCAGAACTCAGGCTTATCTAAAATCGCCAGAGCCGGGACACCGCTGTCAAAGGAAATGATCTTGACATTCAAAAGACCGATATAAGCAACAAAGATGCCGATACCCCCGCCGATTGCATTCTGAAGGCTTGCAGGAATTGCTTTAATGATGAATTTGCGGACCTTTGTAACCGTAATTACAATGTTGATGATACCGCAGATAAACACCATGGACAATGCCTGCTGCCAGGTAAAGCCCAGTCCAAAGCAGACCGTATACACGAAAAAGGCATTCAGTCCCATACCGGGCGCCTGTGCATAAGGAACGTTCGCCACAAGGCCCATAATCAGCGTGCCGACGATCGACGCAATAATCGTTGCGAGGAAAACCGCACCCCACTCCATCCCGGACTCAGAAAGAATCGACGGATTTACAATGATGATATACGACATCGCAAAAAACGTCGTAAGACCAGCAATGATCTCCGTTGATACTTTTGTCCCGTTTTCTTTCAGTTTGAAAATCTTTTCCAGCATCAAGACAACAATCCTTTCTTTAGAAAAATAAAAAACCCAGACACCATATTCTCTAGCGGGAAACGGAACTGCGTTTTTTTCTACCGGCTTGCGCCAGACATTAAGATATTATTAATTATATTTTATTGAATTGTAAAAATCAAGAGATACTGACATATTTTGTTCAATAAAATTCTATTTTGTCAAAAATGCTTGAATTTTATCCCGCAATGTCAGTAAATTTCTCCTTGCATTCCTTTTGAAATTGCACAAAATTCAAAAAAGCTGTTTATTTTTTCCGTTGTCCGCTATATAATAGAAAGGATGAAATTTACCAGATTACGGCCAAAGCAGGCATGGCCGGAAGGGATGGAGCCTAAAAGATGGTGGATAACGATATTTTAAACGGGAAAAAACACATTCATTTTATCGGGATCGGCGGATCAGGAATGTATCCGCTGGCCCAGATTCTGTATTCAGAAGGATTCTATATCACGGGTTCTGACAATAATGAAACCGATACTCTCGCTGCGGTTCGCAGTATGGGGATTCCTGTAGCGCTGGGGCAGCGGGCAGAAAACATCGAAGGCGCAGACCTGATCATACACACTGCCGCAATCATGAGCGACAATCCGGAGCTGATGGCGGCCAAAGCCAGCGGCGTGCCTGTACTGGAGCGCTGTGAGTTGCTCGGGTTGATTACCCGTCGTTATCACCATGCCGTCTGCGTCAGCGGAACTCATGGAAAAACCACTACCTCTTCGATCCTGACTCAGATTCTGATGGAAGCAGGACTTGATCCATCTGCGGTAATCGGCGGAAAGCTTCCTCTGATCGGCGGGAGCGGGCGGGATGGCAAATCGGATATCATGGTCTGCGAGTCCTGCGAATATGTTGATACTTTTCTTCACCTTGAGCCGGACATCGCCGTCATCCTCAACATCGACCAGGATCATATGGAATATTTCAAAACGCTGGAACGGCTGATCGCATCTTTTCGGCGGTTTGCGGAGCTGGCAACTCAATCGCTGATCGTCAATGGAGACGACGAAAACACCCGAAAAGCGGTCGAGGGAATCAATAAGAAAACAACTACCTTCGGATGGTCGGACCAAAACGACTATTATCCTGTCAACATCGGCCATGCGGACGGCAGCCTATACAGCTATGATCTGATGTATCGGGAAAACAAACTTTGTGATATTCGGCTGTTTGTCCCCGGAAAGCACAACATCCTCAATTCCATTGCTGCTGCAGCTGCCGCAATCGAGGTGGGTGCCACCCCGGAACAGGCCGCAAAGGGCATTGCAGATTTTCGCGGCGCCGGACGCCGATTTGAAATACTTGGCACCTGCAACGGCGCTACGGTTGCAGATGATTACGCCCATCATCCCGCAGAGCTCAAAGCCACGCTGGAAGCAGCAAAGGAACTGCACTACAAAAGAATCTGGGCTGTTTTCCAGCCATTTACCTATTCAAGAACAGCCATGCTCCTGGATGATTTTGCCAGCGTATTAAAGCTGGCCGACCGCGTTGTCATGACCGAGATCATGGGCTCACGCGAAAAGAACACCTATAACATCTATACAAAGGATCTCGCCGCAAAAATTGACGGCAGCGTGTGGTTTGACACTTTCCAGAAGGTTGCAGATTATTTGCGCCAAAATGTGGAGCCGGGAGATCTGGTCATTACTTTGGGCTGCGGCGACGTTTACAAAATTGCCAAAATGATTTTGGAATAAACTCAAATCCCCGCCTGATATCACAGGCGGGGATTTTTTTGCTGTCTTCTTATTTTTTCCGGTTGGCGACCTTTTTCTTTCCCGCGTTTTTCCGGAGCACGGGAATGAGGAAGATCGCTGCGATCACCACGACCACGGCTGCAATCACCACGGCAATGATCCAGGTCGATGTCCCGCCGGATGCGGAGGTATCCGCTGTCTTGACCGACACCCACAGGTCCTGCATCTTCTGATTGATGTCAGCGGGCAGGTTGACAAAAAACTCGGTCTTTGCCAGCAGACTGTCGTCTGGATAGGCAATGGGATTGCCGGTGATCTCCTCGTCCAGCAGCTCATAGGCCGCCTGATTGGGCGTGGAGTAGCCGATATATTCTGCGACTGCAGCGGCGTTCTCCGCGTCGCACATGAAGTTGATGAAGGCTTCCGCGTTTTCCTTGTTGGGCGCGCCCTTCGGGATGGCCATGGCATCCACAAAGCGATTGGTGCCCTCTTTTGGGAAGGCATAGGCCAGATCGGGGTTCTCCGCCATCATGGTGATGATATCGCCCGCATAATAAGGCGCGACGGCAGCTTCTCCGTTGCCCATCTTGTCAAAGATCTGGTCCATCACATAGGCCTGGACCAGCGGCTTCTGCTTTCTGAGCTCCTCGGCGGCGGCTTCCAGCTCCGCCTCGTTGGTGGTGTTCTGGGAATAGCCGAGCTTTTTCAGCGCGATGCCGAATGCGTCGCGGGAATTGTCGAACATCAAAATCTGCCCCGCATATTTTTCGTCCCAGAAAATATCCCAGCTGTCCACCGGCTCATCCACCATTGTTTTGTTGTAGACGATCGCCACCGTGCCCCACGAAAACGGCACCGAATACTCCCCTGTCGGGTCGTACTGCACGTCATCCGAGTTTTTATAAGCGTCCATGATATTCTTATAGTTGGGGATATTGTCAAAATTCAGCTTTTCCAGCATATCTTCTTCAATCATCCGGGAAATCATATAGTCGGACGGAATAATGACATCATAACTGGTGTTGCCCGGCTTGAGCTCCGCATAAAGCGTCTCATTGCTGTCATATTCCTTATAATTGACCTTGATGCCGGTTTTCTGCTCAAACTTTTCGATCAGATCAACAGAGCCGTCCACGCCATCCGGCATATATTCGCCCCAGTTGTAAACGTTGACCTCACCGTTGCTTCCGACCTCCTCGGCAGCCCCGACGGAGCCAACAGCCGAAACCGCAAGCACACCGGCCAAAATCATTGCAAAACCCTTTGATACGAATTTTTTCATTTACACTCTTTTCCTTTCTTTCAGCTTTTTCTGCTGTTTTGCATCTACAATATTATAAATAATCAAAGCGGCCAGTACGACCACAAAAATAACGGCGGACAGCGCGTTGATGGTTGGCCGTACCTTTCGCCTTGTCATGGCGTAAATCTCCAGCGGCAGGGTCGTAAATTTCGGGCCGCTGGCAAACAACGTCACGATAAAATCATCCAGCGAAAAGGTAAATGCCATGATAAACCCTGCGAAAATTCCAGGCATGATCTCGGGAATGACCACCTTGCAAAATGCCTGCCGCGGATTGCAGCCCAGATCCTGTGCGGCTTCATAAAGATTGACGTCCATCTGCCGCAGCTTCGGCATCACATTCAAGACAACATACGGCAGAACAAAAGAGACGTGAGCGACCAGCACGGTTCCAAAACCACGGCTGATTCCCAGTGTATTTTCAAAAAACAAAAACAAGAGCATCAGGGATACGCCCATAACAATCTCAGGATTAATGACCGGCATATAGGTCACATTCACCATCAGTGAACGAGGCAGCTTTTTCATATTGGAGATTCCCACCGCAGCCGCGGTGCCCAGCAAAGTCGCAATCACAGACGCAGCCAGCGCCACTAACAGCGAAGCCAGCAGCGAATTGATGATAGATTCACTGTGAAACAGCTCCACATACCACTTCAGTGAGAAGCCCGTCCAATGGGCACGGTTTTTGGATTCGTTAAACGAAAATACGATCATGACGACGATCGGAGCATATAAAAACAGGAAAATCAGCCCCAAATAAAGGCGGGAGAGCACTTTTTTCATACCAGCAGTCCCTCCTTGTCCTCATCATCCAGACGGTTGACAACCCCCATGACAATCAGAATAACCACCATCAAAATCAGCGACATCGCAGAACCCAGACGGGGATTATAGCTTCCGCCGATAAACTGCTCCTGGATCAGGTCGCCGATCAGCATATTGCTGCCGCCGCCCAGCATTTTGGAGATGATAAAAGTGCTGACCGAGGGAACAAACACCATCGTAATCCCGGAAATAATCCCCGGAAGGCTGAGCGGTACTATCACCCGTGCGAACACATGAAACGCATTGGCGCCAAGGTCCTGTGCTGCCTCGATCACCGACGGATCGATTTTCATCATGATCGTATACAGCGGCAGCACCATAAACGGCAGATAGTTATAAACCATACCCAGAATGACAGCGCCCTCGGTATTGATCATTTTAAACGGACCCAAGCCGAACAGGCCGAAAAAGCGGTTGAGCAAACCGTTGTTTTCCAATATGGTCATCCAAGCATAGGTGCGCAGCAGAAAATTCATCCACATCGGCAGCATCAGCAGCATCACCATCGTCCGCTGAGATACCGGCTTTGCACGCGACATCAAATAGGCCAGCGGATAGCCAAGGAGCAGACAAAACACCGTTGCAATAATCGCCAGCTTAAAGGAGAGCAGGAAAATGCTCATGTACTGCCCGATCTGCGAGATGTTATCAAGGGTAAAATTTCCGTTGTCGGTCGTAAAGGCAAAAAACACGATCATTCCAAGCGGGATAATCGTAAATGCGATCATCCATATAATATACGGCAAAGAAACCGCTTTGGATTTCATCGAACACCAATCCTTTCTGAGCACCTGCCAGTCTCAGGGCAGGCGGAATACAGGCCGGACGGCCTGTTGGAAAAATCAGACAGCGCCATAAAATGTTACGCCTGTTTTTCTTCTTCCTTCTCCAAAGGCGGTTCGATCGGTATGATCGTAAAATTGTCAAAATTGAAGCTGATCCCGATGTCGGTCGCCACCTGCTCATCGTTCTGGGAATGGAACAAAAGCTGCTCTCCCTGTGCATAAACGATGAACTCATTATAAGCGCCTTTATAGATCATCGACTCCAAAAAGACCAGCATATCGCTGTGGTCCTCCGACACCACCTCGATGTCTTTGGGGCTAATGACCAGCTCCACTTTCGTATCGACAGCCAGGCCGAGATTTTCCCGTTCAAAGCGGATGCCAAGAAACTCTATAATATTTTCTTCCGTCACGACACCGGCGACATGATTCTCAGCATATGGGAACATTTTTTTCATGATATGGATATCAAAGGGATCAAACCGCAGCCCGACCCGGCTGCCGACCTCGGCGGCATCCGTCGACTGAACCGTCCATTTTAGGCCGTCGCAGTCCACCAGCATTTCATAATGGACGCCTTTAAATATGACGGATTCCACCACGCCGCAAAGCTTTGCATTTTCTTCCGGAACCAGTTCGACATCCTCGGGCCGCAACACGACGTCGACCGGCTGGTTTTCTCCAAAGCCTTCGTCGACGCATTCAAATTCCAGACCGTTGAACCGCACCAGCCGGTCGCGCACCATCGTGCCGTCATAAATGTTGGTGTCCCCGATAAAGTCAGCGACAAACGCGTTGGCAGGCTCGTTATAGATATCCTGCGGCGTCCCGACCTGCTGAATCTCGCCATCCTTCATCACCACGACGGTGTCCGACATGGTCAGCGCCTCCTCCTGGTCGTGGGTCACATAGATAAAGGTGATGCCCAGCCGCTGCTGAATCGCTTTCAGCTCGAGCTGCATTTCCTTGCGCAGCTTGAGGTCCAGTGCGCCCAGCGGCTCGTCCAGCAGAAGCACCTTCGGATGGTTCACCAGCGCGCGCGCAATGGCTACCCGCTGCTGCTGGCCGCCGGAAAGCTGATTGACCTTCCGCTTGTCGAAGCCTTTCAGATTGACGATTTCAAGCATCTCCTTGACGCGGCGCTTGATTTCCTCTTTTTCTACTTTTTTTATTTTCAGCCCAAAGGCAATATTGTCAAAAACATTTAGGTGTGGAAACAGGGCATAGCGTTGAAAGACAGTATTGACCTCCCGCTTGTGCGGCGGCAGATCGTTGATTTGTTTGCCCTCAAAATAGACATTTCCGCTATGCGGAAAAATAAATCCGCCGATAATGCGAAGGGTCGTAGTCTTTCCACAGCCGGACGGGCCAAGAAAGGTCACAAATTCCTTATCATGTATCGACAGATTGATTCCATCCAATACAGGCTCCCCGTCGTAGTTGAACACCAGGTTTTCCAACCTGATTATGGTTTTATCGCTCATGATTGCATCCCCCTTTGCGGTTTAGCAGCGCGGTTTTGCCCCGCAGACTGCCCACAGCCCTTTGACGCCACCGCCCGCAAAAGGCTCTTTTAGCTGCATGAAAACAGCTTCAGTGGCACATACGACGCTGTGCTGGTCAGATAAAAAGCATCACTTTATCCTACAAATACAAAAATAACAATAAATCATGCAGAGTATACGACATGACAAAAATCTTGTCAAAGGCGCCTTGCATAACTATTTTGTTTTTCAGGTGCTTGTGGTTTCCACCCCTTACGCATATTCATTCCATAGAACAAGCATAATATAATATACGAGGTTCTGTATGCTTTGTCAATAGCTTTTTTGAAATTTAACCCGAATTTTTCCGAATTCCGACAGAATTATTGATGTTTATCTTAATACTGAAGCAATTTATCTCTTATTTTCTCTGTTTTTCTCCTTTATTATTGTTATTATTCTGTTTTTCTTGATTTTGGTTCTGCGTTGTAAAAATTGTACAAAATAACAAGAAAAAGCACCCCGCTTCTCTCAATGCAAATCGTTAATTTTTTCACAAAAAGGGTTGACATTGTGAAAAAAATAACATATAATATGATTGTCAAAAAGTTAACAAAGTATTTTCTGGCTAGATTACGATTTGGAGGGTAAAAAGATGGCAGAAAAAAACAGTAAAGCAATTGATGTGGCAAAAATGATCGACGAGCTTGTGGCAAGAGCACAAAAAGCACTGGATGCTTATATGAAGCTCGACCAGGAACAGATTGACAGCATTGTGCACGCCATGGCGCTGGCCGGACTTGACAATCATACCAGACTGGCCAAAATGGCGGTTGAGGAAACCGGCCGTGGTGTCTATGAAGACAAGATCATCAAGAATCTGTTTGCAACGGAATATATCTGGCATGACATCAAGAGCCAGAAAACCGTGGGTGTCATCGAGGACGACGAGCTGGAGGGGATCGTCCAGGTCGCAGAGCCGGTCGGCGTCATTGCAGGCGTCACTCCGGTCACCAACCCCACCTCAACCACGATGTTCAAATCCCTAATTGCCGCCAAATCACGAAATCCAATCATCTTCGGCTTCCATCCTTCCGCGCAAAAATGTTCAGCAGAGGCAGCGCGGATCGTTCGTGATGCCGCAGTCCGGGCCGGCGCACCGGAGGATTGTATTCAGTGGATTGAATATCCTTCTTTGGAAGCAACCAATACCCTGATGAATCATCCGGGCGTGGCACTGATTCTGGCCACCGGCGGCGCCGGTATGGTACGAGCCGCTTATACGACCGGAAAGCCCGCTTTGGGTGTCGGCCCGGGAAATGTCCCCTGCTTTATTGAAAAGACAGCCAACATCGAACGGGCATGCAATGATTTGATGCTTTCCAAAACATTTGACAACGGCATGATCTGCGCTTCGGAGCAGGCGGTCATCGTCGAAAAGGAATTGCAGGCTCCTTTTGAAAAATACATGAAGGAAAATTCCTGCTATTTTCTGAATGAGGAGGAAACCAAAAAGCTGACCGCTTACGCTTTCCCGGAAGGAAAAACCTCTGTCAACGCCGAAATCGTCGGCAAGCCCGCTCCATGGATCGCGGAGCGCGCAGGGCTGAAGGTTCCCGAGGATACCAAAATTCTGATCGCCAGACTGAAAGGTGTCGGAGAAAAATATCCGCTTTCCAAAGAAAAACTTTCTCCCATTCTGGCTTACTATGTAGTAAAGGATCAGGAAGAAGGCTTCCGGCGTGCCAAGGAGATGCTCCACAACGGCGGTTTGGGACATTCTGCGGCAATTCATTCTGCGGATGACGATATCATCACTGCTTACGGCGAAGCAATGGAAGTTGGACGAATCATCGTAAATTCTCCTTCCTCTCAGGGCGGCATCGGGGACATATACAACGAGAACACGCCTTCCCTTACGCTTGGATGCGGTTCCTTCGGAAAAAACTCCACCACCTCGAATGTCTCCGCTCTGAATCTCGTCAATATCAAGCGCATTGCAAAAAGGAGAGTCAATATGCAATGGTTCAAGGTCCCGCCGAAGATTTATTTTGAATATAATGCGATCCAGTACCTGGAGAAAATGCCTGACATCAGCCGCGCTTTTATTGTTACCGACGAAATGATGGTCAAGCTTGGCAACGTGGATAAGATCCTGCACTATCTGCGCCGCCGGTCGGAGTATTGTCATGCCGAGATCTTTTCGGATGTAGAGCCGGATCCGTCGGTGGATACCATAATGCGCGGCGTGGAAATGATGCGCAGTTTCCAGCCTGACGTCATCATCGCACTGGGCGGCGGCTCCGCCATGGACGCTGCCAAAGGCATGTGGCTGTTTTATGAGCATCCGGAATCCTCTTTTGAGGGACTTCGCCAGAAATTCTTTGACATCCGCAAGCGGACCTATCATTTCCCCAAGCTGGGCACCAAAGCCAAAATGGTCGCAGTTCCAACTACCTCCGGCACCGGTTCCGAAGTGACTTCGTTCGCTGTTATCACAGATAAAAAGCAGAACATCAAATACCCGCTGGCAGACTATGAGCTTACGCCTGATGTTGCCATTGTCGATCCGCAGTTTGTGCTCAGCGTTCCCAAATCCGTCACCGCCGATACCGGTCTTGACGTCCTTACCCACGCGATAGAGGCCTATGTATCGGTGCTGGCTTCCGACTATACCGACGGTCTCGCGCTTCAGGCGATCCGCCTGGTCTTTAAATATCTGAAGCGCGCTTATGACAACGGCAATGACAGAGAAGCCCGCGAAAAGATGCACAATGCCTCCTGTATTGCAGGCATGGCGTTTACCAACGCATTTCTCGGCATCAACCACTCGCTGGCTCACAAATTAGGAAGCGCGTTTCACATTCCGCATGGGCGTGCCAATGCGATTCTGCTGCCTTATGTTATTGAGTACAATGCCCAAAAACCGAAAAAATTTGCGACATGGCCGAAATATGAAAAATTCATAGCCGATAAACGATATGCAGAGATTGCAGAAATGCTCGGTCTGCCCTGTTCCACAACAGAGGAAGGGGTTCAGAGTCTGATCAAAGCAATCCGTGATCTGGAAGCTTCTGTCAATGAAGTACGTTCTGTCAAGGACTGCGGCGTTGATGAAAAAACCTATATGGACGTGCTGGACGAGTTGGCTGATGAGGCGCACGCCGACCAGTGCACGCCGGCTAATCCCCGCTATCCGTTGATCAGTGAATTGAAAGAACTGTATATCAAAGCTTATTACGGAAAAGAATAAGTGACAGAAAAGCGAAATCTCCTGCAGGATGCTGCAGAAGATTTGAGCGTGTCGAGACAATCGACACACTCTCGGGGGGACAAACACAATCACTGCGGCAAAGCCTTGTTCTGCGTTTTTCCCCCGATTCCCCTCATTTCTATCCAAAAACAATTCGCCGAATCGTTTTTGGATGACACCTCTCCGTTCGCGGCCGTATGTCATGGCCGCGTTGCCGCAGCAGCGGCAACCACATCGAGGTGCTGTGCGGAGCAAACAATAGATACCGCAGTTTGTTAAGGCTATAACTGGCGGCGCATGTCCGCCTGTGTGACGATTTTTTATTTTTTACCCCTTATCTACAGACTGAAATCTCCTGCAGGATGCTGCAGGAGATTTTTTCATTCAACATCATTACTGACAAGTGTCCGCTGCGTTTTGTTCTTTTGCAATCCGCAGCCCTTCTTCTATTCCGGCACGGTAAACTTTACCAATCACAAGCATCATCTGCTGATTCAAAAGCTGTGATATTTTTTCCAAATCTTCACGCAGCTTGATATCGCGAAATATCTTCATCAGGTCTGTTTCCTCTTTCACAGTTGATTCACCCCCTTTAACGTCTTAAATCATCATACTATATATTACAAAATAATACAATGTAAATTTTGATATTATTTATTTCGTGGTATAAAATATATTTAAGAAACTTATTTCAAAATTGAAAGGGAAACGGGAGATTATGATGGGAGTTGAGAAAAAAGTCTATAGCTTCCGGCTCGATACTGATATGGTGAATCAGTTACAGCGTTATGCGGAACAAGAGAACCGAACTCTCTCCAACTTAGTACAGACAGTTTTAAAGCGCTATCTCATGGAAAAGCAAAAAAATAAAGAATGGGCAGAAAAGAAATGACTTCCTGCAAATGGCGGGAAGTCATTTCAGTCTGTCGAAAACGATAAAAAAATAAAAAATTGTCACGCAGGCGGACATGCGCCGCCAGTTGCAGCATTAACAAACTGAGGTATCTATTGTGTGCTCTGCACAGCACCTCGATGTGGTTGCCGCTGCTGCGGCAACGCGGCCATGACATACGGCCGCGAACGGAGAGGTGTTATCCAAAAAACGATTCGGCGAATCGTTTTTGGATGGAAAAGAGGGGAATCGGGGGAAAAACGCAGAACAAGGCTTTGCCGCAGTGATTGTGTTTGTCCCCCGAGAATGACTTCCTGCAAATGGCGGGAAGTCATTTCTTTTTTGTCTCCAAAAGCGTTTCAGTCTGATAGACAAACACAGATTTCCGTGATATAATGCTGATGGAACAAGAAAGTGAAAGGAGCGATACCAGTTATGGCAAAAGCCATAACTGCAGTACAAATATGGTATGGCAGCAAATATGAAAAAACTACTTTGTATTCTTCTGGCAGCGTCTTTTGGCCTGACAATCACTGGCTGCGGCAGTAATGAGCAGCCCTCTTCAGCTGCCCAAAACAGCAGTTCTTCACACGAAGTGATCATCTCTTCCACAGCAGAGTCCCCCAGTTCTCAGAAAACAGATACGGTCGAGCCGTCCTCCTCTCGTACAACGCCAGCATCTTCGTCTCCTGAACGCAAGACCGTTTCCGTTATTATTCCGCCCGGATTTACGGTTCAGAAAATTGCAGCCCGGATGGAAGCCAACGATGTATGTAGTGCTGATGATTTTATCAGAGCGGTTAATGAAGGTGACTTCAGTGAATTTCCGCCGGTTCGGCAGATAGACAATCTGGATAAACGCTGCTACCGGCTGGAAGGTTATCTGTTTCCTGATACCTATGAATTTTACACCGATTCCTCTGCGGAGTCGGTCATTCGCAAAATTTCACAGAATACGGAAGCCAAAATCAACGGTAAATACAGCTACAGCGGTTTGTCGACCGATCAGATCATCACACTTGCCTCTTTGATTCAAGCAGAAAGCGGGGACGGAGAGGAACGGTACAACATTTCTTCCGTCCTGCATAACCGCCTGAAAGAGAACATGCCGCTCCAGCTGGATGCTCCTGTCATTTATCTGGAAGCGCTGGCTCCTGCCGATACTCAAAAATATAAAATCTGGTACAATACCCGCAATCCCGAAGGTTATGAATGCCCCGGGCTCCCGGTCGGTGCAATCTGCAGTCCCTCTGCCAAATGTCTGGACGCGGCGGTAAATCCAGTCGAAAGCAACTGGCTGTTTTTCCACAGCGACAGCCAGGGCGTCTACCATTTCCAGACAGAGGAAGAATGGAAAGCAGCCCAGGCCAATGCCGCAGAATAGGGGAAGAAGACCGATATGACAGAAAAGCTGAACACAGTTGGGCTTGCCCACCATTTTATCAAACAGTATGTCAAAGACGGTGATTTTTGCATTGACGCCACTGCCGGCCGCGGGCATGATACGGTTTTTCTCTGCCGCCTGGTTGGGGAACAGGGCTGTGTTACAGCCTTTGACATTCAGCAGGACGCTTTGAACAGCACGGATTCTCTGCTGCGGGAAAGCGGCCTCCGGGACAGGGCCAGACTGATCCTGGACAGCCATGAAAACATGGAACAGTATGTCCGGCAGGAAACCATTTCCTGTATTACCTTTAACTTTGGCTATCTGCCGGGCGGAGACCACTCGGTCTGTACCCATGCAGAAACCAGCATTCCTGCAATCCAAGCCGGACTGCGGCTGTTAAAAGACGGCGGTATCATGAGCCTTTGCATTTATTATGGCGGAGATACCGGCTTTGAAGAAAAAAACGAGCTGCTCCAATATCTTAAAACGATAGACAACAGACGCTTTACCGTAGTGACAGCTGAATTTTCCAATCGTCCCAACAATCCGCCGATCCCCGTTTTTATTTGGAAACGAATCTGACGGTTTCGTGCGAATCCATAAAAAACGGCCGAAAGAGTTCTTCTCTTTCGGCCGTTTTATCGTTGCACCGTCAACTATTTTGTGGTATGATAAGAATATCTTGGCAGAGTAGGAAAACAGGCGTTAAGTGTTTGACGGACGGGGAGTTGCCGTCAGGACGAAAAACCGGATGGTTTGCGGTCTGTTTTTCGCATCCCGCTGCTGCATACGGAGACGGCCGGACATTCCTCCCTTATGTGGCAACGAAATCATAAGGAGGAATTTTTTTATGTCCAATCCCAACCATCAAGCTGTCTTTCAAACACCATTTTCCCGTCTTTACTGGCGGCTGGCCGTCGGCGAACTGAAGAGTGTGCGCATCCTGGTCCTGGCCGCTCTGATCACCGCCCTGCGGATCGCAGTCAAGGCACTGGCAATCCCGGTGGGACCGTCTCTCAAAATTACAATCGGCTTTTTTTTCAATGCGCTCGGTGCCATGATCTATGGGCCGGTCGTCGGACTTTTGACCGGTGCCGCCAGCGATACCATCGGCTGTCTGCTGTTTTCGCACGGAGAGCCCTACTTTTTCCCGTTTATTTTTTCAGAAATGATGGGCTCCTTTCTGTTTGCCTTGTTTTTATATCGCAGTAAAGTGACGCCGACGCGGGTGATCCTGTCCCGCTTTGCGGTCACTGTAGGCTGCAATCTAATTTTGGATCCCCTCCTGCTCTACTGGCAGTATGCGCTGATGGGAAAAGGATATACGCTTTTGAGTATGCCCAGAATCATCAAAAATGTGGCGCTGTTTCCCATTCAATGTCTTCTGCTCATCCTGTTTCTGGGGCTTATGCTCCCTATTACGGAACGTTTTGGCCTCACGCACACCGGAAAAGCCAATTTGAAAATCACAAAGCGCCATGTCGTCCTATTAGTGATCCTGACGGTGCTTTCAATCGCCGCTGTCATTTTGTATGCGATCTATCTTGCAAACAAATAATATATCTCTCCCCAGTATAAAACCGGCAGCGGATTGAAGTGAACCCCAAAAGTTAGACAAAAATTTGAATTAAGCGATCTGAAGGGTCTGGTATCTGTGTTGAGCAGGTGT
>CALXBC010000041.1 GCA_944386455.1 uncultured Clostridia bacterium | reverse complement strand
TCTTTAGCTAACTCTTGAATTCCTTAGTTATTTTGCAGAATCATTTGCTATTTTTTCTTTTTTACTTAACAGTGCCGTTTATATTACATATATTTCATATGTAATTTCGTAATTTATTATGATGTATTTATTCCATTTCGTCTACTCTCATTTCTTATGCTTTCCGTAGTTATTTTTTAGATATAAATAACGATAAATATTTAAAGATAATATTCGACATTGTTTACAATAAACGAATAAAAAAGAGGACTTTTGAAAAATCCAAAAGTCCTCTTTTCAAAAAAATCGTAGCCGCTATTAGCGGCTACGATTCAGTCTGTAGAAAAAGGGGTAAAAAATAAAAAATCGTCACGCAGGCGGACATGCGCCGCCGGAGTGACTCTTTGAGAGAAAACCGGCGGTGAGCAGAGGCAAAGCCTCTTGCGGAGCCGGTTTTTGACTGAAAAGGGGGAATCGGGGGAAAAACGCAGAACAAGGCTTTGCCGCTGTGATTGTGTTTGTCCCTCGAGAGCGTGTCGATTTTTTCGACACGCTCAATCGTAGCCGCTATTAGCGGCTACGATTTAAGCTATTATAGTTATTAAAAGGAAATATCATTTGCTACTTGATACTCATTATAATTAAATGGCTTTTTCATTTTTAGTGCTTCCTGAATGGAATAATCCACGATATGATTGTCCTTTAATGCGACAACTCGGTTTCCAATCCCCTTCTCCAGCAAAGTGACCGCGTAATGCCCCATCTGACTTGCAACCACACGGTCACGAACAGAAGGATTACCACCACGCTGCACATGTCCCAGAATTGTTGCACGGGATTCAATACCGGTAGATTCTTCTATTTTCTGAGCCAGCTCTGTCACATTTCCGACGCCCTCTGCAACCAGAATAATAAAATGGTGTTTTCCTGTTGCCTGTGCCTGCTCCATTTTTGCAACGATATCTTCAAATTTGAACGCAATTTCCGGAACGACAATAAAGGTAGCTCCGACAGCCAAGCCGCAGTTAAGTGCTATATATCCGGCATGCCGCCCCATCACTTCAACAACGCTGCACCGATAATGTGACTGAGAGGTATCCCGAATTTTATCCACCATCTCCATTGCGGTATTCATGGCTGTGTCATATCCAATTGTATAGTCCGAACAAGCGATATCATTATCAATGGTACAGGGAATACCGATACAGGGAACCCCGGCAGCCGACAAATCTCCTGCGCCACGGAAGGATCCGTCTCCTCCGCCAACAATGATACCGTCGATCTTGGCTTCCTGACAGGCTTTTTTAGCCGCTTCTATTCCCTCTTGATATTTAAATTCCGGGCAGCGCGCCGTATATAAAATCGTACCGCCTCTGTGAATGATATCAGAAACGCTGCGCATGTCCATTTCCACCATATCGCCGTGGATCAGTCCGTTATAACCACGACGAATACCGATAACCCGCATTCCCTTATTAATGCCGGTTCTCACAACTGCACGTACAAAGGCATTCATACCAGGGGCATCGCCGCCGCTGGTCAAAACACCGATCGTTTTCATTTCACCCATTGTTATCCTCCCCCGGTATCATAGACAAGAATATTATATGAAAATATGATAATTCTATTATACCGAAACCAATTTTGTTTCGCACTTATTTGAAACAAAAATCCATAAAAAACAACAAAAGTGAAAAGATTGACAATTATTTGACAGAATGACTGACTGCCTATTTCTTTTCTTTTATGGTTACATTTTCCTCGGATAACAGCTGATACAGTCCGGATAATATCTGCTTTCTTTTTGACAAATCCACTCCAAAAGGCAGTTTTACCTTTTTGCCATTATTGGCAAAGAAAAAACAAGCGATACTGTCACCGGGATACTGTTTTAAAAATTCCAGCACAGCGACGCCATTAGGATCTTCCGCGTTTCGGAGCCTGATATAAAGTATTCCGTCCGACTTGTTATCGTTTTCTTGTTGTTTGGGCAGTGCCGCACCAAATTCCTCTTTTGACAGCAATGCGGTACACAGCAGCTTTGCAGGTTCGTCCTCCTTGATCGAAACAGTACCCTGCAGCAGGACGACTTTACTTTCCTGCAGGCAGTGGGAACAGCGCTGATAAATATTGGGGAAAACGGTAACTTCCAATACACCTGTCTGATCTTCGATATTCAGAAATGCCATTTTTCCGCCATTCCTGGTCTGAATTACCTTTTTGTTCAATATTACGCCCAATATTCGGACATTCTGCCCATCCTTTAACCGCGATTGCGTAGTGTTTTCCGAAACAGACAGCACTTCCTGAATCGATACGCAGCCATATTCATGTGCCGCTCTTTCATACTGATCCAGAGGATTTGCAGAAATATACAGTCCCAGCATTTCTTTTTCCATTGTGAGCAGCTCCTCCTGAGAAAACTCTGCCAGCTGGGGAATTTGAAACTGTGGTTTTTGAATCATCCCTGTACTAAACAAATCAAGCTGTCCTTCAACTCTGCTGTGGCTGTCAGAACTGACGGCATCCAAAATTGCTTCATATGACGCCAGCATTTGTCTGCGATTATGAGGGAATCCATCCAACGCTCCTGATTTTATCATGCTTTCCAGCGCACGCTTATTCAGGTCCTTGCCGTTCAGCCTCTGACAAAAATTATACAGATCAGTAAATCTGTGTCCTGTTTTTCGTTCCTGCAGCAAACGCTGGATCAAAGCATGTCCAACATTTTTCACCGCCGAAAGCCCGAAACGAATTCCGTTTTCCGCGACTGTAAAGCCCTCGCCGCTTTCATTGACATCCGGCGGCAGGACACGGATTCCCAGCCGTTGGCATTCTGCGATATAGCCGATCATTTTATCTGTGATTTCTGTTACACTGGTCAGCAAAGCGGCCATGTATTCTTTTGGATAATGGCATTTCAGATAAGCTGTCTGATAGGAGATGTGTGCATAGGCAGCGGCGTGAGATTTGTTAAAGGCATAAGCTGCAAAGCTGGTCATTTCATCAAAAATGCTGTTAGCAATCTCGGGACTGACGCCGTTGGCCACAGCTCCAACGCATTCAACGCTGCCATCATCGTTCTTTTTCCCATAAATAAAGTTTTGCCGTTCTTTTTCCATGACGTCTGCTTTCTTTTTCGCCATGGCGCGCCGCACCAGGTCGGCTCTTCCATAGGAATATCCGGCCAGTTCACGACAAATCTGCATGACCTGCTCCTGATAGATGATGCAGCCATAGGTTACCTCTAAAATCGGCTTCAGCAGCGGATGTTTATAAGATATCTGTTCCGGATGATGGCGATTGTTGATATATTTGGGAATGGAATCCATCGGTCCCGGCCGATAAAGTGAGGTGACTGCGATCAGGTCGTCAATTCGTTCCGGTCTTAACTGTTGTAAGACCTGCTTCATTCCGGGAGATTCAAACTGAAACACACCGCTGGTATATCCGGCTGAAAACATTCGATAAACAGATTTGTCATCAAGATCAATATTCTGAATCAAAAATTTCGGGTCCCGTTGTCGAATCATCCGTTCACAATCGGCAATAATCGTTAAATTGCGCAGTCCCAAAAAGTCAATTTTCAACAGCCCAAGCCGTTCCAGGGTCGTCATGGTATATTGTGTGACAATAGAATCCTCGGTCTTTTGTAAAGGAACATAATCACTCACCTGCTTTGGCGTAATTACAACGCCTGCAGCATGAGTAGAGGCATGTCTCGGCATTCCTTCCAGTTGCCTGGAGGTGTTGAGCAGTTCCTTTACCTGCGGATCAGTGTCATATAATGCTTTCAACTCCGGAGAAAGTATCAGTGCGTGGTCAATTGTCATGCCGAGTGCAGTTGGAATTCGTTTGGCAACCTCATCCACACGCTGATAAGACATTCCCATGACCCGGCCGACATCCCGCACCGCTGCTCGTGCCGCCATCGTTCCAAAGGTAATAATCTGAGCGACATGATCGTTTCCATACCTGCGAATAACATAATCAATGACCTGCTGACGCTTTTCATAACAGAAATCAATGTCAAAATCAGGCATACTGACACGTTCCGGATTCAAAAAACGTTCAAACAGCAATTGATAGCGAATGGGGTCGATGCCTGTGATCCCAACGCAATATGCTGCAAGGCTGCCTGCGCCGGAACCGCGTCCCGGTCCGACCGGTATATCATGCTCTTTAGCATATCGAATAAAGTCCAAAACGATGAGATAATAATCCACATATCCCATTCGTGAAATAATATCCAGTTCATATTGCAGCCGTTTTGCGATGTCAGGATGGGGATTGGTTCCGTAATGCTCCTGCAGCCCTTTCCAGCATAAATCGGTAAAATACTTTTGATTGTCAGACACTCCTTCCAGTGTGAACTGCGGTAATTTTGTCACACCAAACTCAAAATCAAACTGACATCGCTGCGCGATTTTTACTGTATTTTCCAATGCGGATGGCACAGCAGCAAACAGCGTTTCCATCTCGTCTCCCGACTTGACATAAAATTCTTTTGTAGGAAAGGCCAGTTTGTTTTCTTCTCCAAGGATATGGTTGGTCTGAATACAGATCAATACTTCCTGTGTTTTGGCATCTTCCTGCCGCTCATAGTGACAGTCGTTGGTTGCAACCAATTCCAAATCTGCTTCTCTGGCTAAACGATACAGCTGCGGCAGAATCTGAAGCTGTTCCTGCATGCCATGATTTTGTACTTCGATAAAATAGTTGTCTCTGCCAAATAAATTTTTATATTTTATGGCTGTTTGCAAAGCACCTTCATAGTCGTTTTTTAACAGCCGCTGCGGGATTTCGCCGCCAAGGCAGGCTGATAAGCAGATCAGTCCCTCATGATATACCGACAGCGTTTCAAAATCAATCCGCGGCTTCTTATAAAAGCCTTCCGTATAACCGATCGATACCAGTTTAATCAAATTCTGATAACCTGTTGCATTTTCACACAGCAACACCAGATGATATGGCGTTGCATCCAGTTCATGGGTTTTATCAAATCGGCTGCGCGGTGCCACATATACTTCACAGCCGATAACAGGCTTAATTCCTTCTTCTTTACAAGCGTTATAAAAATCCACTGCACCATACATACACCCATGGTCTGTAATGGCAACGGCATCCTGTCCCAGTTCTTTCATGCGTTTTGCAATATTTTTGATGCGGCAGGCTCCATCAAGCAGACTGTATTCTGTATGAAGATGCAGATGGACAAAATCTCTCATAAGTGCCTCCAGAATGAAAAATTAAAGTTGAGTAATGTAAAGTAATAATGCTTTACATTTTGATTTTTAAATGATCTGCAATTTCAATGATTTTTTTCAAACGATGATTCATGCCGGAACGACTTAATCCCAAGCCGGAAATTTCACAAAGTTCCGACAAAGAAAGCTCCGGATTTTCGAGTCGCAGCTGTGCTACCGTTTTGAGCTCTTCGGGCAGGTAATCCAACCCTTTATGTGTCATAATCCATTCAATGCTTTTCACCTGCATGGAAGATGCGGCTACTGTTTTTTCAATGTTAGCGGTTTCGCAGTTGGTCACACGATTCACCTTGTTTCGCACATCCTTGAGTATTTTGATATTCATTAGCTCCAATGAACTTTTGACCGCGCCCATAAAGGTGAGCAGATCCTCAATGTTTTCGCTTTCTTTTAAATAAACAATGCGGCTGCTTTTTCTTACAGTTGATCCGCTGCTTAACCCAATTTTGTTCAGTAAATCGCACAGTAAAGCAGCAAGATTAGCATCACCGATAACAAATTCCAGATGATATTCTTTATTTGGATCAGTAATACTGGCGCAGGATAAAAAAGCGCCCCGCAAAAATGTGTGGAGACAACAGTCCCGCTCTATGATACTTTCTTCAAAATGTTTCGTGCTTGTCCCACAGCCGAAAAACCGCAAAACTTCGCGGCGATCATCCGGATCGTCAATCTCAACTATGTAAAGCGCCTTTTCTTCCTTAGTTTCCTGACCAACCTCGGTAACAGACGCGATGCAGCCGGTCAGGCTGACAAGCAAATCAGCATACAAATCAGCAATTTTTTTGTTCACAGTATGCAATGAAATGGCCTCTTCCGAACAGTTTTTTCCAAAGAGCAGCATTCCATAAGCCTGTGCCTTCCAGCAGCACTCTTTTTTATTTTCGATTGAGGCTAACTCATTTTTAACTTTTTCGGAAAAAGTCATATTTCTTCCTGCCCTTTCCCAAGTATAAAACGCCCGTCATAACAGGGCGTTTCAGACTGTCAAAAAACTACAAATTACAAAAATCGTCACGCAGGCGGACATGTGCCGCCGGAGTGACTCTTTGAGAGAAAACCGGAGGTGAGCAGAGGCGAAGCCTCTTGCAGAGCCGGTTTTCGATTGAAAAGGGGGAGTCGGGGGAAAAACACAGAACAAGGCTTTGCCGCTGTGATTGTGTTTGTCCCTCGAGAGCGTGTCGATTTTTTCGACACGCTCAAACGCCCTAGTGGGGCGTTTTATGTTTTTAAAATATCACGGTGATTGACTGTCACCTTGTTTCCAAGCTCACTCAGATGCTGATAAAGCAATTCTGCAAAGGTTACGGAACGATGCTTTCCGCCAGTGCATCCAAACGCGATTACAAGCTGACTTTTCCCTTCATCCAGGTAATATGGGATCAGAAAGTCAATCAGATCAATAATCTTATTTGCCAGTTCAGTAGATTGCGGCCACTTCATAACATAGTCGTAAACCGGCTTATCAAGTCCGGTCTGGCTTTTCAGTTCATCAATATAAAACGGATTTGGCAGACAACGGACGTCAAATACGAGGTCTGCTTCTGTGGCAGGGCCGTATTTGAAGCCAAAGGACATACAGTTGATAAGCATTCCGGTTGCGATGTTATCAAGAAAAATATTGGAGATTCTCTCCTTTAGCTGCGCAGCTGACAAATGGGTCGTGTCGATAATATAATCTGCCCGCTCTCTGGCTGGTTTTAACAGCAGCCGTTCGCTTTTGACCGCATCTTCGATTGAACCTTTGACAACATCCAGCAGCGGATGACGTCTTCTGGTTTCCTTATAGCGCCGCATCAAAACTCCGTCAGAAGCGTCCAGAAACATGAGTTTATAGGAAAAGCCCTGATTCTTCAGCAGATCGAGTTCATCGAATAGTCCTTGAAACAGTTCTCCTCCGCGTACGTCAGTTACAATTGCCACCCGCGATATTCTGCCGTCCGACTGAAGGCAGATTTCAGCAAATTTTGATATCAGCTTCGGCGGCATATTATCAATACAATAAAAGCCAATATCTTCCAATGCGTCAATTGTTCTGGACTTTCCTGCTCCTGACATTCCCGTTATGATTACGAAATCCATTTGTAGGTCTCCTCTGCTTTTAGGGTTTAAGGTAATTTTCTGACCTCACATTCCAAACGGCATCCCGTTTGCTTTTCCACTTCTTCCTGAACGATTTGAATCAGCTGTTCTACATCTTTACAGGATGCGTTTCCGCGGTTAATCAAAAAACCGCTGTGCTTTTCACTTACCTGAGCATCTCCGACAGAACGTCCTTTTAGACCGCATTGTTCAATCAAAGCCGCTGCATAATGACCCGGCGGCCGTTTGAACGTACTTCCGGCGCTGGCGAATTCCAGCGGCTGTTTGGATTTTCTGCGTTCCATGAGATCATCCATTTTTGCTTTGATTCCCTCTTTCGGGGCTGGTTTAAGCGAAAAATACAGCTTTGAGATACAACAGCCGGGATGTTCACTGTAAAAGCTGTGGCGGTAGCTCAGACAGAGCTGATCTGCGCTTCTCTTTTCTGTCAGTCCTTCATCTGTAATGTGTTCGGCGCCGGATATCACGTCTTTTATCTCACCGCCGTATGCGCCGGCGTTCATGAACAGCGCACCGCCCGCTGAGCCAGGTATTCCCCAAGCAAATTCCAGTCCTGTTAAACCGTTTTCATATGCGGCATAACAGACGGCAGAAAGAGATGCGCCTGCTTCACACTCCAGTTCATTTCCACGGACAATGATTTTGGAATACGAACTGCCAAGCTGCATTACAACACCAGGCAGTCCATCGTCCGATACCAGCAGATCAGAACCTTTTCCCAGGAAATAAAGCGGAATAATGAGTCTGCGGCACTCGGTTATGACTGCTGCGATTTGTTTCGAAGTACTTGGAAACACCATGAAATCGCATGGACCGCCGATTTGAAAGGTCGTATGCCTTTTTAAAAGCTCATTTTCCTTAAAGCGGATACCATTCTTTTCGAAAAAATCCTTTAACAGCAAAATCGAATCGGTCATCACAGCCTCCGTCTTAAATTTGTTTGATTAATTCATAGTAATCTATGTTTTTCTTCTCTTTAATATACCCAAAAAAACGTTCCTCATCAGCATTCAGGACAAGCTCTTCTGGAAATCCGATTTCATCCAGCATTTCCAGGACATGCCCGGCTTCCCCGACTGACAGAGCAAAGTGGGCATCGGAACTGACTATCACCGGAACGTCATATTTTTTGCACAGCTTTGCAATCTCTGTACAATTTTTACCGGCACCTGCCCGAATGCCAAAAGAACTGTTATTAAACTCGACCAGCTTGCCATATTCTTTAAATGCCTTGACTCCTGTTTCATAATCATATCGAAAGCACTCTGTTCCACTATGGGCGATGACATCGATTTTGGGATTTTTGGCAAGATTTAAATATGCTCTGGTGTGGTAAGCTTCATCCTGCGGCGGACAAGAAGGAACGTGAAAAGAGGCATTAACCCAGTCGAGTGCATTCAGTGCTGTTTCATCCAAATCCACTGTACCTTTATCATCCAATATATTAACCTCAGCCCCCCGCAGCACCAGCAGTCCGTTGATGATCCGTGGAATGACTTTTAAATTTAAGAAGTGCCAATAATGGGGACCGTCTGTGATTCCGGGGGCGTGATCAGTGATCGCAATACATTTTAACCCTCGCTTTTCTGCATAAGCTACATTTTCCAGTACCGTACTATAGGCATGATCCGATGCGATTGTATGACAATGTGTGTCTGCAATAATTTTCATGTGTTGACTCCGTTTTTCATTAATCCCAATTTTTAATAATATCGTTCTCTTCAAATGGCATTCCCAGATTCTGCATCAGTTCCTGCGCAGCATTATACCCCATTTTCTTTTGACGGTTATTCATCGCTGCCACCTCTAAAATTACGGCAAGATTCCGTCCGGGCTTGACAGGGATCGTAACAGACGGCACACGGACTCCCAAAATTGTCGTATATTCATTTTCCATTCCCATGCGGTCATAAACTTTTTCCGGATCCCACGGCTCCATTTCGACTACCAGATCGATTTTCTCTGTCATTTTGATAGAACCCATGCCAAACAGCCGGCGTGCATTGATGATTCCGATGCCGCGAAGCTCCATAAAATGACGAATATTGGCAGGAGAAGAACCAACCAAAGAACGGTTGGAGACCCGCCTGATTTCTACTGCATCATCTGCAACCAGTCGATGGCCGCGCTTGATGAGTTCAATCGCGGTTTCAGACTTTCCAACACCGCTCTCCCCTAACAGAAGAACGCCTTCGCCATATACTTCAATTAACACGCCGTGACGGGTAATACGGGGAGCAAGCTCTACACTCAAAAGAGAAATGATGCCGGACATCAGTGCCGATGTTGTTTCCTGCGTACGCAACAGAGGCACATGATTTTTTCGTGCTGCCTCAATCATCTCAGGAAAAATTTCCTGGCCTCTTGTTACAACCACCGCCGGTATTTTTTTTCGAAACAGGTCTTCCAAACGACTTTTTCGTATCTCAGGATCTATGCTTTCCAGATAGGCAAACTCCATCTTTCCGGTTATCTGAATCCGGTTGGGATCAAAATATTCATAAAATCCCGACAGATGAAGCCCCGGCCGGTTGACCTCGTTCACTGAGATCATGACTTCTTCTTCCGGAAGATAGATCGGCTCCAAATTAAAATCCTTAATAATTTTATTCAAAGAGACCGTGAATTTTTCCGCCATAGCCAAACACCTCACATCTTGAATTGTTCCACTACTATTGTTTTTATTATACAATAATTCATGTTGATTTACAATCATAAATCCCAAAAGTTTTTAACTTTCTTATATACTGAACATATTTGATAAAAGCACAGCCTTTAAAAAATAAAATCTCAGCAAAACAGAAAAATCGGCTGATTCTCTTGACAAGTCTGCGGATTTGTTTTATGATAACAACAAAGTCAGTATTTTGGAAAGGGATTCAAAGAAAATGGCATATTTGGTTTTTGCAGCATTCTTTTTCTTTTTTAGCTGGGGCTTTTATTTTAGCACCGGTTCTTTTTGCTGTAAAAAAATATTGCCGTTTAAAAAGTGATGGAATCCTGCTGAATAGAATGGGATGGTAAGGTCTGTGACTTTTGCGGTGGCAAAATGGCACAGACCTTTTTTCATGGGAAAATTCAAATTTATGGTGCTCGCGAGACCGTATCCCCGATTTTCCCCTGGCATATCAAATCATCAGGCAAGAAAGGGCTGAATAAAATGGTAATCATTTTAAAACAAAATCAGGAAAAAAAGAAAGTAGACGAACTGATTCACTGGCTGGAGGATTTTCAGGTTCAGGTAAATGTTGTCAATGGCTCTCATACCACAATTCTTGGTTTGATTGGAGACACCTCTAAGATTGATATTGAAAGTGTTGCCGCCAAGGATGTGGTGGAATCCGTAAAACGGGTACAGGAGCCTTATAAAAACGCAAATCGAAAATTTCATCCCGATGATACCATTATTGAGGTTGAAGGCCGTAAAATCGGCGAAGGATATATGAATGTCATTGCAGGCCCCTGCTCAGTAGAGTCGGAGGAACAAATCTGTGAAGTGGCAAGAAGAGTGAAACAGGCCGGTGCCTCCTTTCTTCGGGGCGGTGCATTTAAGCCCCGCACGTCCCCATACACGTTCCAAGGACTCCGTGCCGAGGGAATCGAACTGTTGCTGGAGGCCAAAGCAAAGACCGGACTGCCGATTGTGACTGAAATCATGAGCCTGCAGCATCTGGAATTATTCCGTGATGTAGATATCATTCAGGTCGGCGCCAGAAATATGCAAAACTTTGAGCTGCTCAAAGAGCTTGGGCACTGTGATAAGCCGATTTTGCTCAAACGCGGACTGGCCAACACAATCGAAGAACTGCTGATGAGTGCAGAATATATCACTGCAGGGGGAAACAATAAAATCATCCTATGCGAACGCGGAATTCGCACTTTTGAAACTATGACCCGCAATACGCTCGATATCTCTGCAATCCCATTGTTAAAAAAGGCGACTCACTTCCCTATCGTGGTCGATCCGAGCCATGCATCCGGCATTGCTTCACTGGTAGAGCCGCTTTCTTTGGCTGCAGTTGCCTGCGGTGCGGACGGACTGATTATCGAGGTTCACAACGATCCTAAAAATGCATTGTCAGACGGTGCTCAGTCTCTGACGCCTGACCAATTTGACCACGTTATGACCAGGGTCAAGGCTCAGGCAGAATTCTCAGGCAAAAAAATGATGAATGCCTAGTTTGGATTTAACGATCTATTTTGACGGGTGTGGAAAGGAAAAAGATCATGCAGCTTTTACGGGTTCATACAAGCAATAGCTATGATATCATGATAGGGAGCGACTTGCTTTCCAATAGCGGAGCATACATTCGGGCGGTTTCATCTGCTGAAAAAGCAGTTATTGTTACAGATGATACTGTGAATTCCCTGTATCAGCCTGTTGTCCGCCAATCTTTGGAACAGGCTGGATTCCAAACAGAAACCTTTGTTTTTCCACATGGAGAAAGTTCCAAGTCTCATGCAACCCTGCTCCGGCTGTATGACTTTCTTTGTGACTGCAATATGACAAGGGGAGATCTGCTGATCGCATTGGGCGGCGGTGTAGTCGGAGACCTGACCGGTTACTGCGCCGCAACCTATCTCCGCGGAATCGACTATATTCAAATTCCTACCACTTTACTTGCCCAGATCGATTCATCGGTCGGCGGAAAAACAGCTGTCGATACTTCCCGCGGAAAAAACCTGGTCGGGGCATTCAAACAGCCTGCATTAGTCCTTTGCGACATCGGCACCTTAAACACCCTGACACCCGAAATTTTTTCTGACGGAATGGCGGAAGCCATAAAATACGGTCTGATTAAAGACAAAACACTGTTTGAACGAATAGCCTCGGGCAATATTCAAAACTATCTGGAAGAGATGATCTATCGCTGTATCGAAATTAAAGCCAATGTGGTCGAGGCTGACGAATTTGACAGGGGCGAGCGGATGCTTTTAAATTTCGGGCATACGATCGGCCATGCAATCGAACGGCAGTTTCAGTATGAGACTTATACTCATGGCTCTGCTGTCGGAATTGGAATGGTATATATTTGTGAAATTTTCGAACGGCAGGGACTTACGCCCGCCGGTACAGCAGAAAAAATTCGTGCCTGCTTAAAACGATACCGTCTGCCCTGCGAAGCTGAAATTGCACCGGAACAAATTTTTTCTTTCTCTGTCAATGACAAAAAGCGGAATAAAGACTTGATTTCCCTGGTCGTACTGAAAGAAATCGGAAATGCTTTTCTTTATCAGACACCAGTTAATGATTACAAAACCTTGCTGAATATTTTAGACCGCCCAAAAAAAGCGGTTGTCACGCCTGCTCTGCTGAATGGTATAATGCAGGCACCTCCTTCTAAAAGCTATGCCCATCGTGCACTGATTGCAGCTGCTTTGGCCAACGGAACCAGTAAAATTGAAAATCTTGCTTACTCACAGGATATCGAAGCGACAATTACAGCGCTTCGTGCGCTTGGTGCAAAAATCACAGTGCAGAGCAGTACTGCGATGGTTCAAGGTATTACTTCTCCGTTACATGCAGCCGTTATCGACTGTGAAGAATCAGGCTCTACCCTGCGCTTTTTGATCCCAATAACAGCCGCGCTTGGAACTGATACAGAATATTTTGGACGTGGCCGCCTTCCGGAACGCCCGCTGACGGTTTATCATGAATGTCTTGCCAATAAAGGAATTCAATTTATTCCGCAGACTGGAATGCCATTTCGGGTATCCGGCAGGCTGGAACCGGGGAAATTTTTGCTGGACGGGAACATCAGTTCCCAGTTTATCACTGGGCTGCTGTTCGCCCTTCCCCTGTTGTCCGGCGACAGTGAAATCATCCTAAAAACCCCGCTGGAATCTGAAGACTATGTAAAAATGACCATCGCCATTTTAGAACTGGCCGGTATTCAAATAACTGCAACCGATGCCGGCTATCATATAAAGGGCAGGCAGCACTATCAGGCGTTTTCCTATACAGTGGAGGGGGATTTTTCTCAGGCAGCATTTTATCTGGCAGCAGGAGCAATCGGAGCACCTGTTGCATGTACAGGTCTTAATCCCAATTCCATTCAGGGCGATAAAAAAATCCTTGATATTTTAATGCAGGCAGGCGCTAAGCTGACAATTTCCCAAGACAGGATAGAGGCTGCTCCTGGCAGGCTTACCGCTTTTTCTGTCGATGGCAGCAATATTCCGGATCTGGTTCCTATATTATCGGTTCTGGCAGCCTGCTGTGAAGGCATATCTGAAATTTATCATATTTCCAGGCTGAAATATAAGGAATCTGACCGTATTCATTCAACTGCCCAGCTTTTGAAAAGTCTCGGTGTCGCTGTTCTGGAACAGGACGACAGACTGATCATTACTGGGACGCACAAACTTTCCGGCGGAATGATCGACAGCTTTCATGACCATCGTATTGTCATGGCTGCTGCTGTCGCTTCTCTGAAAGCAGATGATATTGTCACCATCACCCACTCAGAAGCCGTCAGAAAGTCTTTTCCTGATTTCTTTGCCCAATTCAACCGGTTAGGAGGAAATGCTGATGTCATCCCTATGGAATAACGGTATCTCTATATCAATTTTTGGAGAGTCTCATGGAAAAGCGATCGGCGTCGTTCTGGACAATTTGCCTTCCGGAGAAACCATTGATATGGATGCAGTCCTGTCATTCATGGCACGGCGGGCACCTAAAGATGATCTGACCTCGACTCAGCGCCGGGAAAAGGATATTCCTGTTGTTCTTTCGGGAGTATTGGATGGCCGGACGACTGGCGCCCCTCTCGCAGCAATCATTGAAAACAGCGACGCGCATTCTTCAGACTATAGTGAGCTGAAGGAGCTTGCCCGTCCGGGGCATGCGGATTATACGGGCTATCTGCGCTATCATGGCTTTAACGATGTACGGGGCAGCGGGCATTTTTCCGGCAGGCTGACTGCGCCGCTGACTTTTGCAGGAGCAGTCTGTGCTCAGATCTTGGAGCGGCGCGACATTTATACGGCAGGACATATATATGCGTTAAAAGGAATACACGATGCCCCCTTTGACACCTGCGCTTTATCCAAAGAAGATATTTTAGAACTGCGTTCTCATGCTTTCCCCGTTATTGATCAGCAGGCAGAACTGCTGATGCGTTCCGAAATTGAACGGGCAAGACTTGACTGCAACTCAGTAGGCGGTGTCGTGGAGATTTGTACCATTGGTTTTCCTGCAGGAGTCGGTTCACCGATGTTTGACGGCCTGGAAAACGCAATCAGTTCAATCGTTTTCGGCATTCCAGCTGTTAAGGGGCTGGAGTTTGGCATTGGTTTTGAAGCCGCACAGCTTTATGGTTCTCAAAATAATGATGAATTTTATGTGGATGAAGCCGGTACGATTAAAACAAAAACCAATCATCATGGCGGCATTTTAGGCGGTATTTCCACCGGCATGCCAATCAGCCTGAAAATTGCGTTTAAACCTACTCCATCCATCAGCAAAGAACAGAAAACCGTTAATTTTCTGAAAAAAGAAAACGCGGTTTTGACTGTGCGAGGACGGCATGATCCATGTATTGTTCCGCGTGCCGTTCCGGCTGCAGAATCAGCGGTAAATATTGCGCTGCTGGGACAAATGGTAAAAAACGGCAGAATTTAATCGAAAAGGAATTTCCTTTTTGGAACTTGAACCGCCCCGGGTTGTGCTGTACGCACAACCCGGGGCGGTTCATACCTCTGTTTTCTTACGTCATGGGGATTTTGTCTATTGTCCGTTTTTACTGGTTCGGTTCAATCCGGCAAAACGGGGATTCCTTTTCATAATTGCTGCACTTGATGTCAATTTATTCTCGTTTCAATCCCATTATAGCATTTTTAATTGCTCTTTTGACAGCCTCATCGGTCTCATGCTCCAAATGATGACGTAAATGGGCATCTGCATGCTCATTGTTCATAACACCGAGCGCCTCTGCGCTTGCTGCACGAATTGCAGGATCTTCGTCGGAAAGCATTGAAATCAAGGCATTAAAAGAATCATCTTTTCCGACCTTACCAAGTCCAGCGATTGCAGCCAGACGTACCTCATGGTCCTTATCAACAGCCAGTTTCAACAAAGCCGATTCCTTTCCTTTTTCTATGTCTTTTTCCACTTTTTCCAATTTGCTCATGTTTATGACCATTCCTTTCTTATATCGCAGCCGGGTCAATGGTATGACGATCAAATAACTTACTCGTGATTGAGAAGGCTCATAAATTCTTCTCCTGTAATGGTCTCTTTTTCCAATAGATAGGCTGCCAGCTTGTGAAGCTGCGTCTCGTTTTCTTTCAAAATTTTATACGCCTTCTGGTGGGCAGCTTTGACAATTTCCACAACACGGCCATCAATTTTAGACGCAGTATCCTGTGCACAGGCAAGTGAAGCATCTCCGCCTAAATACTGATTCCGGACTGTTTCCAGTGCCACCATATCAAAATCATCAGTCATTCCGTATCGTGTTATCATTGCTCTTACCAGTTTTGTTGCCTGTTCAATGTCATTGGAAGCCCCTGTTGTCATATTGTCTTCTCCAAAAATGAGTTCCTCCGCGCTGCGTCCGCCGGTCAGCGTTGCTATTTTATTCAGAAGTTCGGTTCGGCTCATCAGCATGCGGTCACCCTCATCTACCTGCATCGTATATCCCAGAGCACCGGAAGTACGAGGTAGCGAAACCGACTATATTCGTCAATAAATGTATATTGGTAAAACTTCTTCCCTTCTGTCTCGCCGACAAGGCAGGC
>CALXBC010000040.1 GCA_944386455.1 uncultured Clostridia bacterium | reverse complement strand
TATACCTTTTTTGAACCATCTCTTTTTCACCACCACCATTCATTTTCGGGGTTGATTTTTAATAGTTAATCTTTCTTTTTGGTATATTTTTGGTTTGCTCTTCCATAATAAAAGTGAGGGAGAGGATTTTGTGGACGAAAAAAAGAAAAAATGGTATTTTGTCCTTTTGGGCGTCGCGGCCGGCATTCTAAACGGGCTGTTTGGTGCGGGCGGCGGTGTGGTCGTGGTGCCAATGCTGGAAAAAGCAGGCATCGAGCCAAAAAAAGCGCATGCGACCTCTATTTCGATCATCCTGCCGCTGTGCTTTTTGAGCGGGATTTTTTATTTCTTCAGTGGACATTTTTCGTTTGGGCAGGCAGTGGGGTATCTTCCGCTAGGGTTAGCAGGGGCTGTATTGGGCGCATGGCTCCTGAAAAAAATCCCCAATGATTTGCTGCGCCGTGTTTTCGGTATCGTCATCATTATTTCCGCCGTACGAATCTTTATGAAATGATGAACACGCCATAAAAAAGGAGAAAAATCATGCAGTATCTGATTATCGGCGCCGTTTCCCTGCTCAGCGGTTTGACTGCTTCACTTGGCCTTGGCGGCGGTTTTGTTCTGGTTATCTATCTGACTGCAATCGCCAACATGCAGCAAATGGAAGCACAGGGGATCAATTTGGTTTTCTTTATCCCGATTGCAATATTGTCTCTGGTTCTCCATGCCAAAAACAAGCTGTTAGACAAAAGACCGCTGCTTCCATCTATACTGGGAGGCATTCTGGGAGTGGGAATCGGGTTTGGCCTCAGCTGTCTGATTGGCTCCGCATGGCTGTCCAAACTGTTTGCCATATTCATTTTAATCATAGGTATAAAGGAATTGTTTCATAAGAAAACAAACAGTAATGCCCCCAAAAGCTCTACTTCAGACCGCGGATAAAGCTAATATAATCGAGGCAGAATTCATCATTCCCCAAAAGAGCATTAGCTGCTGCAATGGTTTCCCGGATTTTGGCTGAGGTAGGGTCTAACAGTGCGCTGTCGAGCCCCGCAGCCATCCCCATCGCCAAAAATGCGGCATTTAATGTTCCGCGCCGGGGCAGCCCGAACGAGACATTGGAAAGACCGCAGATGGTGTTCAGCCCCAGTTCCTTTTTTATAACACTAATCGTATTCAGAGCAGTCATTGGAGCTTGTGTGTCTGTCGCAGCGGCTTCGACCAGAATATCTATATAAATACGTTCCTTTGGGATCCCGGCCGACAGCAGTTTATCTGCTATTTTTTTTGCGTTTTCCAGGCGCTGCTCGGCGGTCGGCGGGATATTACGGCCCGAAATGGGAAGACAGACTACGCTCGCGTCAGCCGCTGCAATGGTTTCATATAACGGCTCGTATTTTTCATCCAGTGTGACAGAGTTGATAAATACCTTTCGTCCCCCAGCAGCAGGCAAAACGTTCCGGATGACGTCGGGATTGGGAGAGTCCAGCATGATGCCGCATTTGGAATGCTCCAGGATCAGCTTGACGCCCCATTTCATATCCGAAGCCTCTTTTGGTCCGGATAGCGCGGTGTTGATGTCAATATAATCGGCACCGCCGTCTTCCTGGGCACGGATCATCTCTGTAAAATACGTTTCGTTATGGACATTGAGCGCTTCCAGAGTACGCGGGATGGAGCTGTTTAGTTTTTCTCCGATGATCAGCATGGGTGTGGCACATCCTTTCCTTATTGTTCTCTGATGTAGCGGACCAACTGCTCTGACAGCTCCGCTTTTTTTAACGGGGTCATGATATAAAATCCGTCGCAGTCCGCTTTTACCCGGTCGATGATGCCTTTGGCATAGTCCAGACAGAGAATACGGGCTTCTTCTGCGCTTTTGTCCCTGAGCTGAGACAAAAGCTGCGGCGCTATTTGGATTCCGGGAACCTCATTATTCAGAAAGACCGCGTTTTTATATCCTGCCAGCGGCATGATTCCGGCCAGTATTCTACAGCCCAGTTCTTGTTTAGCACGATAATAATTTTGGATATTTTCCTCAGAAAAAAGAGGCTGCGTCAAAAAACAATCGGCGCCGTTTTTCAGCTTTTCCGCAGCCCGCTCCAGTTCTTGGGAAAATCGGGGAGAGCTGGTGTTGAGCGCTGCACAGATTCGATATGGCGCTTTAGAGAATAACTCTCGGTTGAGAGAGGAAATAAACCGAATCAAACGGTAGGAATTGAAGCCGAATACATTTTTAACAGAAGTGCGGTCTGCTTCCGGAATCGGATCGCCGGTGATGGCGAGAACCTCGCGCAGTCCTTCGATATGGGCGGCAACCAGATCACCTTTGATGGCAATCTGATTGCGGTCTCGGCAGCAAAGATGGGGAATGGCGGATATTCCGGCATCCCTCTGTATTTTTGCGGAGATCATCAGACTGTTCGCCCTGGCCCTGGCAAGAGGAGAATCCGGAATCGTAATAAAATCCGCGCCTGCCTGCTTCATCCTTTTGCTTGCCGCCAGCGTAAAGCTCATATCTGTGTCTGACGGGGCGCCAAGTTCAACAGCGATGATTGTATGATCCCAAGCTGTTGGAACTGCAGCCGGAACGGCTGCCTGAACTGTTGAAAAATGCTGTGGCAGCTTGAGCGCACTGGTCTGCCTAAGCTTTTCAGCCGTGGCTTTCATGTGCTGCGGTGTTGTCCCGCAGCAGCCTCCGATTGCGCGAACCCCGCATCGGTAAATTTCCGTGAGCTTATCGGAAAAATAATCCGGATTATCCACATAAACGGTTCTGCCGTTAACCACAGACGGATATCCCGCGTTAGGCATGGCGCTTACCGCATATTTTTTGGTATCCAGTTCAGAGATCAGACGCAGCAGATGCGCCGGACCACAGATGCAGTTTAATCCTACATAATCGGCGCCGGCGGCATTGGCCTGCTCCAGCAATGTCTGATAGAATTCTCCTGTCTGCGTATATCCGTCCTGGGTGACAGCGAAGGAGACAATCACAATGGAATCAGAGACCATCGCCTTAATTCGTCGGATTGCCGGCAGCAGTTCCAAAAGAGAATGTTGCGTTTCAAACAAAAAATTTGACGCACCTTCCTGTATAAACAGATCTGTCGTCTCCAAATAAGCGTCCTGAGGGCAGTCGCCGAAAACGGGACCGATGTCGGCAAAAACAGCTGCTCTCTGCCCTGCAGCATCCGCGGCAATCCGAAAGCCGTTTTGAATGACCTTTTTCAGTTGGATACGGTCGGGAAAAACAAACGGATTTGCACCAAAGGTGTTGGTTTTGATGGCATTGACACCGCTGTCTATGTATTCCAAATGGATTTTGCCGACCGTTTCTGCATCTTCCAAATTGGCAAGCTCCGGATATTGACAGTCAGGATTTTTCTTGTGGTAATAGGTTCCAAAAGCTCCGTCAAACAGGAAAAATGGTTTCAAAATCGCTACTCCTTTTCAAAATTAAATTTGTTGTATAAAGTAGTTTACTGCATAGCCTGCGAGCAGACAGCCTGCAACAGGGGGACAGAAGGAAATGCTCGCAGGAGCATGACGGCCATCGGCAGAATCGACGCAGACAGTTCGGGGGATTTCCGTAGAAAATACCACAGGCTGAGATGTGATTCCACGTTTTTTCAATTCCCGTCTCATGACGCGCGACAGGCCGCAGCCACAGCCTGCGGTTTCTGAAATGTCTCCGACCTGAAATTTGGAAGGGTCGAGACGGTTTCCTGTTCCAAGACAAGAAATCAACGGGATATGTTTTTGCTGACAGACCTCAATCAGATCCAGCTTGGCTGATACCATATCAATCGCGTCTATGACAAAGTCGGGATGATAGGAAAAAAGCGGCTGCCGGCTTTCTGCCGTGTAGAACGATTCTTCTGCCTGAATGTCACAGTTGGGGTTAATGGAATGCAGACGTTTTTTGGCAGCCATGACCTTTGGCATGCCGACGGTTTCTGTTGTTGCAAACAATTGACGGTTCAAGTTGCTTTCGGATACTGTGTCACGGTCAATCAGCAGCAGACTGCCGACTCCGGCCCGCAGCAGAGCTTCACATGCTGCACCGCCGACGCCGCCCAGCCCAAGGACCGCGATCCTCGCACCTTGCAGCTTGTTGAGCGCAGCCTGGCCGATCAGCGTTTGTGTCCGTTCCAGCCAGTTTGACATAACAGTAATTCCTTTCAAAAAAGAATTTTGCCCCCGCCTTATCAGCGAGGGCAAAACCTTGCTTAAAATAAGATCCACCTTGCCGTTGTGCAGGAATATAAAACCCGTCTCATCTGACAGGTGGGTATCCCCCTTCGAGGTTCTCGCTCCCTTCGTCCGGACCGGCGCGAAACCGGGCCGGGAGGTCTGCAGTCCGCTCAAAGAGCAGGATTCCCGTAATATATGTGTTGGATTATAAAAGGCCTGCACTGACGAGACAAGGCAGAATCGCTGTCTCTGATTTTATTATATCACAAAATCAGAAAATTACAACATAAAATCTCAGACGGATTCATTTTCCTGATCTTCATCTTCGTCAAAATCGTCTTCAAACAGGTCGTTTAGCCGTTCTAAAAAGAGATTTCCGACTCTGTTGTATTCCTCGTCATCGTCAATAGTTGCCATCATCTCTTCCCCGTCCACGAATTCCGCCTTCAGCACGACCAGCTCTCCATCTGCTTCAACTGCGTCTTCCGGTTCATCATAATATGGCAGCAGGGCGAAGTATTGCTCCCCGTCCAGTTCCATCGTGTCGAGCAGCTCAAAAACCTGTTCCGTACCGTCTTCATCTATTAAGGTATAGAGGTCGGGATTATACTCTGTTTCTTCCATATGCTCACTCATAACAAGACAGTTCCTTTCTGATTGATGTTTCTATTTTACTATTCTTTTTTCTGTAAGTCAAGATAAACTGCCATACCAAAAGAAAAAAATCAATATTTTAATATTCACAAAAAAACAATAAAATGTTGAAAAAAATTATATATAAACGCTTGACAAATGTGTGATTGTGTGTTATATTATAACCATAGAAGATAACCTAATACAGAGAAGAGGGGGCGATTCCAATGGACTGTATAAATTGTGAAACGGAGAATGTTATGGTTGGTTCGGAAAAGCCGTCGGAGATTTAGGTAACAGATTTTAGGTGCGCAAAAGGAAGAATTTAATTGTTAATTCTTACAGAGTTCGCACAAATTGTGACTTTTGAGTCAGTTTCTTACCAGATGATCGCAGCGGTTGACCGGCGGGTTGTTTTCTTCCTGTTTCAAAAACCGGCATGAAGCAAATCGTGATAGGCATGTAGTATAAGACCCGGTTTAGGAATTACCAGAGTTTTTAATATGTGTTTGGAACCAATAGGGGAATGCTGGGAATAACGAAACAGTTCTTTTCGGAAAACTGCAAATTAAAATAAATTGAATTGTTTTATAATGGCTTTTCCGGACCAGATAATTCGAAGCTTAAGGGTTGTGATGATTTTCAAATAAAAATTGATTGAGAACCCATTGAAAAGGGAATGAATGATATGAAAAAAATTATTTTTGGAATATCAGGAGTGAATCAATCTATTTGAAAAGTTTGGGGTGAGACCACCGGAAACGTTAATGGCAGTATAGGATTTTTAGAGGTAAAAATTGAATAGGTAGTATAGGGGCTGTCAGGTGGCAGCCCCTTGGTGTTTGCAGCGTTAAAATGCCAAAATATCCCCCTTGATATCTCTATCAAGGGGGATATTTTACTGCGATCAGCCTTTCGCACGTTGCTTTGCTCTCAGCTGATTGCTGAGAATCCGTTTGCGAATGCGCAGGCTTTTTGGCGTGACTTCCAGAAGCTCGTCCTCTGCAAGAAATTCAATCGATTCTTCCAGACTGAAAATACGCGGTGTTACTAAACGAAGCGCCTCGTCCGACCCGGAAGCACGCATATTGGTGACATGCTTCTTTTTGCATACATTGACGACCAGGTCTTCGGCTTTGGGTGAGCATCCGACCACCATACCTTCATAAACGGGCGTACCGGGACCAATGAACAGAGTACCACGCTCCTGAGCATTAAACAGCCCGTATGTGACTGCCTCTCCCGATTCAAAGGAAATCAGAGAACCGGTGGAACGGCGCGGTATTTCTCCTTTAAAAGGCTGATAGCTGTCAAAGATTGTGTTCATGATGCCTTCTCCCCGCGTATCCGTCAGGAACTCGTTCCGATAGCCAAACAGCCCACGCGAAGGAATCAAAAATTCCAGCCGCATCCGGGAACCCTGCGGATGCATATTTAGAACCTCAGCCTTGCGGGTGCCCATTTTTTCCATAACTGTGCCAACGCAATCTTCCGGCACGTCAATCAGCAGCTTTTCAAACGGTTCACATTTTACGCCGTCAATTTCCTTAAACAATACACGCGGGGTGCTGACCGACAGTTCAAAGCCCTCACGCCGCATAGTTTCTATCAGAATGGAAAGGTGCATCTCTCCGCGGCCGCTGACAATAAAGCTCTCTGTGGAGTCCGTTTCCGCGACCCGCAGGGAGACGTCCTTGAGCAATTCCTTGAACAACCGCTCCCGCAGCTGCCGGGATGTTACAAATTTTCCTTCTCGCCCGGCAAATGGACTGTCATTGACAGAAAATGTCATTTCTACAGTCGGTTCGCTGATTTTTACAAATGGCAGTGGCTCTATATTGTTTAAAGAAGTCAGAGTATCGCCGATCGTGATGTTCTCAATTCCAGATAAGCATACGATGTCTCCGACAGTGGCGGTTTCGGCCGGTACTCGTTTCAGGCCCTCGATTTGATACATATTGACGACTTTTCCCCGGTACGGCTCCTTGGAATTATGATAGTCTGAAATCATTACTTCTTGGTTTTGTTTAATAGTTCCGCGTTCCACGCGGCCGATTGCAATACGGCCTACATAGTCATTATAATCAATCGAGGAGACCAAAAGCTGCAAGTCGCCGTCAGGATCGCCTTCGGGGGCTGGAATATAATTCACAATCGTTTCAAACAGAGGAATCAGATTCTCCCCTGCTTCATATTGCGAAAGGGAAGCTGTTCCGGAGCGGCCGGAGCAGAATAAAATCGGGCTTTCCAGCTGTTCTTCACTGGCGTCCAGGTCAAGCAGCAATTCCAGCACCTCGTCAGGGATTTCGTCCAGCCGGGCGTCAGGACGGTCAATTTTATTGACTACCACAATAATACGGTGTCCCAGCTCCAGCGCCTTTTGCAGGACAAAACGGGTCTGCGGCATGGGACCCTCTGCGGCATCGACCAGCAGGATAACGCCGTTGACCATTTTCAGTACCCGTTCCACTTCACCGCCAAAATCGGCATGACCGGGTGTATCAATAATGTTGATTTTAATGCCGTTATAGTGAACGGAAGTGTTCTTGGCCAAAATTGTGATCCCGCGTTCCCGCTCCAGTGTGTTGGAGTCCATCACGCGGTCTTCTACCACCTGATTTTCACGAAACGCGCCGCCTTGTTTCAGCATTTCATCGACCAGAGTTGTCTTTCCATGGTCAACATGTGCAATAATTGCAATATTGCGCAGGTCTTCTCTTATCACAAAACTTCCTCCAATAAAAATCCCGTTTTAAATGCGGGACACAACAGTAATAAATTCCAATTTTTTATTATATCACGATTCGACAAAAAAGTCCAATATTTTTTGTGAAGCGTTCTATTATGAAAAAAGAGTCCCCGGGCACCGGGGACTCTTTTGTGTCCTGTCAGTCAAACAGCGGGGTAGAAAGATAACGTTCGCCCGTATCAGGCAGGATGACAACAATGCTTTTATCTTTGTTTTCCGGCCTTGCCGCTATGACAGAAGCCGCATGAAGCGCAGCACCGGATGAGATTCCAACCAACAGTCCCTCACATCTTGCTGCAGTACGGGAAGCCTGAAAAGCCTCTTCCGTTTCAACGGGGATGATTTCATCAATGAGATCGGTGTTAAGGATTTTGGGGACAAAACCGGCACCGATCCCCTGAAGCCCGTGAGGACCGGCCGGGCAGCCCGACAGAACGGCGGAGCCTTTTGGCTCGACCGCAATGACTTTACAGCCGGGGATTTGCTTTTTCAATACTTCTCCGACACCGGTAATGGTTCCGCCGGTGCCGACACCGGCTACAAGAAAGTCCACCCTACCATCTGTGTCACGCAAAATTTCCTGCGCTGTTGTGCGGCGGTGAACTTCCGGATTATCCTCGTTTTCAAATTGCTGCGGGATAAAGGAATCGGGATTTTCTTTGGCAATTTCAAGCGCTTTTTCAATTGCTCCGCGCATCCCCTTGCTGCCGTCAGTCAGAACGATCTCCGCTCCCAGTGCGGCGAGGAGTTTACGGCGTTCAATGCTCATGGTTTCCGGCATGGTAAGAATCAGACGGTAGCCTTTGATCGCAGCAGTAAAAGCGAGACCGATGCCTGTATTTCCGCTGGTCGGCTCTATAATAAGAGTATTGGACGTAATATCGCCGCGTTTTTCCGCTTCTTCAAGCATGGCGTAGCCAACACGGTCTTTTACCGATCCCAATGGATTAAAATATTCCAGCTTTGCGATGATCCTGCCGCAAAGATGTTTCTTTTTCTCATAATTTACCAATTCCAAAAGCGGGGTGTTTCCAATCAGTTCCGTCAAGGAACGTTTGACATTGGACATATCCTCACGTCCTTTCCTTTCATTAGCAATGAAATAAGTATACCAATATTGTCTGTTTATGTCAAGCCAACGTATTTGTTTCAGCTTTTGCTTTTTTTGATTCCGCTTGGGGCGGACTCAAAGTTCCTGCGAAGTTTATCTAATGCCTTTTTTTCGATTCTGCTGACATAAGAACGAGATATTTTAAGTTTTAAAGCTACTTCCCGCTGGGTAAGCGGCTTTTGCCCGCCCAGACCATACCGCAGGCAGACAATATATTGTTCTCGATCATTCAGAACATTTTTTATTAGCAGCCGCAGCTGCTCTGATTTCAGTTTCAAATCAATATCGTCAATAATATTCCCTTCATCTGCAACAATATCCATTAAAGTTAATGCATTTCCGTCCTTGTCGGTTTCAATCGGATCATTGATATAGACGTCTCCGGCTGTCTTTTTGATATTTCGGAAATACATCAGAATCTGGTTTTCAATACATCTGCTGGCATATGTGGCAAAGCGGGTGCCTTTTTCATATGAAAATGTGTTGACTGCTTTAATCAGGCCGATGGTTCCGATGGAAATCAGGTCGTCCTGTTCATTGCTAGCAGTATAATATTTTTTCACAATGTGTACGACTAAACGCAAATTGTGTTCAATCAGCCGGTTCCTTGCTTCCAGGTTTCCTTCAGCATAGAGTTCAAAGCATTTTTTCTCTTCTGAGGCGGAAAGCGGCTTGGGAAAAGAGCCCGCATTTTCCAGATGCAATGCTAAATACAGCAGATTTTGCAGCGCTAATGATATTAAAACAGAGAACATGAAAATCACACCTTTCTGCTTTCAGTATATGAAATAGCGGGCATGGCCCATACGAGATGACGTTATTTCGTAGAGCCGAAATGTTCAAATAACCATAGCAGGCTATGATATCAGGAAAGTACATTTATAAAAAATTTTCACAGTTTTTCTTCAGAACCTTTTAAAATAGGAAAAAGTGTGTTATAATGGCTATAATTGCTATGGAAAACAGGATGTTAAAGTTTTTTCTGATAGCTGCAAATATTTTTTGGACTGGCAGTCCGGGATAAAATGATTGCCGCCATACTTCCAAACAAGGGAGGGAATTCCGATCTAATCATCATTAAACCGTTGAAATAACAGACATTCCGTTTGAGCTGTGGGTTGGCGGACACCGGTTGTCTGCCGGCCGGATAAGAATTATGAACGGAAATGCGTTTTTGGAACCTCCGCCAAAGCGCAGCTGCCTGCTTTTTACGCGGTGCAGGACATTTTGATTATGGGAGAAAACGAGATTTAGAAAGGGATCGTTGTATTCATGGAAGCACTTTATGAGAACATTTTTTTGTTAGACTGGCGTTATATTGTCATGTGGATTATCGGCGGTGTTTTGATTTTCCTTGCAATTAAAAAGGATATGGAGCCGACCCTGCTTTTGCCGATCGGATTTGGGACTTTGCTGGTTAATATCCCGCTTTCCAGTGCGATCGGAGAGGACGGTGCGCTGACAACATTGTTTAACGCCGGAATCGCAAACGAGCTTTTTCCGTTGATTTTGTTTATCGGAATCGGGGCAATGATCGATTTTGAGCCGTTGCTTGTCAATCCGAAATTGATGATTTTCGGCGCGGCGGCACAATTCGGCATCTTTTTCACCTTATGTACCGCGTCCATGTTTTTTGATATCAATGACGCTGCCTCTATTGCGATCATCGGTGCGGCGGACGGTCCGACCTCGATCGTGGTGGCGCAGCAGTTGGGATCGAAATATCTGGGCGCTATCATGGTGGCGGCCTATTCCTATATGGCCCTGGTGCCGATTATTCAGCCGCCGATCATCAAGCTGATGACGACCAAGAAGGAACGTCTGATCCGGATGGAGTACAAAGGAAAAAAGGTACCAAAGATCGTGAAAATTTTATTCCCGATTGTCATTACCATGGTGACTGGAATCGTGGCGCCTTCCTCTGTTTCTCTGGTTGGCTTTTTGATGTTCGGCAACTTGATTCGGGAGTGCGGCGTCTTAAATTCCTTGTCGGAAACTGCACAGAAGGTTCTGGCAAATCTTGTGACGATATTCCTTGGCATTACGATCGCATCTCAAATGACTGCGGAATCCTTCCTGCGCTGGGATACTCTGCTGATTCTTGCATTGGGTATGTTTGCGTTTATATTTGATACCGTGGGCGGCGTTCTGTTTGCGAAAATACTGAATCTTTTCTTAAAGAAGAAAATCAACCCGATGATCGGTGCGGCCGGCATTTCGGCATTCCCGATGTCTGGACGTGTTGTGCATAAAATGGGGCTGAAAGAGGATCCGCAGAACTTCCTGCTGATGTCTTCTATCGGTGTCAATGTTTCTGGACAGATCGCGTCTGTTATTGCAGGCGGCTTGATTTTGAACTTCTTTGGTTAAGGAGGATGCATTCATGACTGTAAATTGGATGAATTTTATTTATAATCTCAAATACCTGGGCATGGGAATGCTTGGGGTCGCACTTGTAATTTTGGCGATTATCATTATTACTGTTCTTGTTACCAAAATTTCTTCTAAAAAGTAGAAAAGTGAAGCGTGGATGAATCGTCCGTCTGGTCGGGAATTACGCGGCCAGACGGGCGCTACAGTAAAAAACTTGTCTTGGCAGCGGCATGAATGCTTTTGCTGCGGAATAAACTGTATTGCCGGTTTATCCCGTCATAAAAGTCAGCAGCTGCATTTCCAAATTTGTGTTCAGAAGTTTTGTGAAATGGGGTTGTTTATAAAAATCTGTTGTATATCATGGCACTGAATAGTTTTTACGCATGGAGGTGAAAAAACGATGGATGCGGACCCTTGGCCCGACAGATATCGCTTAAACGGTATTTTACTGCCCATGAGACTGAAATTATAAAGACTGTTTCGGCATTCAACTGTTAATTTCAATTTCTTGGAGGTAGTAAATTACAATGTCAAAAATTTTTGGTCAAATTTTATTGCAGATTATTCTGATACTATTAAATGCTTTTTTTGCCGCAACTGAAATTGCGGTTATTTCTCTTAACGGAAATAAACTGAAAGTAAAAGCGGAAGACGGAGATAAAAAAGCAAAAAAAATGCTGCGGATGGTGGAAGAGCCCACGGGATTTCTTTCTACCATACAAATTGGCATTACGCTGGCAGGCTTTTTGGGCTCCGCATTTGCAGCAGATAACTTTTCTGATTTGCTGGTGAATTGGCTGATTCATACATGCAGGATCACTTTCCTGCCGGAATCAACCCTGAATGCGATTTCTGTTGTTTTGATTACGCTGGTTCTCTCTTATTTTACCCTGGTTTTGGGTGAGCTGGTGCCCAAACGGATCGCAATGAAGCGTGCAGAATCTCTTGCCAATGCGGTATGCGGTGTGATTACGTTTTTGTCCAGAGTTTTAAAACCGATCATATGGTTCCTGACGAAGTCTACAAATGCGGTGCTGCGTCTGTTTGGAATTGATCCGCACAGCAATGATGAAACAGTTTCGGAAGAAGATATTGTCACGATGCTGGAAGCCGGCGGGGAGAACGGTACCATACGTCCCGAAGAAATCGAATACATTAAAAATGTGTTTGAATTTAACGATCTTTCTGTTGCGGACATCATGGTACCGCGAAGTGCCATGACTTATATTCTGTCTGATTCGTCAAGGGACAGGATTTTACAAACCATTCGGGAAAGCGGATTTTCCAGAATCCCTGTTTGCGAAGGAAGCGTCGATAAGGTTGTGGGCATTTTGCAGGTCAAAACCTATCTGCTTGGGAATGCATCCGATCCGGCCGCCTTGGAGCAGGCAATGATACCAGCAAAATTTATTCCTGAAAGCCTGCGGGTTGACCATGCTTTTCGTGAAATGCAGGACGGCCGTTTTCAGATGGCGGTAGTGGTGGATGAATACGGCGGTACTTCGGGAATCATTACGATTGAGGACATGCTGGAAGAATTGGTTGGCGATATTTGGGATGAGCACGATAAAGTTGAAGAGGATTTCCGCCGTTTGGATGAACAGACCTATCTGGTAAAGGGAAATGTACGGCTGGATGATCTGGCAGACTATTTTGAAATCGAACCGGAGAGCGAGGCAAATACGGTTTCCGGGTGGATCGTGGAGCAGCTTGGCAGAATGCCGGAAGTGGGCGATAAACTGGAATATGACGGCCTTGTGATTGAGGTAAAGAAGATTGACAATCGTGTGATAGGAGAAGTCCTGATTATAAAGCCTGAAAAACCAGAATAACACTGGATAAAGGAAAATTGGAGTTATGGGAGTTATGCCGATATTGAGGGGAAATAAAAACGGTTTATTATCGATACTTGCTTTAATTATCAAAGGCGCTATCATTGGTGTAGGCGGGATATTGCCGGGAATCAGCGGCGGTGTGCTATGTGTGGTGTTTAACATTTATGAGCCTTTAATGGAGCTGTTATCCCATCCGTTTAAGACTTTTAAAAAACATTACAGGCTGTTAATTCCGGTTGTAATCGGTGTAGGCCTAGGCTTTGTGGGGTTTGCCGGGCTGGTGGGATATATTATGAAGCTGAATGGCACGGCAACGGTATGTGCATTCGTCGGATTGATACTTGGAACCATGCCGGAACTGTGGAAAGAGGCCAAAGGAGCAGAAAAAAAGCGCAGCTGGCAATCCATACTGGCAATGTGTATCAGCTTTGTGGTTTTGCTGTCGATTCTGCTGTTTTTACAGTTCGGCGCAGAACTAAAGGTTACACCAAACATTTTTTGGTATGGATTTTGTGGCATAGCATGGGGAATCAGCATGGTGGTGCCGGGAATGAGTTCCTCCTCAATATTGTTCTTTTTCGGTTTGTATGAGCCAATGCTGGACGGCATCTCCAGGCTTGCTCCGGGCGTTATTATTCCGCTGGCCTGCGGAATTGCTGTAATTTTACTGCTTTTGCCGCGGCTTGTAAACACACTGATGAAACGTTACCGCTGTGTGGTGTTTCATGCGGTATTTGGTATCGTACTCGCAACGTTGGTTCCGATTCTTCCTTATCAGTTTGGAAGCGCAGCAGAATTTATAATTGACTTGATTTGTATTGTCGGCGGCTTCTTTGCTGCTTATTTCCTGAATAAGTTGTTTAAAAAATGGGAGAATCAGGCTGATAAAGCAGAATTACCACAGGAAAGCTGAGAACAGAAAAAAGGCATGGTTGAATACCATGCCTTAGACTGTCAGAAAACTACAAATTACAAAAATCGTCACGCAGGCGGACATGCGCCGCCGGAGTGACTCTTTGAGAGAAAACCGGCGGTGAGCAGAGGCGAAGCCTCTTGCGGAGCCGGTTTTCGACTGAAAAGGGGGATTCGGGGGAAAAACACAGAACAAGGCTTTGCCGCTGTGATTGTGTTTGTCCCTCGAGAGCGTGTCGGCTTTTTCGACACGCTCAGGCATGGTTTAAATACCATGCCTTTTTTGTTTATGGTAGTGAAATCAAGCTTTTGTTGTTTCATCATCAGATGAGGAGTATGCGCGTTCAGAAACCGAAAGACGCTTCTTCATACAAATAAAAAGTAAGAACGCAAGCAGTGTGACAAGGGCCGATGTAATAGGCGTATTCAGCCAAATACCGTCCAGTTTGAGCGGCCATAAAACCGCCAGCAGGGCAACCGGAAAAACGAATGCGTTTGCCACAGACAAAATGGTTGCCGGAAGCGGCTTTTCCAAAGCAATCAAAAAGCTTTGCATGGCAAAGCCAAACCATCTCGTTAAATATGTAAGGCTATATATTTGCAGGGCATAGGCAGACATTGCCATCAAATCTTTTTCATTCTCTTTTAAGAATAATGTCGCGATGACTTCTGGACAAAACAGCATGATCAGTGTACCGCCGATGGAAATCACTGCTCCTGCCGCAAGGCAGCATTTGGCAATTGATTTTACCCGCTGGATGCTGCCCGCGCCCCAGTTATAACCAATAGCAGGCTGCAAAGAGTCGCAGGTCCCATACAATAACTGCTGCAGAATATCACCTGCATACATCAAAATGCCATACACAGTGACGGCAGTGTGTCCACCGACATGGAGCAATACGACATTCATCAGAATAGACGTGAGCCTTGCGGCAATGCTGCTTAAAAAGTTAGGACTTCCGCTGGATACGATCTGCCGTACCAGGCGAAAGCTGAAATGCGGCCTGCAAAAGCGCAAAGCCAGCTTTTTGCGCCAAAACGGATACAGCACAATGACGCTGCAAATGAACATACCGAGAGAAACCGCTAGGGCAGAGCCGCCAATTCCCATTTTTAGAACAGAGAGGAACAGAAATTCCATTCCCAATATGATGACAGACATCAGGATGTTGAGTACCATGCTGCTTTTTATTCTGCCGCAGATGCGCAAAAAATTGTCCACTGCAAAAGTGATTGTTGTAAACGGAGAGCAAATTGCATATACCCGTATATAGCGGACAGCAAGGTCGGCCAAGGCTTCATTTGCTCCCATCAGTTCCATCAGCAGCGGCGCCGCAAAATAAAAAATGATGCCCATAGCCACTCCTGTGATAAAGATCATCAGGCAAGCACAGGTAAAATAGTTGTTGGCCTCCTTTTCCTGTTTCTTGCCCAAAGCGATAGAAATGGGAACTGCGGAACCTACGCCGATCAAATCAGCCAGGGAAAAATTAATTAGCACAAAGGGAAAAGCAAGATTAAGAGCAGCAAAGGCAGTCTCTCCCAGCAGCTGCCCGACAAAAATACCATCGAACAGTCCCCATAGAGAAGAAGCAATCATGCTGATTGCTCCTGGAACGGCAACCATAAAAAACAATTTCAGGGGCGAAGTTTTTGTATATAAATTAAAGCTATTCACTGCCGATATTCTCCTTTCCCAAATTTTTCAGGTGTTTCTTCAATGCGTCTTGATATTTGTGAAAAATTTTCAGAAAAATAGACTGTTCTTCCTCTGTCAGCTCGCCGAGTGCTTTCATTTCCATAGCAATCACCCGGTCAGCGGTATCCTGTGCGAGTTGAATGCCTGTTTCTGTCAAATATATTTGCTTGCTTCTTCTGTCGGTATCATTGCGAAGCTCCACATATCCTGCTGCTTCCATCTTTTTTAAGGCAGAATTCACCGTCTGCGGTGGAATCAATAGGGTGTCGACTACTTCCTTTTGCGTCAGTTTATCATTTGTTTCTCTTAAAGCGTAAAGAATCCATAGCACGCATTCTGAAACGCCTAATGCGTTGGCGGCCATTCTGTATTGTTTATCGATGTCTTTGAGAATCGTATTAAATTCAAAAAAGCGGTGGTTGAGATGGTCCACTTTTCTATCCTCCGTAAATCAAAAAATCAGTCAGCAGATATTATAATCTGAAATCGGATAAATTGCAAGAGCTTTTATAAATTTAACTTGCCGTTTCCTGACTTGCTCTGAAATTCAGGAAACGGCAGCTGATTTTGTATTGGATGACAGCAATAAAAAAATCCCATACACGATTTGCTATGTGTTCTTAGCGAAGTTTTTAGGGTGGTATGTAACCGGAAGGCAATTTTGCCTTCCGGTTATTACTTT
>CALXBC010000039.1 GCA_944386455.1 uncultured Clostridia bacterium | reverse complement strand
CCGATGTACCAGCAGCCGGAAGCGCCAACAGGTCAGCCACAGCAAGTGCCGCCGATGTACCAGCAGCCGGAAGCACCAGCAGGCCAGCCGCAGCAGGCACCGCCGATGTACCAGCAGCCGGAAGCGCCAACAGGTCAGCCACAGCAAGTGCCGCCGATGTACCAGCAGCCGGAAGCACCGGCAGGCCAGCCGCAGCAGGCACCGCCGATGTACCAGCAGGATGGCCAGTCATATCAGCAGCCCTATTATCAGCAGTATAATCAGGCATATGCCGCTCCGCCAAAGAAGAAAAACATGAAAGTGCTGCTGCCGGTTCTGGCCGCGGCAGCCGTTATCGTAATTGCGGCAATCGTCGGCATTATTCTGTTGGTGTCCAATCTGGGAAAAACCACCATGGATATGAGCAAATACTATCAGATCAAAGTGGAGGGCTTTAACGGCTACGCCAAAGCCAGCGCGGACGTAGTGCTCAGTCCCTATGACGACCTGGTAGAGAGCGGCGCGCTGAAGGTCCAGGATTTCAGCTCCACGGCAAATCTGCTTGCCTTTTTCTCCAGCTTTGAGACGCAGCTGTCCAAGGATGAGAAGATCTCTAACGGCGATACCATTGAACTGACCATTACATATAATGAAACGCTCGCGAAAGAGCTGAAATTCAAGATCAAAAATGCGACGATCAAGCTGGAGGTCAGTGATCTCCCCGAGGGACAGCAGGTTGACCCGTTTGCAGATCTGGAGGTGGAGTATACCGGAATTTCCCCGAACGGCAAGGTGACGTTGTCCAACAACAACGGGGATGACTTCATCCGCACCATTCGTTATTCGGCGGATAACAGCAGAAAGCTGAAAAACGGAGATACCATTGTGGTCACAGCCTCCTACGATGAGGATTATGCAATTGAAAACGGCTATATTGTAACAAGCACAACCAAGGAATATACCGTCAGCGGCCTGTCCTATTATCTGGACGACAAGTCGGAGCTGTCAGCAGAAAACAAGACCGCCTTTGAGCAGGAGTTCAAAGACCGGATCGACTCCATTCTGGCGGAGAGATGGGAAAACATCTATAATGGATTCGGCGAATCCGCCTATGGGGGAGAAAAGGTTTCGGTCAGCACCCCTCAGCTGACAAAGGGATATATTCTGAGCCTGAAGGATACGAGCAGCTCATCCAGCAGATATAACAAGCTGATTATTGTCTATAAGGTGGATATTGATGTAAAAGCCGGCAGATATTCTTCTTCCTCTGCGAAGTTTGGCAAGCGCACGGGTTATGTGGCGCTTGAGTTTACCAACGCCGGCGTATCCAATGAGGGCGGCATCTTTATGGACTCTGCCACCTCCATGTATTCCGGCTTCTCTTATTCCGCATCACTGGAAGAACTGGAGACCGAACTGGTCACGACAGAAAAATCCAGCTATATTGTAACGGACTGGAAATAGAATCAAAACAGCACCGAATTTGCTTGACAGCGGTTTCGGTGCTGTTTTTTGATTGTGAATGGGAAACCGGCTTTATTCACAATATCTAAAATTCAATTTGAAAAAGGTTTATAGTTTATTCACCAATTGGATTGTGAATATGTTATGATATTGATATAATTCAAAATCGAGGGTTGGCACTGATTTTATTGGCAGCAACGCTGTTTACAGGAGGTATCATAAAATGTCTTTGGGGAAAATTTTAGTGGTCGATGATGACAAAAATATTTGCGAACTGCTGCGGCTGTACTTGGAGAAGGAAGGATATAACGTGATCCTTTCCCACGACGGCTCAGAAGCAGTGGTAAAATTCAATGCTTTGAATCCGGATCTCATTCTGCTGGATATCATGCTTCCCGGCCTGGACGGATGGCAGGTCTGCCGGGAAATCCGCAAAAAATCAAATGTGCCCATTATTATGCTGACCGCCAAGGGAGAAACTTTTGACAAAGTTCTCGGCCTTGAGCTTGGCGCTGACGATTATGTGGTCAAGCCGTTTGACACAAAGGAAATCATTGCGCGGGTCAAAGCGGTGCTGAGACGGATTGACCAGAACAATGCGCCGGCAGAAAACAAAGAGGTAGTATACGACAAGCTGGTTGTCAACATGACCCGCTATGAGCTGAAGGTCGACGGCAAAGTGATTGATACGCCGCCGAAGGAACTGGAACTTTTGTACCATCTCGCTTCTAATCCGAACCGTGTTTATACGCGCGATCAGCTGCTTGACGAGGTTTGGGGCTTCGAATATTACGGTGATTCCAGAACCATTGACGTTCATGTCAAACGGCTTCGGGAAAAACTGGAAGGGGTATCCGATCAGTGGTCCTTGAAAACCGTCTGGGGCGTCGGATATAAATTTGAAGTTAACGAGTAACAGAAAAGAAGCGTAATCAGGCACAAGACGGACGTTTTGTGCCTGATTTGTTCGTCCGCGGAAATGAATACGAAAGGAGCATAAGGTACCCGGATAAAGGGGCGTTGTATGATGGTTGAGATGAAAAAAAGTGTATTTGCCAAATATTTTACAATCTGCATCGCGTTTATTCTGGTCAGCATCACCTTTCTCGGCGCCATGCTGATGCTTTTTGCGTCTCAGTATTTTAAAGACGAAAAATACAGAACGTTGCTCGACGGAGCGCAAAAGGCGGCGTCCGTTACATACAGCGAGTATGAGGCGGGTGAAGGAACAGTCAGTCTGACTACGCTGCGTCCCTTTTATCAGCTTCTGGCCGCCGCCTCCGACTCTCAGTATTTTTTGACCGACAACACCGGAAAAACGCTGTTTTGTTCAGAGGGAAGCTCGTGTGACCATACCACCCACACGGTGCCGGGCAAGATTCTGGACATCGCTGCGCAGGGATCTTACCGTGAAATCGGAACATTGGACGGCATTACACAGCATCGGAATTTTACGGTCGCGGTACCGCTGATTAATGATAATAACCTGGTGGTGGGGTTTGTCTTTGGGACTACGGATTCCAATGAGCTGACCCGGTTTTTGATGGAACTGCTGAAAATGTTTCTGCTGTCGTCGGCAGGGGTTTTGCTGCTGACGTTTGTGGTGCTGTATTTTGTCACGCTTAAGCTTGTCAATCCGCTGCGTGATATGGCGGCTGCGGCAAAGCAGTACGGCCGCGGTGATTTCAGCAGGCGGCTGAATGTTGAAACCTTTGACGAGGTCGGACAGCTGGCAGAGGAGCTCAATAATATGGCGCAGTCCCTGTCCGGCGTGGAATCAGCCCGCCGCAGCTTTGTGGCAAATGTCTCTCATGAGCTGAAGACGCCCATGACCTCCATCGGCGGGTTTATCGACGGTATTCTGGACGGCACCATCCCAAAATCGGAGGAGCGAAAATATCTTCAAATTGTTTCTGATGAGGTCAAGCGCCTGTCCCGGCTGGTCCGCTCTATGCTGGAGCTGTCCAAGATTGAGACCGGCGAGGCAAAGGTGAATACCAAGCAGTTCAACATTGTGGAGCTGGTCTGTCAGACCGTGTTCAGCTTTGAACAGCCAATCAATAATAAGCATCTGGATATCCGCGGGCTGGATCATGACCGTGTGGTGGTAGAAGCGGATGAAGACCTGATCCACCAGGTGATCTACAACCTGACGGATAATGCGGTAAAATTTGTCAATGACGGCGGATACATTGAGTTCAGCTACACCTCGGACAGCAATTATACCTATGTGACCGTCAGAAACAGCGGCCAGGGGCTGAGCAAGGAAGAAATCTCCAAAGTGTTTGACCGCTTTTACAAAACAGACCGCTCCAGAGGGTTGGATAAAAACGGAGTCGGACTTGGTCTTTATATTGTCCGGACCATAGTGAATCTGCATGGCGGGGACATCGTTGTCCGAAGCGCAGAGGGAGAGTATTGTGAATTCACATTCAGTCTGCCGCATCCAAAACAGAACAAGTTTGGGCTGTCTTCCAAAAAAGTTAACACGAAAAACGAATAAGTATTTATGATTCATTTAACGTTCGTTAATATTTATCCGTTAAAATGATGGTATCTGACAGAAAACGAGATTTGTGCAGATGCAAATGAGATGGGTTTAGGAGGTCTCTCAGAAAATGAGCGATGATTTCAATAGCTTCGGCTTGGGACAGAATCCCGAGGACGAGAAAAAAGAAGAAACCATTTTTGATTCGGGTCAGGAAGATCAGCAGCAGGTTCAGTCTGATCAAACAGCGGCTCCCGCGGCAGGCCGGAGCGCGCAGGAGGGTCAGCCGTCATCCCAATGGCAGTCCGGCGGAAGTACAAATGGATATTATCAGCCATCCGGTCAGGGCAGCCCGTATCAGCAGCCGCCTTATCAGGGATATGGCAGTCCGTTTCAAATGAACGGCAGCCACCCGCAGCAGGATCCCAGATGGAATGTTTCTGATTATCAGAATCAGCCGCAAAAGCCGCAGAAGCCGAAAAAGAACAAGGGACTCATTGCGTTTTCGGTCGTATTGGCAGTAGCGCTGGTCTTTACCATAGGGTCTTTTGTGATTTATGCAGTCCTGAACGGTCCGGCAGAGGATGACACCGGGATCAGGAACACCAGCGGTCCGAGCCTGACCATCAACAGCCGGCCGTCTGAAAACGCAGAAACGACAGAGGACGGAACAATGACAGATACTGCGATCGCAAAAAAAGTAAAGCCTTCCGTGGTGGGTATTGTCGCTTATGTCAAAATGCGGACACAGTATCAAGTATACGGTGAGGGCTCCGGCATCATTATGAGCAAGGATGGCTATATCATCACCAATGCACATGTTGTTTCCATAGAAAACAGCAATACGCTGGTGGATAAGGTCCAGGTCTATTTGGATAATGGCGAGAGTTACGGCGCCACAATCGTGGGAGCAGATTCCCGCTCCGATTTGGCAGTCCTTAAGATCAAGGCGAGCAATCTGACACCGGCGGAATTCGGGGATTCTACCAAGGTTGAGGTCGGAGAGCATGTCCTCGCGATCGGGAATCCAAGCGGTCTTGCATTGGCCGGCAGCGTGACGGGCGGAATGGTTTCCGCTGTCAACAGAAACATCAAATCCAGCAGCAGCGGCTTCAGCATGACCTGCATACAGACCGACGCGGCAATCAATCCCGGCAATTCGGGCGGCGCGCTGGTCAATGTTTACGGCCAGGTGATCGGGATCAATTCGTCCAAAATTTCAGCAACAGATTATGAGGGGATCGGCTTTGCCATCGCGATTAACGAAGCCAAGCCGATCGTGGAAAGCATCATTGCAAACGGATATGTGGAAGGGCGTGTGAAAATCGGCATCACCTACCAGGAAGTGGATGCCTTTACCGCCGCACTCAACCAGGTGCCGCAGGGACTGGAGGTTGTGAGCATCGACAGCACGCTTGATGTCGCGCGCAGCGGCCTGCAGGTAGGAGATATTATTACGGAGATGGATGGTCAGAGCACCAAAACCACAGAAGAGGTAACAGAGTTTTTGAAGGAAAAGAATCCTGGGGATACTGTCAAGATGACAGTTTTCCGCGTGACGGATATCGGAGAGTCCCAAACGCTGACGATCAATGTTGTCCTTGCGGAGGACAGAGGCCAGAGCACCACAAACGATATTCAGGGAAATTAACAGCAGATAAAAACAACACCTTCTGATGTTGACATTAGGCAGCGTCAGAAGGTGTTTTCAGCAAACGGGTGAGAGATATGAAAACGATGCTTCAAAAAGCGGCAGCAGTTTTCTGCTGTCTTTGCTTTATAGGACTGTGCTCCTGTAGAAATACAAAGGATACCGGTATTCAGGTTTCATCCGATACGCTGTCTGATCTTGCGTCAATGGAAATGAGCAGCGCTTCGGCTGTTTCTTCCTCTTTCCCTGCTTCTTCACAGGCTGCTTCGTCGGTCGCCGGATCGGCAGCAGCCGCAGGCAGTGAAGCGGGCAGCAGCTCCAGAGCAGAAGCTTCCTCATCAAAGGAGATATCGTCTCATATCTTATCATCCAGTGAGGCGCAGCAGGTCGTCAGTGAGCCGCAGACTGACGGATGGACCAGCATTGAGGATATCATGCAGGATATGTCGCTGCACGACAAGATTTGCCAGATGCTGATCCTCAGTCCGGAGCAGTTGACCGGCTCTGCCAGAGTGACCGCTGCAGATGAGACGATGAAGCAGGCGCTGCAAAAGCTCCCGGTGGGCGGAATCCTTTATAATACGGCTAATTTTATCAATAAGCAGCAGGTTCGTGAGATGCTGTCCGAGATGCAGCGCTGCTCCCGTATTCCTCTGATTCTGACCTGTGACGAGGAAGGCGGGCGGGTGAACCGATTGATGCAAACGGTCGGGACGACCTATATCGGCCCAATGTTTGGTTTTAAGGATATGGGGACAGAAACAGCCTATCAAAATGCCCATACCATCGCGGCAGATATGCATGCGTTGGGGTTCAACACCGATCTGGCGCCGGTGGCGGATGTGTGGTCAAACCCGGACAACACGGTCATCGGAGACAGAGCTTACAGCGACAGCTTTTCCCAGGCAGCCGAGCTGATTCCTGCCGCGGTCAGGGGATTCCATGACGGCGGTGTTGCGACTGCACTGAAGCACTTTCCGGGTCATGGAGACACATTTGCAGATTCTCATGACGGGGCGGTAACTGTCACAAAAAGTCTGGAAGAACTGAGAAAAAATGAACTGCTCCCGTTTCAGGCGGGGATTGATGCAGGCAGCGATATGGTGATGATCGGACATTTGACCCTGACAGAGATCGACCCCTCTCAGCCTGCACCGTTCTCTGCCAGAATCGTCACGGAGCTGCTGCGTAAGGAACTCGGATTTGGAGGCGTCGTGATTACCGACGGACTGCAGATGAAGGCGCTGACAAATGATTATAGCAGCGGGGAGATCGCAGTACGGGCAGTGTCGGCAGGAGTGGATCTGCTGCTGTGCCCGGATGAGCCAATGGAAGCTGTCGCATCGCTTCAGGAGGCTGTGACATCCGGGGCGGTCTCTATACAGCGGATTGATGAGAGCGTTCGGCGGATTTTAAGCATGAAGATAAACCGTGGCATGATAAAGCTTTGTTCCTGAAACACAAGGGCTGGCGTCATTAGACGCCAGCCCTTCCTATTGCCGTCAAACAGAAAGAGACCCGGCCGCAATCCCCGGCCGGGTAAAAAATAGTAGGAGAGAAGTATGAAAAAGAATATTACAAATCCCGTTTCGGACTGCAGTGTGGTGACAGCCCGAAAAAGGTATTTGTACCAAATCAGGGGGGCGGAAATTTTTCCGCCGCTGGTTAAACGCCGTATCATCCAAAACGTACGGCACGAATCGTTGGTCTGCGCCTTTGACCGGACCGGTATTCCGACAACGGCCCGCGAAACGTGATAAAACGAACCGCTGTATCAGGATATCGATACTCCGTGATCCATCCGACAGGCGCTAGTAAAAAGATGAACCTCATCGGCTTCATCGAGTACTCTTTTTTTGAGTACAGTTATAGTATAATGGTGAAATGTGATAAGCGCGTGAACATATTTTGAAATATCAGGAAAAAATTGAAAACGATTTGCAACGAAAATAAGAAGGAACTGTGGAGAGCTTTTCTTTAGGACAGCAGCTCCTCTGTGATGCGGTCTGCAATCTCCCGGAAAACAGGGCTTGCGGATGAGTTCCCGCTGTCTGCTTCTTCACACAGCACGGTTACGACATACTGCGGATCCTCTGCGGGAAAAAAGCCGGTAAACCAGCCCTGTAAAATTTCCTCTCCGTTTTTAAAGTTGCCGGTCTGCGCTGTTGCAGTCTTTCCGCCGGCAGTGGTTTTGGTTGGCTTGGCGTTCTGATCGCTTCGGCTCATGACGCCGGTGATCAGAAATTGTTTGATTTGTTCAGCCGTTTTTTCGCTGACTGCATTGACCGGGGCTGCCGCCCGATTGATTTCAGAAAGACTTTTTCCGTCTTCGGACAGACCTTCAACCAGCTGCGCAGACGGTGTTTTACCGCCGTTAACAATACAGCAGGTCATCAGCGCGACCTGTATCGGTGTTGCCATCAGTGTCCCCTGACCAAAGCTGAAGTTTGCAACGGCAGCGGGACTAGTCAGCTCTCCGGCAGCGGGAAGATAACCGCTTTGGGTGGAAAAACCGGGTGCCAGCAAACTGCTTTTGGAGAAGGACAGGTCCTTTGCGGTCTGACACAGCTTTGTCTTATCCAGACGCAGTCCAAGAGAAATAAAATAGGGGTTGCAGGACTCCGCCATCGCATGCTCCATATCCAGTGTTCCATGGCCTGCATGGTTGTGACAGTGAAATATTTGTCCGCTGACGTCGATGCTTCCTACACAGCGGTAATTCCGGGACGGGCTGACGCCGCTTTCCAGGGCGGCGGCCGCTGTGGCAATTTTAAAGGTAGAGCCCACGCTGTAGCTGCCGAATGCACGGTTGAACATCGGTTTGCCCTCCTCATCCTTCAGGCTTTCGTTCAGATCGTTTGGCGAAAAGGCAGGAAAGCTGGCGCATGCCCTTATTTTTCCGTCCGGCGTCATGATGACCACAGCGCCTTTGGAAAGATATTTTTCTCCGGCGTCCTCGGCAATTTTTTGGATCCGGCTGTCCAATGTGAGAACAACCCCTGCATCAGAAGCGGCGTTCAGCTTGATCTCGGGTTCTTTTCCCTGGATGGACTGCCCCGCTGCGTCCAGATAATAGGTGATGCTGGACTGCACCGTATGTTCTTTCAAAAAATCGTCGTAGGCCTTTTCAATGCCGTAGCCGCCGTCCAGATTTCCGTTTGTCAGGTGACCGATGATGTGCGGTGCCAGCTGATTATCGGCGTATCGTTTGTAGATGGGAAAGGTGTGCAGTTCGTTGGTGTCAGAGTCCAGCGGTGTTTCCAGCTCGACGGTGAACAGCTCTCCTTTTTCCAGCTTTTTCAAAACAGCGCTGCGGTCCATTGCCGAAACGTGCTGGAGTACTATGGCGGCGGATTCTGGGCTTGGCAGCACAGAGGCGACATAGATTTGTTCCGTGTTGACCAGCCGCTCAAAATTATGATCGTATATCATGCCTCGGGTAGTGCTGACATTCAGCATACGCGTTCCCTGCCGTCCGGCCGCAGCAATCAGCTGCTCTGAACTGCTGAGCGCATAAAACCGGTAAACCAGCAGTCCCATACAAAGACTGATCAGACAGAAAATGGATAAGGCACGTCTTTTCATCTGAAAACTCCCCCTATTCCTTCGGACGCCAGTTAACGAGCTTGTCCAGCTCGGACGCATATCTTAAAAAAGAATATTTGCCGTCCACGGCATCAAAAATCCATTGCTCAGCGGATTGCTCCACTCCGGGCAGACAGGACAGACTGTATTGCAGACGTTTCATATAGGTATGATATCCGGGAATATAATCCTCTCCCCTGACAATTGCCCTGGAAACAGATTCCACTGCCTCTTGAAGTCCTTCCAGCTCCGCTTCGTCTATAAACTGTTTCGTCAGTTTCGTATCAGCATTCAGCGGCGGACTTCCCGGCAGAAGGCTGTCTTCTGCCGCATAACGCTCCTGTAATCCATCCTGTCCATAGCTTAGCCATTTGAGCAGAGAAAAGGCTTCCCGCGGCCGGGTACAGCCTGTGGTGATGCCAATATAGTCCGCGTCCACCAGAGGAGCTTCCCCCGGAATCCCGGCGAAAGAGACGGAAAAACCAACGTTTTTGATTTCCTCTATGTCCGCGGTGCTGCCATAATACAGGGCAAGCGAGCCGGCCTTCCATTTTTTGAGCAGGGACTCGTCTGTTTCCTTTGGCAGCGCGTCCGCCTCCGTATCAGGATAACAGGCAGCCCGCAGCTGTGATGCATAAGAAACGCCGTCCTTAAAGTGCTTGCCGTCCATAGAAAAATTTCCGTCCACATATGCACCCCAAAGAGAAGGGTCTGTCTTTTGGATGACGGGATACCAAAAAGGGATTTCATAGAATTGTCCCAGCGCCAGATGCGTTCCTTTTTTGGCGGCAAGCGCCTTTATGCTGCTGAAAAAGCGGGTAAAACCGAAGCCGTAGGAGGGGGCGGCGATTTTTTCTGTTTCAAATATGGCTTTGTTGATGAAATAGCCTTCCAGATAGTACCGGAGCGGGACTGCAGGAAACCCGCCGGAAAAAGATGCTGCCTTCCGGAGCGGCTCGGGGATGCTTTGGTATTCGCTGTCATCCTGAACAAACTTTTTCAGGTCGGTCAGAATATGTTTTTCCTCGATTTCAGGAATCGAGGGGAAAATCAACAGATCGGGCAGGCTGGCAGAACGTTCCAGCAGGCTGAGATAGTCGAAATAGTCATCCTGGGAGGAAAGATGGGCGGAACGTATAATGGAAACACGAATGCCGCTGCTTTTTTCAAAGACATCCAGCAGCCTTTCGTCGGACAGCATGCTGTCCGGCTGATGGAGTCCGGCTCCTGCCAGAGTCAGGGTGACGACTTGTAAATAATCGGAGGTGTCAGGCTGGTTTTCTGATTGCTTTACCTTGACGGTACAGCCAGAGAACAATAGAAAAAGGAGCGCCAGCCCTGCCGCCATGCAACGGTTTCGCAATGTTCAAGCGCACTCCTTGTTTAAAAATCTTTTCTGTTTTAGTATGTCTGTACCGGAATGAAAAAATTCTGATTTCCTGGAATTTATACTTTGTTCATAATTAATCCTAGAATGTTTCAAATATCGAGGGTATATTAGTATTAGCACTCAGATAGAAAGAGTGCTAATGTCATAAAATGAAAGCCTGAGACTGAAAAACATCCTGCCGTTGTGGGAGGTGACGGGGCAGATGGAACTCGATAAACGCAAGCAGAAAATATTGTCTGTAGTCATTGACGAGTTTGTCAAAACAGGTGAGCCGGTCGGCTCCAAGACGATTGCGGCATTGCTTGACAACTCGGTTTCCTCTGCTACGATCCGCAACGATATGGCCGCACTGGAACGGCTGGGCCTTCTGGAACAGCCGCATACATCTTCCGGCCGGATGCCGACAAGCCTTGGTTACCGGCTGTATATTGATGAGCTTATGGAACCGGAGCCGCTGTCAAAGGATGAAAAGCTGCTGATTGACGACATGCTTGGGCACCATGTGGCCGCGGCAGGCGATGTGGTGGAGCATGCGGCGCAGGCACTGTCCCAGATCACAGGCTGTGCGGCGGTTAACCGCTCCAATGTGCCAAATATTTCGGTGATCTCCCGGGTGGAGGTCATTCCCGCAGGGCGCAGAATTTATGCGCTGCTGGTCATTACCTCCACAGGTGATGTCAAGAACAAGGTCTGCCGGGTTGAATTTGACCTGACTTATGATCAGATCGACTTTATGGTCAAGTTTCTCAACCAGCATTTACAGGGTGTCAAGCTGGATGAACTCAGCCAGGTTACAATCCAGAATCTGGCGGTCGCTTTGGGAAGCTATATGATGGCGCTGTCCCCCCTGCTGTATGCGGTGTACGAGCTGACCGATGAAATTTCGCATGATACATTCGATATCGCCGGTCAGGAAAAGCTGCTTTCAACAGGCTTTCCTGCGAATGAGGTGGCAGATTTTCTGTCACGGAAGAATAGCCTGTCCCATGTGCTGGAGAAATGCTTTGACGGTGTTCATGTCTTTTTCGGAAAGGAAGACGGCACCTTTGCGATTTCCAATTCCAGCCTGATTTTGTCCCAGTACCGGCTGGGCGGAGTGGAAGCGGGCGCGCTCGGGATCATTGGGCCGGTGCGGCTTGACTATGCAAAGCTGATCCCCTATATCGAATATTTTTCAGACAGCGTCTCCAGACTGCTGACCGATTTTGCACAGCCGGAGCACTTGGAAAGTGAGGAGGAAAATTCCGATGGCAGCAAAGGAAAAAAGTGAAAAAAAGAAAACAGAAGAAGAGGTTCAAATCCCGTCTGATACCGCAGAATCAGCAGATCAAAACGAAACGGCAGAAGCGGCGGAGGTTGTGTCTGAGGTGGACGGCCTGAAAGCGCAGCTGGATGAGATGAAGGAAAACTATCTGCGGCAGGTGGCGGAGTTTGACAACTTTCGCAAGCGGACGGCCAAGGAGAAAGAAGAAACCTATACCTTCGCACTGGCAAAGTGTATCACGGAGTTTTTGCCGGTGATGGATAATTTTGAACGGGCGCTGGCCTGTGAAACGACGGATGAGAATTATAAGAAAGGGATTGAAATGATCCATGCTCAGCTCTCCGAAATGCTGAAAAAGCTGGGCGTATCTGAAATTGAGGCGGAAGGCAAGCCTTTTGACCCCGCGCTTCATAATGCGGTGAGCCAGAAGGAGGACGAAAACTTTGGAGAAAACACTGTTTGTCAGGTTTTCCAAAAGGGGTATATGATCGGTGACAAAGTGATCCGCCATGCAATGGTGGTTGTGGCAAACCCGTGACAGGGTCTGCATCCATATATCAGTCAAAAATCAAAGAAAATATTGGAGGAATAGATTTATGGGAAAAATTATTGGGATTGATTTGGGAACAACAAACTCTTGTGTCGCAGTCATGGAAGGCGGCGAGCCGGTCGTGATTGCAAACGCGGAGGGTGCGCGTACAACGCCGTCCGTTGTAGCTTATTCCAAAACCGGCGAACGTATGGTGGGGCAGGTGGCAAAACGTCAGGCTATCACCAATCCAGACAGAACGGTCAGCTCGATCAAACGTCATATGGGTTCTGATTACAAGGTGACAATCGATGGAAAATCCTATACCCCGCAGGAAATTTCCGCGATGATTCTGATGAAACTGAAATCCGATGCGGAGGCATATCTGGGTGAAAAGGTAACAGAAGCAGTCATTACTGTTCCGGCTTATTTTTCTGACTCCCAGAGACAGGCAACAAAGGATGCGGGCACCATCGCCGGTCTGAATGTACAGCGGATCATCAACGAGCCGACTGCGGCCGCACTGGCCTACGGCGTGGATAAGGAAGACGATCAGAAGGTCATGGTGTATGACCTGGGCGGCGGCACCTTTGATGTCTCCATTATTGAAATGGGCGACGGTGTTCAGCAGGTTCTGGCTACGGCAGGAAACAACCGGCTGGGCGGTGATGACTTTGACCAGCGCATAATCAATTGGATGGTCGATGGATTCAAGCGGGAAACCGGTGTGGATCTTCAGGCGGACAAAATGGCGATGCAGCGGCTGAAGGAGGCGGCGGAAAAGGCAAAGATCGAGCTTTCCGGCATGACCACCTCTCAGATCAACCTGCCCTATATCACAGCGGACGCAACAGGTCCGAAGCATCTGGATATGACCCTGACCCGTGCAAAGTTCAACGAGCTGACCGCCGATCTGGTCGATGCGACCATGGGGCCGGTCAAGCAGGCAATGTCCGATGCCGGCTTGAAGCCGGGCGACCTGACTAAGGTGCTGATGGTCGGCGGCTCCTCGAGAATCCCGGCGGTTCAGGAGGCTGTCAAGAATTATATGGGCGTTGAGCCGTTCAAGGGAATCAACCCGGATGAATGCGTCGCGATCGGCGCTGCGATCCAGGGCGGCGTGCTGAACAAGGAAGTACAGGGCATCCTGCTGGTCGACGTGACCCCGCTGTCTTTGGGCGTTGAGGTGCAGGGCGGTCTGTTCAACAAGATCATTGAGCGCAACACCACCATACCGGTAAAGAAGTCGCAGATTTATACCACTGCTGCGGATAACCAGACCTCCGTCGATGTTCACATCCTGCAGGGCGAGCGTGAGTTTGCGAAGGACAACAAGACCCTCGGCCTGTTCAAGCTCGACGGAATCCCGGCCGCGATGCGGGGCGTTCCACAGATCGAAGTCACTTTTGATATTGACTCCAACGGTATTGTTCATGTTTCTGCAAAGGATCTGGGCACCGGCAAGGAGCAGACGGTCACCATCACTTCCAACACCAATATGTCCAAGGAAGACATTGAAAAAGCAGTCAAGGAAGCAGAACAGTATGCTGCAGAGGATAAAAAGCTGCGGGAAGAGACCGAGCTGAAAAACAATGCAGACCAGATGGTGTTCCAGACGGAAAAAACGCTGAACGAGCTGGGCGACAAGATCACGCCGGAAGAAAAGGCAAATATTCAGCCGAAGATCGACGCGCTGAAAGAAGCGCTGAAGAACAACAACATCGACGAGATCAAGGCAAAGCAGGAGGATTTGCAGAAATCGTTCTATGAAATTTCTGCAAAGCTCTATCAGGCAGCGCAGGCGGAACAGGCGGCTCAGCAGCAAAACGGTGCGCAGGCAGGCCCGACCGTCAATGAGGACGGTTCCGTCAATACTGACGCTACCGAGGTCGATGACAATAACAATAAATAATCAGACTGTCAAAAAAAGGGGATATTTTAGAGAAAAGCCCCTTTTAAATGGAGCAACCGAGGACATGCGCATCGGTTGCGACCTTCGACAAACCGCGGCACCTATTACCGGTCAGTGGATGATCTGTGTAGCACTTCGCAGTGCTTGCCGCTATGGCGGCAACGCGGCCATCTTTTACGGCCGCGAACGAGAAGTGTCATCAAAAGCGTTCTGCCGGAACGCTTTTGAAAAACAACGCGGTTTGTTGGGGTGATACTATAAGAGGGGGACGCCCCCTCTTATAAAGCGTGTCGACTGTTTCGACACGCTCAATAAATAATAACACTGGAGGATTCCTCTTCGGTTTTACCGAAGGGGAATGCTTCGGTATTAGCGGATAAAGGGGTTTTACGGTTTGGCAGAAAAACGGGATTATTATGAGGTGTTGGGGCTTCACAAGGGATGCACGGACGAGGAAATCAAAAAAGCATATCGGCAGCTGGCCAAAAAGTATCACCCTGACCTGAATCCGGATGATAAGGATGCCGAGGCGAAATTTAAAGAAGTCAACGAAGCCTATGAGGTCCTTTCCGACAAGGAAAAAAAGGCAAGATACGATCAGTTCGGTCATGCGGGCGTTGATCCGACGGCTGCGGCCGGCGGCGGTTATGGCGGCTACGGCGGAGTCGGCGGATTTGACTTCGGCGATCTTGGAGATATTTTTGAAGGCTTTTTCGGCGGCGGCTTTGGCAGCTCCCGAAGAAGCAATCCGAATGCGCCCCGTCAGGGAAGAGATATTCAGACCGCGATCACAATCGACTTTTTTGAGGCGTGCAAGGGGACAAAAAAGCAGATTTCGATCCAGCGCTCCGAGCCTTGTGCAGATTGCGGCGGCAGCGGTGCAGCGAGAGGCACTTCTCCCCAGACCTGTCCTGACTGCGGCGGCCGCGGCCAGGTCAGAGTCCAGCAGCGCACACCGTTCGGCGCCATCACCACCCAGAGGACATGTTCGCGCTGTCAGGGAACGGGCAGGATTATCAGCAGCCCCTGTCAGAAGTGCCATGGTACGGGTGCGGTACGGGTGTCTAAACGGCTGGAGATCACAATCCCGGCGGGAATTCATGACGGCCAGGTGCTGACGGTGCGCGGCCAGGGCGATGCGGGCGCCAACGGAGGCCCGAGCGGCGATCTGAATGTTTCCATTACCGTGCGGCCGGACGTCCTGTTCAAAAGGGACGGTTATGATATCTGGTGCGAGGTTCCGATTACCTATATGCAGGCCTGCATGGGGGATGAAATCGACGTTCCCACAATTGACGGGACAGTAAAGCAGACTATCAAGGAAGGCACCCAGCCGGGTACGGTCTTGCAGCTGAAGGGACGCGGTGTGCAGAACCTCAACGGCAGGGGACGCGGGGACGAGTATGTTGAGCTTACGATTGAGGTGCCGCGCAATCTGACGAAACAGCAAAAAGAGATTTTAAAGCAGTTTGAGGATGCGCTGTCTGATAAGCAATATGAAAAGAGAAAAGGATTTTTTCAAAAATTGAAAAATTTTATTGGCAACAATTAAAAAATATGCTATAATGTAAAGGCTGCAGACTGGCAGCCTTTGAAACGGAGATGTACCCAAGAGGTTGAAGGGTCCGGATTCGAAATCGAATGACCTCTCTGACAGGCTGTTTCTTGAAAATCGTTGATTTTACGGGCTTTGTCGGTTATAATTGATTATGCGTAAATGAGAGTTCTCCCCATGAGTTCTCTCGACTATATAGTGGTCATCTGAGGGAAGCAGGAGAGGATTTTGAGACTAAAATTATCTTCAGGCAAAATCCTCGTTTCGGGGGTAAAATCCATTAAAGTGTGTTCGGAGTAAAACACTCGAAAACGAATGACCTTTTTGGAAGCTCACCTCTGAAAAACCTTGATTTTACGGGGTTTTTCAGCTATCATTGAAAAGTAAATATCCCTTAGTTCTCTCCATCAGTTCTCTCCTTTTTCCGAGGTGTTTTTGAGGGCTGATGTGAAGATAAATACACGGAGTGGTATCGAAGTGGTCATAACGGGACTGACTCGAAATC
>CALXBC010000038.1 GCA_944386455.1 uncultured Clostridia bacterium | reverse complement strand
ACGCCTTTCGGTGTGATTTTTGCTATTTGTGGGTTCAAGTCCTGTCAGTATAGGATTTTTGCCGTTTGGCATCTATAAAATCTATGCTGAAAAACTTGTCCTGAAAATACGAAAAAACCTCGATAAAATCGAGGTTTTTCGCTTAGGCATCTTTTTTAGTGCCCTCTTATGGTGCGGATAGTGGGAGTCGAACCCACAAGCCGAAGCACTGGCTCCTAAGACCAGCGTGTTTGCCAATTTCACCATATCCGCGTTTCAATTTATTATAGCAAAACAATTGCTGCTTGTCAAACAGAAACGCCTTTTTACAGAAAATTTTATCACTCTGCGTTGAATTCCCGATTTTGTGCACATAATAAACTTGGAATCAATCTGTATGTAGGGGGAATTTGATTGCGATATGGATATTTTGACAATCAAAATAAGGAATATGTGATCGAACGGGTCGATGTGCCCGTATCGTGGACCAATTATATCGGTGTTGAGGATATGTGCGGCGTTCTCAACCATACAGCCGGGGGCTATCTTTTTTACCGGTCTCCCGAGTATCATCGCATTACCCGATTTCGCCCGAACGGCGTGCCGATGGACCGGCCGGGACATTATGTCTATCTGCGCGACGATGAAACAGGAGAATACTGGAGCATCTCCTGGCAGCCGGTGGGCAAACCGCTGGACAAGGCGCGCTATGAGTGCCGTCACGGCTTGTCCTATTCCAGATATCTTTGTGATTATCAAGGGATATCTGCCAGCCAGACTCTGTTTATTCCGCTGGGAGATCCGGTCGAGCTGTGGGATGTCCGCCTGAAAAACGACAGCGGCAGGGAAAGAAGGCTGAGCGTATTTTCTTATTTTGAGTTTTCTTTTCATCAGATTGAAATGGATAACAAGAATTTTCAGATGAGCCTGTACGCGTCCGGTTCTGCGTATCGGGACGGCGTTATTTTGTATGATCTGTTTTATGAAGAAGCCGGATATCAATTTTTTACTTCCAGCTTTGAACCGGACAGCTACGATTGTGTCAGGGATGCTTTTATTGGAAACTACCGCACGGAGACGAATCCCCTTGCAGTGGAACGCGGGATATGCAGCGCAAGCACAGAGCTTGGCGGCAACCACTGCGGTGCGCTGCATAAACAGCTGCTCCTTGCTCCTGGTGAGGAAAAACGGCTTGTGTTTATGCTGGGCGAGCAAGGATATGAAGCAGCCTGCCGGGCGCGGCAAAAATATGCGGATCCGTCAGCGGTCGACCGCTGCTTTGCTGATTTGGCAGGATACTGGGAGAACAAGCTGTCCCGTTTTCAGGTCGACACCCCGAACGAGGGGATGAACACCATGCTGAACATCTGGACACTGTATCAGAGCGAGATCAATGTGATGTTTTCCCGTTTTGCATCTTTCATTGAGGTCGGCGGAAGAACCGGCCTCGGGTATCGGGATACCGCGCAGGATGCGATGACCATTCCTCATTCCAACCCTTCTCAGTGCCGCAGACGCCTGGTACAGCTGCTGAAGGGACTGACTTCCATGGGATACGGCCTGCACCTGTTTGAGCCCGAGTGGTTTGAAGAAACCAAAAAGGAGCAGAGCTTCCGCTCTCCGACGGTGGTTCCGCGGCCAGACCGTTCCCAGATCATTCACGGGCTGGAGGATGTCTGCGCAGACGATGCGCTCTGGCTGGTAGCAGCCGTAACAGAGTATATCAGGGAGACTGGTGAATTTGCCTTTATTGATGAGGTGGTTTCTTATGCGGACGGCGGCGGGGGAACTGTTTATGAGCATCTGAAAAAGATTCTTGATTTTTCATTGGAACAGGTTGGGACACATGGCATCTGCAAAGGCCTGCGGGCGGACTGGAACGACTGTCTGAACCTTGGCGGCGGAGAAAGTGCAATGGTCTCGTTTTTGCTGTACTGGGCGCTGGAACATTTCATCGATCTGGCCGGATATCTGCACAAAACAGAAGATGTGAATAAATATACCGCCGCCGCCCGGCAGGTAAAGTCGGTCAGCGAAAGAGTGCTCTGGGATGGAGAATGGTATGCGCGCGGCATCACCAAAAGCGGCAGAAAAATCGGTGTAAAAGAGGATCCGGAGGGCAAAATTTTTATCGAATCCAACACCTGGGCTGTGCTGTCCGGCGCAGCGGAGCAGGAGCGCGGCTTGAAGGCGATGGATGCGGTAGACCGCTGGCTTTATACGCCGTATGGCTTGGTGCTGTGCGCACCGCCCTATACCAAGCCGGATGATGAAATCGGTTTTATCACCCGCGTTTATCCCGGGCTGAAAGAAAACGGAGCGGTATTCAGCCACTCAAATCCATGGGCGTGGGCGGCGGAAGCCCGGCTTGGCCGGGGCGGAAGAGCAATGAAGTTTTATGATGCCCTGTGTCCGTATTATCAAAACGATTGGATCGAGGTCCGTCAGAGTGAGCCCTACTCCTATTGCCAGTTTGTGGTGGGGAAGGGGCATCCGGCGCAGGGACGTGCAAGGCATCCCTTTATGACCGGTTCGGCAGGATGGAGCTACTATGCGGCGACGCGGTATCTGCTGGGGATTCGTCCCGGATTTGACACACTTGTCATTGACCCCTGCATCCCGGCAGACTGGAAAGGGTTTCATGTGACCAGAAAATGGCGGGATGCAGTCTATGAAATTGAGGTTCAGAATCCAAATGGTGTGGAGAAGGGAGTCAGGACAGTGCTGATGGACGGGACACCGCTGGACGGCAGGACGGTACCGGTTCAGCCGCCAGGGACAGTTCATCGGATTCAGGTCATAATGGGATAACGGAAAGGGGAAAATCGAATGATTCATTTTGGTACCGGCGGTTGGCGTGCCATCATCGGAGATGAGTTCACCAAGGCAAATGTTCAGCTGCTGACTTTAGCGCTCGCACGGGTCATGAAAGCGGAAAAAGCTGATCAGCAGGGTTTCTGCATCGGCTATGACCGGCGCTTTTTGTCCGATACGGCAGCCAGATGGGCGGCAGAGGTCATGGCCGAAGAGGGAATCCACTGTAAAATACTGAAAAAGGAAGCGCCAACGCCGCTGATTATGTTTACGATCAAGCAGCAGGGCATGAAATACGGGATGGCAGTTACTGCCTCCCACAATCCCGCGCTATATAACGGGATCAAGGTTTTTACCGAAGGCGGCAGGGACGCAGATGAAAGCATTACTCGAAAAATCGAGGAAGCAGTGGTCAGCGCGGCAGGCTGTCCGATCCCGGTGATGGATTATGACCATGCGATACAGTTGGGATTGGTGGAAGAGATTGACCCGTTCAATGACTATATTGACAGCATCCTTCATGCAGTTGACTTGGAAGCGGTAAAAAAGCGGCGCTTAAAAATCGCGCTCGATCCCATGTATGGAGTCAGCCAAACCTCTTTGCAGACGATTCTGATGACGGCGCGCTGTGATGTCGGGGTCATCCATGACAGACATGATACCCTGTTTGGCGGCAAGCTGCCTGCCCCGAACGAGAGTACCATGAAAAGTTTGAAGCGCTATGTACTGGAGCATCAATGTGATCTGGGGATCGCAACGGATGGAGATGCCGACCGAATAGGCGTGATCGACGACAAAGGTGTGTTTCTGCATCCAAACCAGATTCTGACGCTGTTGTATTACTACCTGCTCAAATACAAGGGCTGGAGCGGTCCTGCTGTCCGAAACAATTCGACGACCCATATGCTGGACAAGGTGGCTCAGAGCTTTGGAGAGATATGTTATGAGGTGCCTGTCGGCTTTAAATATGTATCCGCCAAGATGAGGGAAACCGGTGCGTTGATCGGCGGAGAAAGTTCCGGAGGCCTGACGGTGCGTGGACATATCGAGGGAAAGGACGGAATCTATGCGGCCGCCTTGCTGGTTGAAATGGTAGCAGTAACCGGAAAAAAGCTGTCTGAGCTTTATCAGGAGATAGAGGATATCTATGGCACTTTGTATACAAAGGAACTGGATTTCAGGATGAAGCCGGAGCGAAAGCAGGAACTGAGCCGTCTGCTGTTTCATGAAAAAAAGCTGCCTGATTTCGGGCTTCGGGTTGAAACAGTTTCTTTTGAGGACGGCTGCAAGATCTGTTTTGACAATGGCGGCTGGCTGATTGGCCGCTTTTCCGGGACGGAGCCGCTGCTGCGGATCTGCTGTGAAATGCCGGAGGAAAAGACCGCTCAGGATACCGTCCAGCGCTTTTGCAGTTTTTTGGGATTGTGATAGCGTGCATATCAGCACGGGAACTGGAGATACTTTTTATATCTTGAAGTGCTATAAAAGAAAGGATGATCGATGTGATAAAAAAGACGATTGCGCTGACGCTTGCAGCCCTGGTGGGCTTGTCGGTGCTGTCCGGCTGCAAGAATGATGAGGAAGACAACGGCAGCGGGACAAGCGGAAAAAAAGGCGTTACAATCTCTGTCGTGACCTCGTTCGGCGGAGATGACGGAAACCGTCAGAATTATGAAAAAGCATATCAGGCCTTTGAAAAAGCAACCGGGAACAAGGTCTCGGACAATTCCCAGACCTCGAATGAAACCTGGAAATCACAGGTCATGGCCGATTTTCAGACCGGAGCGGAGCCGGACGTCCTGTTTTATTTTAACGGTGTGGACTCCAATAAGCTGATTCAGGATAAAAAGGTTGTTTCGATCGACGAGATTCGGGAAGTCTATCCGGATTATGCAGACAATATGAAGGATGACTGGATGGGCGCTTCTCCTGTGGACGGCAAAAACTATTCCGTTCCGGTCAACGGCTTTTGGGAACTGCTTTTTGTCAATAAAAAGGTACTCTCCGACTGCGGTGTGGATATTCCGGGCGCGGATTACACCTGGGAACAGTTTTTAAAGGACTGCGAAACGATCAAACAAAAGGGATATACCCCGATTGCGGCTTCGCTTTTCGAGGTGCCGCATTACTGGTTTGAATATACGGTGTTCAATCATGGAAATCCTGAAAACCATCTGGAAGTACCGTCCAGTGCGACGGACGCCATTGGGAAAAAATGGCAGGCCGGAATGGAAGACATCAAAACCTTGTTCAGCAAAGGCTTTTTCCCCAGCAACACGCTGACTGCAAAGGATGCAGACACCTTTCAGCTGTTTGCGGATGGAAAGGCCGCGTTTGCCATCGACGGCTCCTGGAAGCTCGGCTGGTTTACGGGGACGGACAACCAGGCCGGAAACGTAGATAATATTGATGATTTCACCATCTGCTTTGTCCCCGGAAGCGGTGAAAGAAAGGCAACTGATATTATCGGCGGTATTTCGATGGGGTATTATATCACAAGGAAGGCATGGGATGACCCCAATAAACAAAAGGCCTGCGTTGATTTTGTGGAAGCGATGACGACCGATGAGGTGGTTTCTGCGTTCGGCGTGACAAATGTAACGGCGCTTAAGAACGGTACGATCGTTCCAGACGATGTAGACAGCATGACCAAGCGTGCGATTGACCTGATGCAGGAACTGACAGCAACTGTTCCGGCAGTCCAGGACCAGCTGACGGAAACAGCCCGAAAGGCATTGTTTGCTGATATCCAGAATGTGGTATCCGGCAAAATGACTGCGCAGCAAGCGATTGCATCTGCACTGGATAAAAATAAATAGCATAAAGGCGGCCGCATGATCCGCAGCGGCTTATGCGGAAATACGCGGCCGCTGCTTGCGACAGCCCCGGAAAGGAAGTATGAGAGATGGACAACGATTCTATGATATTTAAAAAGAAAGGTCCGCTTCTGGTCTTTCTGCTGCCTGCGCTTGCGTTTATGGCACTGTTTCTTTATTATCCCTTTATCATGAATATTGTGAATAGCTTTTACCAGATCACCGGACTCGGCAATTCACCGGAGCAGCTCAACCAGCCCTGGTATGCAAACTATCAGCGCCTGTTTGAAGACCCTTATATGGCAACCGCACTGAAAAACACCCTGATCCTCATGATAACGACCATTGTTTTTCAGGTAGGAATTGCGCTGATTCTTGCTCTGCTGATCGACAACATCAAAAAAGGAGTCCAGTTTTTTCGGACTGTCTATTTTTTTCCGATTGTGATTTCGGCAACTGCGTTGGGGCTGCTGTTCAATCTGATCTTTTTATATGACACCGGAATGGTTAACCAGATTATCCAAAGCATCAAACCGGGAAGCGAGCTGATCGACTGGTATGATGAAAATCACTTTCTGTTTACCATGCTGCTGCCGGTCATGTGGCAGTATGTCGGCTTTTATTTTGTGATTATAGCAACCGGACTCAACAATATTTCTCCGGAAATCTATGAGGCAGCACGGGTAGACGGAACCAGCGGCTTCCAGCGGGTATGGTACATCACTCTGCCGCTGCTGCGCAACGTTCTTTGTACTTGTCTGACGCTGGCCATCACCGGAGCGCTCAAGGTGTTTGACCTGCCGTGGGTCATGTTCGGCGCCGGAATGCCGCTGAATAAATCCTGGCTGACGGGCACCTATATGTATGATATTACGTTTGGTTATGCGGACGTTGATTACGGCTCTGCGATTGCGATTGTCATTGTAGTGCTTGGCGTCGTGATATCCATGCTGGCCAACAGAATTTTTCGGGAAAGAGATATTTAGGAGGGGCATCAATTGGGAAGAAGCAACCAAAGAAAACGGTTTTCGGCAGGAAAGCTGTTGATCTATCTGATTACGTCGTTTTGGGCACTGACTACTTTGTATCCGTTTATCTGGGTGCTGCTCAACTCCTTTAAGGAACGCCGCTTTATCCGCAGCAATTCCTTTTCCCTGCCGTTGGGTGAGGCATTTACGCTGGACAATTACAAAGTCACCTTTGAACGGTTCGACATTTTTCCTGCCTATCGAAACAGCATCATCATATCGGTCTCCGTCATGGCAGTGGTGATCATTTTAGCCGGGCTTGCGGCTTATGCGCTGGCGCGGTATCGCTTTCCCGGAAAAAGCATCATACAGGCGCTGATTCTGGCCAGCATGATGTTTCCGGTGTTTTCCACGATTATTCCCGTGTTTCGGATGATGTACAACTGGGGGATTGCCAATACAGAAAGTGTCGCCTTGTCTTTGCTGAGCGTGATTTTGCCGCAGATCGCAGGAAATCTTTCCTTTGCAATCATTGTGCTGCGGGGATTTATCCAAAGCCTGCCGATTGATTTGGAAGAAGCGGCGTATCTGGAAGGGTGCAATATCTTTGGGATTTTCTTTCGGGTGATCCTGCCGCTGGCGCGCCCCTCTTTTGCAACGGTTGCGATCTTTTCATTTTTGTGGAGTTACAACGATCTGTTTACACAGCTGTTTTTTCTTCGCCGCAAGGAAGCCTATTCGATTACGCTGCTGCTGAATGAGGTGAATTCCCAGGCGGGAGTGAACTACGGTCTGCTTGCGGCTGCTGTAGTTTTGGTTGTTGTACCGGTTGTCATTGTCTACATCTTTTTGCAGAAAAATATTATAAAGGGCATGACAGCGGGAGCTGTCAAGGGATAAAGCCGGTGAAAGAAAACAAATTCCTCAGGCAGTTCATTGAACTGCCTGAGGAATTTGTGCTTTTATAGGGATATTTTACAGCCCCTGCGGATTTTTCAGGGTGAAATTCCAGGAGTCACGGCACATTTCGTCAATTCCGCGGGTTGCTTCCCAGCCCAAAATCTCTTTCGCCTTTTTGGGATTTGCATAGCATTCTGCGATATCGCCGGGACGGCGGGGCTTGATCTGGAATTTGACAGGCTTGCCGCATGCTTTTTCGTAGGCCTTCACGACATCCAGGACAGAATATCCTTTTCCTGTCCCCAGGTTGTAGGCGTCCGCCCCTTTGTCACGGCGTACTTTGTCAAGTGCCTTCAGATGTCCGAGCGCCAAATCGACAACATGGATATAATCACGCACACCGGTTCCGTCATGGGTCGGGTAATCGTTTCCAAAGACCCCGAGGCATTCCAGCTTGCCGACCGCCACCTGCGCGATATAGGGAACCAGATTGTTTGGGATCCCGTTTGGGTCCTCGCCGATGAGTCCGCTCGGGTGGGCGCCAATCGGATTGAAATAGCGCAGCAAAGCGATGCTCCATTCCTTGTCTGCAATATAAATATCCCGCAGGATCTGCTCGATCATCAGCTTGGTGCTTCCATAAGGATTGGTGGTTGAGAGCGGGAAGGTTTCGTCGATCGGAACAGACTTCGGGGAACCATAAACCGTTGCAGAAGAACTGAATACGATTTTTTTGACGTTATGAGACTGCATTACATCACATAGGTTGAGAGTACCTGTGATATTGTTGTGGTAATAGAGAATCGGCTTTTGAACGGATTCTCCTACCGCCTTGAGTCCTGCAAAATGAATGACCGAGTCAATGCTGTTTTCGCTGAAAATACGCTCGATTGCGGCTTTATCCAACAGATCGGCCTCATAAAACAGAAAGTCCTTCCCCGTGATCTGCCGGATGCGGTTCAGTGCTTCCGGCTTGCTATTATAAAAATTGTCCAGGATAATAATTTCTTCACCTGCATTCAGAAGCTCGACGCAGGTATGGCTGCCAATGTATCCGGCGCCGCCGGTGACCAGTACGGCCATGTTTCATCAATTCCTTTCCTTAAAAATAGGATTGTTTTTATTATAGCGTTTTATAAGGGATTCGTCAACTGACTGCAACATTTATCCATGCCCTTTGCAAATCATGCTGTTTTGTGATATGATAAAATAAATCTGCAAATAAGGGATGACGCCGATGAAAGAACATAAAAAGCTGATATCTGTTATTATTCCCGCAGCCGGGAACGCTATCCGTATGAACGGTGTAAACAAGACATTCTTTGCTCTCGGCGGGGTGCCTGTTCTGCTTCGATGTGTCAGATTGTTTGAGCGGCAGCCCATGGTTGGGGAGATCATCATTGCAGTGAAACAGCAGGATGCTGCATTTACCCGGGAAATGCTGGCACAGGCGGATGTCCGGACCAAAACAGTGATTGCCGCAGGCGGAGCAACACGGCAGGAATCGGTATATAATGCACTGAAGCTGTCTGATCCCCAGCTGCCATATATAGCAATTCATGATGCAGCACGTCCGTTTTGCACTGATACCGATATTGCTGCTGTTTTTCAGAAAGCGAGGGAATGCGGGGCTGCTGCACTTGGCATTCCGATGAAGGATACGGTGAAGCGGGCGGAAAACGACGGCAGAATACTGGAGACGCTGCCCCGCGACGATCTTGTGGCGGTACAGACACCGCAGGTTTTTCAAAAGGAGCTGTACTGCCGCGCCATTCAGAAGGCGGCTGAGAGCGGCGCGGATTATACAGATGACTGTCAGCTGATTGAGGCGCTCGGCAAACCAGTCTATATCGTTCCGGGAAGCGAACGGAATTTTAAGCTGACAACGCAGTTTGATCTTGCGGTCGCCGAGACTGTGGAAAAAAAGGAAAATGGGGGTAGCCGCATGGATTTCAGAATCGGACATGGCTATGACGTTCACCGCCTGACAAAGGGCAGGGCGCTGATCCTGGGGGGAGAAGAGATCCCATTTGAAAAAGGTCTTGACGGCCATTCGGATGCGGATGTGGTGGCACATGCAATTATGGATGCTTTGCTTGGAGCGTCAGCATTGGGAGACATCGGAAAGCATTTTCCCGATACAAACGAAGCATACCGTGGCGCTGACAGCATGCGGCTGATGGAACATGTGGTTTTTCTGATGCGGGAAAATGGCTGGCAGATCGGAAATATTGATGCAACGATTTTGGCGCAGGCCCCAAAGCTCGCGCCGTATATCGAAAGGATGCGGGAAAATATTGCCCATGTATGTATGATTTCCTTGGATCAGGTCAATATGAAAGCGACGACCGAAGAAAGGCTGGGCTTCACAGGAAGCGGGGAGGGGATCGCTGCGCATGCAGTCTGTCTCATCAGAAAATAAGTATGCGCGAAAAGCAAACGGGCGGCATAAAATGGTAGAGGAAAAGCTTTGGCTTTTCCTCGAAAAGATGCCGTCGCGGACAAATATGTCAGGCTCTGCCGGCAGGCGGAGCCTGTTTTTTTGCAGTATTTTCTAAACAAACAGATTAAAATACGAAAGGCAGGGGTTTTATGGATAAACAGCTGATTATGCTCTCATCCATCACATACGCATATAAGGCGCGGGATTTTCTTGCAAAAAAGGGAATCAGTTCGTATATTGAGCGTACACCGGAGGAACTGAAAACGAAAGGATGCAGCTACAGCATCGCCGTCCGCGGAGACGCTGACAAAGCAGCCGCTTTGCTGGAGTCTGCGCGAATCAAAGTGCTTGGCATCATTCGGTAGCGAAAATAATTCATCCTTTTGATAAACTCAATAAGGAAGAAAGGAGAATGCGAATGTCTGAACTGTCAGACAGGCATCGGAGAAACCATGATCTATTTTGATAATGCGGCAACAACTTTTCCAAAGCCTCAGACGATCCTGCCCGCTGTTCGGGATGCGATCCAGCGGTATGGCGGAAATCCCGGGAGAAGCGGGCACAAAATATCCCTGCAGACGGCGGAAAAGGTTTATGAAGCGCGTAAAAAGGCAGCGGCATTCTTTCACGCAGAACCCGAAAATACGGTCTTTGCCATGAACTGTACCCATGCGTTAAACATGGCGATCAAGGGCGTGATGAAGGACTGCGGCCATGTCGTGACCTCCTGTTTGGAGCACAATTCTGTGCTTCGTCCGCTTCATGCACTGTCCAGGGATGGCAAAGTCACATACACCGTGGCCGATGTCATGGGGGACGAGGATGAGATTGTTTCCAACATTGAGCGGGAGTTCCGCCCGGATACCAAGGCGGTCGTGATCACCCATGCATCTAATGTAATTGGTAAAATAATGCCGGTGGAACGGATCGCTGCTGTTTGCCGAAGCCGTCATGCGAAGCTGGTAGTAGACGCGGCGCAGACCGCGGGAATCCTGCCGATTGATGTGCAGAAAATGGGAATACATGTTCTTTGCATGGCAGGCCATAAGGGACTTTATGGAACAACCGGGACAGGCTTAATGATCCTCAACGATATCGAACCGCTCGGGACAATCATGGAGGGCGGAACAGGAAGCGTTTCCGGCAGTCTTGACCAGCCGGAATTCAATCCAGACCGTTATGAAAGCGGAACGCTGAACACCTGCGGAATTTTATCGCTGTCGGCCGGAATGGATTTTGTGCAGCAGAAAGGGATCGCCGCCCTTTATCGGCATGAACTGGGGATCTGTCGTTTTGTCCATCAGGAGTTGAAAAAAATGGATGGTGTCGTGTTGTATCAGGACGAAATCATCCCTGGAAAAAGTGCACCAATTGTTCTGTTCAACGTGGAAGGACTGACCTCTATGGAGACAACGGAAGCACTCAATCAGATGGGCTTTGCACTGCGGGGAGCGCTGCATTGTGCGCCGCTGGTACATGAAAAACTGGGGACCTCGGAGATCGGAGCGGTTCGATTTTCACCTGGAGCCTTCAATACTACTGCGCAGGCTGTGATGTTTATAGACCGTTTGAAAAAAATCGTGAGAAACCGCAGAAGTATGCTTGAAATTCACTGATTTTATGGTAAAATAGAAGTAAAGAGATGATTGCTGCTGTCCGCACCAATGAAACCGTGCGGACAGCGCTTCGGCGGCCCTTTCCAAGACGGTGCTTTCAGGCTGGACAGGCTGCAGAAAGGATTTACCATGGAATTTTTGCAAAAAACCTGGAATGAGATTTACAGTGTTGTGACCTCATTCCGGGTCGTGGATATTATTGATATCGCTCTGATCGCGTATCTTGTTTACAAGGGAATTCAGCTGGTGCGGGAAACCAGAGCAGGACAGCTTGTAAAAGGCATTCTGGCATTGCTGGTGCTGGCACTGGTGGCCAACACACTGGAACTGACAACGCTCCAGTTTGTGATCCAAACAATTCTGAGCATTGGTATTCTGGCTGTCATTGTGATATTCCAGCCGGAACTGCGGCGCGCGCTGGAAAAAGTAGGACGCACGCAGGTTGCAAAAATAGGGATGTTTGGCTTTGGCAAGGACGGCACAAACAACCAGGCATGGGCTAAGGCGATCGATGCGGTGTGTTCTGCGGCGCAGGAATTTTCCAAGACCAAAACTGGTGCCCTGGTTGTTTTTGAACGGAAGATCCGTTTGGGCGAACAGATCAGCACGGGAATCATGGTAAATGCAACACCAAGCGCAGAGCTGTTTGGAAACATTTTTTATCCAAATACGCCGCTTCATGATGGAGCCGTTGTCATGCGGGATGGGTTGGTGCTTGCGGCATCCTGCTTTCTGCCAAAGCCGCAGAAGGAAGATTTAATCAGTAATACGCTTGGCTCCCGGCATCGTGCCGCAATCGGCATCAGCGAGGTTTCAGATGCCATCACAGTCGTGGTGTCAGAAGAAACCGGGACAATTTCTGTGACCTGTGAAGGCGAAATGATCCGTGGATTTACAGGAGATACCCTCAATGCTTATCTGAGGGAGCGGCTGTTGGTTGAAATGCAGCCGGAAGACGAGGAAAAGGGAAAAAAACACAGGAGAAAAAAGAAAAAAAAGGCGGAACCGGCGTTGGAAAATCAGGAAGATGAAGTTGCTTCTCTCTCTTCTGACGGGCAGAACTAAAGAACGAAGACAAATAGGTACCTGGTAAGAAGAATTGATCGGTTGGATGGAGTATGCCATGAAAATAAATTTTAAAAAATTGTTTGACAACAATAAGTTTATTGTCATTCTTTCTGTTTTAATAGCGGTGGTTGCATTTTTTGTCGTTAAAATTACAATGGTTCCAGTGGGCTCCAGAACGCTGTCTGATGTGCCTGTAACGATCGACCTGGCAGGAACGGCAGCAGAAAAGGCAGATTTGAGTGTCATTGGCGATACGGACTTCAAGGTGGATGTAACGGTAACTGGGACCCGCAGTATCGTTGGAGGACTGAAAGTTGCGGATATCCAAATAGAAGCGAACACTGCAGTGGTAACCAAGGCAGGAACTTATCAGCTGGAATTGGAAGTTGTCAACGGGGCTGCAGATCTTACTTATGAGATTTCTCCCGGGGCACTGACTGTTAACTTTGACACGATTATATCGAAAGAAATTGAGGTCACCGCAGAGACTGGAAATCTGACGGTGCCAGAAGGCTTTATTTTGGAGATCCCATTTGCCCAGCCGGAAACCGTGACGGTTCAGGGACCGAAGACCGATGTTGAAAAGATTGTAAAATGTGTGGCAAGAGCGGATGTCTCCGGAACGCTTCAGGAAACGACAGTGAGCAGAGGAGAAGTCTCTTTCTATGATGCCAATAACAATAAGCTGGAGTTTGACCAGTATCTGACTTATACTCCGCAGACGATCAATGTTACCGTCCCTGTCTATAAGCAGAAAACAGTTCCTCTGACCTTTGCGTTTACCAATGTTCCCGACGGTTTCCCGATTGACCAGCTGAAATATGAAATGTCCCACAGTGAAATTACGATAGCAACACCGAACAATGCAGTGGACAGTATTTCTGAGCTTTCGGTCGGCAACATTGATTTTCGAAAGGTTGATGTTGGTTCTGTGATCACACTGGATGTTAATCTTCCAAGCAGTTACCGAAATGTCGACAACATCACTCAGGTGACGGTTACATTCCCGTCGGAGGGGATGGGAAGCAAGCTGTTGACGATTTCCAATCTGAATATCGTCAACACCCCGGCGGAATATAACATCCAGCTTGTTACCAACAGACTCAGCAATGTCAAAATCGTTGGGGACGCTGATGTTGTGAAGGAAATCACCGCAGCCGATGTGGTGGCGTCGATCGATCTGATGGATACGACGGTTACTACCGGACAGTTCTCAGTGCCGGTTAAAATATCTGTCCCGAATAAAGGATTGGTGTGGGCTGCCGGTGAATATACGGTTGTGATCCGTGCATCGGAAAAATAGAGATTGGAACTGCGGGCATACAACGTTGTCATGCCCGCAGTTTTTTAAGGAGTGGAATCCAAGATGCCGCTGTTGATTTCCGGAATTCGGACAGGGCTTTGTGAAACGGAACAGGATGTAATTGATCATGCCATTCATTTGTTGGGCTCGGAGCAGGGAATGGTGCGCAGCGCGTCTCTGAACAAACGGTCGCTGGATGCGCGCAGGAAGGATCATATTACTTGGGTCAGCAGTGTCCGGCTGGAACTTGAAAAAAATGAGGAGCAGCTGGCCGCCCGGCTGGCGGACAGGTTTGGTACCGATCGGGTGAAATACTGGAAAGAAGAGCCGCTGTGTTTTTGCAAAGGAACGCAGAGAATGAAACACGCCCCTGTGGTGGCGGGCTTTGGCCCTGCGGGAATGTTTGCCGCTCTGGTCCTGGCAGAACAGGGATACCGTCCGGTGATATTGGAGCGTGGTCCGGCTATGGAAGAACGTGTGGCATCCGTCAGCCGTTTCTGGCAAGAGGGCGTCTTTTCGCCGGAGGCAAATGTTCAGTTTGGAGAGGGAGGAGCAGGCACCTTTTCGGATGGTAAGCTGACCACCAGGATTTCGGACAGCCGCTGTGATTATGTGCTGCGAAGATTGGTGGAATTTGGAGCACCTGATGAAATACTGGTCAGGGCAAAACCTCATATTGGAACAGACTTGCTGCGCGGTGTGGTCAGAAATCTGCGCGAACGGGTGCTTGCTTTGGGCGGGCAGATTCAGTTCGAAACAAAACTGACCGGACTGAAACAGAATGGCGGAAGCCTGAAAGCCGTTTGTACCAGCACAGGTGAGCTTGAAGCAGAGCAGCTGATTCTGGCGGTGGGGCACAGTGCCAGAGATACCTTTTCCATGCTGCTGCAAAGCGGAATCGAGATAGAGGCAAAGCCTTTTTCGGTCGGCGTTCGGGCAGAGCATTTGCAGTCGGATATTGACTGCGGTCTGTATGGAAATCTGGCGGGACATCCTGCCTTGCCGCCGGGTGAATATCAGCTCTCCTATCGGGAGAACGGACGGGGTGTTTATACTTTTTGTATGTGCCCGGGCGGCGTCGTTGTCCCCGCCGCTTCAGAAGCGGATACGATCGTTACCAACGGAATGAGTGAATTTTCCCGCAGCGGTGCAAACGCCAATGCTGCTATTGCAGTGTCGGTCAGCCCGGAAGATTATGGAACGTCCCCGTTGGATGGCATGTATTTTCAGCGGGAACTGGAGCAGAAAGCGTTTTTGATGGGTGGCGGCAGAAATCATGCTCCTGCACAGGATGTGGGCAGTTTTCTGGCCAGGCGGCCTGGGCTCCGTCTGGGACGTGTGATGCCGACCTATGCCTGCGGAGTGGAAGCAGCAGATTTACGGCTTCTCTTTCCGGGATTTGTCACCGATATGCTGGAAAAGGGACTGCGGCAATTTGAGAAAAGGCTGCCCGGATTTGGTGCGGCGGATACAGTGCTGACCGGACCGGAGACAAGAACGAGCTCGCCGGTGCGAATCCTGCGGAATGGGGATTATCAATCCCCCTCCTGCAAAGGCTTATATCCGTGCGGTGAGGGGGCAGGTTATGCGGGCGGCATCATGAGCGCGGCGGTTGACGGTCTGCGGATTGCACAGGAAGTGATCCGGCAGTATGCACCGTCACGGGACTGAACGGAACAAACGTCTGACTTTGATCCGGGCAGCAGAAGCAAGCGGGCGGGAATTTATCATCCGATGGGAGGCCGCTTCGCTCAACGCAACAGCAAGATAACCGGCGGATACCGTTTTTATGGTATCCGCCGGTCATGCTATTGGCAAAAACGATTGTTTTTTAAAAAAAGAAAGATATATTCCGCCATCGTACGGTATCCCTCCGCGCCGAAATGCAGGCCGTCATTCGGCTGCATCACAGCTTCGTTTTCGGCGGTAAACAATCCGCAGGCAGCCAAATCGATCAGCGGCAGCTTAAGCCGACGGGCAGCATTTCTGACAAACAGCACGGCGTTTCGAACCTGTGACGCGTATCCGCAGTTGGACATTTGAGGATTTTCTGTCACATGAGGAGGCGTACACAGAATTATGGAGGCAAGGGGTGCATCCTTTTGACAGCAGCGGATCAGTTCCAGATAATCGTCGTTTCCCGGAGTGTGATCAACAGGGTCCAGACCGCCGTTAGTACCCAACAGGATTAGGACAATATCCGTGCCGGTCAGATCGACGGCTCCGCTGTTGTAGTACTCTAAATATGTCGTGGCAGTATAGCCGCATTTCCCGAAATTTTTCACCTCTGCACCCGACAGCTTTTTCAGAAAAAAAGGGTAGCTCTCTTTTTGTACATTTGCGATCCCTTTTTTGCCAAATACGCCATAGTCTCCCTCTGTCAGACTGTCTCCCAAACAGCAGATTTTCATATCGTTCCTCCAAAGTTTATTCTGACTGTATTATAACCTAAGGAATGTGAGCTGTCAAACTTTACCGGATCAAAGTTCCTTTTCAAGATAAGTAGTGACGGCCCAAACTCCGTCGGTTTCACCAAATAGCGTACTTGCCTGGAGAGTAGCTGTGCTGGATGGCTTACCGTACCTTGCCAAAGACACTTTCATATTCTAAAATGATTATTGAAATACCAGTCTATACTCCGTAGA
>CALXBC010000037.1 GCA_944386455.1 uncultured Clostridia bacterium | reverse complement strand
ACAACAACTAGACGAGAGGAGACCATATCCTTCATGAGTAATAGTATAACACAGGACATGGCATATCGGCAATCCCTAATGAAATATGCAGAGAAATATGGCGTCAGCCGCGCCAGCCGGAAGTACAACAAGAGCCGCTCGTATATCTACTTCTGGAAAGCTCGCTGGGACGGTACTGTGGAATCTCTTGCCTGCCAGTCCAAACGGCCGCATCACCATCCAAACCAGCATACCGAAGCGGAGCTGAAACTCATCCAGGACATGCGCCGAAGAAATCCAGGCCTTGGCATGGTGGAGCTGTGGTACAGACTGCGGCAGCGCGGCTACACCCGCCGACCAGAAAGCTTATTTCGGGTGATGAGAAAGCTGGGGATGTTCCCACACAAGGAGAAAAAGCCGAAACAAAAGCCAAAGCCCTATGAGCAGATGACCTATCCCGGCCAGCGGATTCAGGTGGATGTGAAAGTGGTACCTCGCCGCTGCATCGCAGACCCGGAGCTGCATCTCTACCAGTACACCGCCATTGACGAGTTTACTCGGCTTCGCTTCCTTGCCGCTTATCCGGAGCAGTCCACTTATTCCTCCGCTGATTTCCTGAAAAAGTTGGTTAAGTGGTATGCACGTCGGGGCATCCAGGTCGAATGCGTCCAGACAGACAATGGCTTTGAGTTTACCAATCGTTTCTCCAACAGTAAACGGGATCTCCTCACCTTATTTGAGAATACCGCTGCCCAACTGGGTATCCGGCACAAGCTGATACGCCCCTATACACCCCGTCATAACGGCAAAGTGGAGCGCAGTCACAGAGAAGACCAGAAACGCTTTTACTCCTGTCATTCCTTCTTCTCTCTGGATGATTTCGCAAAGCAGCTCGCTGTCCATAACCGCCGCTCCAACAACATCCCCATGAGGCCTCTCAATTGGAACTCTCCTTTTGACTTCACTGTCCAATATGTTTGACAATCCTACATTTTTTGAAAAGAATTTTACCGAAATTCGCTACCGTCCTTGCAGTAGACCCGGGTTCGGAGCATCTGTTCTCTGGGCTCCAGCCCGGTTTGTCTGCCAAATTCGTCCAGCAGCAGCGATGGATTGTAGTTTTTTTCCGGTCCGGCCGGCAGACTCAAAAACAGCGTCAGCCCATCTTCCTCAATTGCAGTGCCGTTGAGGACAACCTCGGGCTTGAGATCGACAGTCTGCATGCCGCGTTTGGTCTTTTTGACGACCTCGATCCGCTCGGCGCCCCAGAAGGCGTCCCAGCTTTTTTTCAGCATCTCCGACCCGCAGCCGGCCTGCAGCCGGATCCGGTAATCTGCACGCGCGATTTCAGCGGTTTTATGAATGGGGGCAAAGGCCTCTCTGACATGGATTCCTTCCGGCAGGCTGTCGTTAAAGCGGCGGCATATCTCATCAAACGGCAGATCTTCTGTCAGACGGAAATCCATATATTCCGCCTCGCTCTCACAGCCCAAGGAGAGCGGCAGGGCAAAAGTGAGGTACATATGCGGATTAAAGCCCTCTGTATACCAAACAGGCAAACCCGCGCGTTTCAGTACCCGCTGCATCAGACGGTTGATATCCAAATGAGAGATATAGCGTGCCCGCCCCTTTTTTTCATATAACACCCTTATCTTTTTGTAATCATCCAAAGCAGGCACCTCCCAGCAGCCGGTTTGCTCCGCAGCCGGCGCATTTTTCGCGGCAGTTCGGGGTCGTTTCGGCAGCATATGCCTTTTCGCACTCCCGCCTCAGGAAACGCTTGCTGACACCATAGTCCAGATGCCCCCAAGGGAGAATCTCATCAAAGCTGCGCTTGCGGCTGGCATAAAATGCAGGCGACAGACCGCATTCCTTCATTGCATCCATCCAACGGTCAAAGTGGAAATGCTCATCCCAGCTGTCCAGACGGCAGCCCTTTTGCCAAGCGGTATAAATGACATTTCCCAAACGGCGGTCTCCCCGCGCCAGAATGCCTTCCAGCACACTGGTGTGCATCTCATGGTACTTACAGGTGATTTTCTTGCTGGTGATGCTCTCAATTAAATGCTTCTGCTTAGCGGCAATCATCTCCATAGTGTCCTGGGCTTCCCACTGAAAAGGCGTAAAGGGTTTGGGCACAAAGGTGGACACACTGACAGTCACATTTACACCCCTGCCCTTTGGACGGTCAGGCAGGCTGTAGAACAGATTGACCACCCGCTGAGCAAGTCCGATGATAGCCTCGATATCTTCCATCGTTTCAGTGGGCAGACCGAGCATGAAATACAACTTGACCGAGGTATAACCACCCTCGAATGCAATCTTGCAGGAAGACATCACGTCCTCCTCGCGGACATTTTTGTTGATGACATCCCGCAGCCGCTGGGAGCCGGCTTCGGGCGCAAAGGTCAGCCCGCTTTTGCGAACGGATTTGATTTTGTCCAGCAGTTCCTCTGAAAAATTATCGATCCGCAGCGAAGGCAGCGTCATATTGATTTTGTTGTGGTCGGTAAAATCCAGCATTTCCTCCAGCATTGGTGCAAGCTGGGAATAGTCGCTGGTGCTAAGCGAGGATAAGGAGATTTCTTCATATCCGGTGTTTTCGCACAGATCTTTTCCCTGACTGCATAACAGTCCGGCACTCTTCTCCCGCAGCGGGCGATAGAGAAAGCCGGCCTGACAGAAACGGCAGCCCCGAATACAGCCGCGCATGACCTCCAAAATAGCGCGGTCATGAACAGTCTCGATATAGGGGACGATAAAGCGATCGGGATAATAGGCGGCGTCCATATTCCGGAGGATCCGCTTATGCACGACTGCGGGCGCGCCCTCCAGCGGCTCAACCGACCGGATAGTCCCGTTTTCCTGATAGGAAACACAGTAAAGCGAAGGAACATACACCCCTTCAATTTGTGAAGCTTTTTTCATGAATTCTGTTTTAGAGTGCCCGTTTTCTTTACAGATAAGATACAGATCCATCAGCTCGCCAAGTACTTCTTCCCCCTCACCGAGCACAAACAGATCGATAAAATCCGCTATGGGCTCCGGATTGCAGGCACAGGGGCCTCCCGCAATCACAATGGGATCCGTTTCCGATCGTTCCGACGCTTTAACCGGGATTCCGCCCAGCTCCAGCATATTCAATATATTTGTGAAAGAAAGTTCGTATTGGAGCGTAAATCCTATAAAATCAAACGCAGAGAGCGGGGAAAAGCTTTCCAGCGCATACAGCGGAATATGCTCCCGCCGCAGAAGCTCCTCAAAATCCGGCCAGGGTGCAAAAACGCGTTCACACCAGGTGTCAGCACGCTCATTGAGCAGCCCATACAGGATTTTCATGCCAAGATGGGACATTCCAACCTCATAGGTGTCAGGAAAGCAAAAAGCAAAACGGATTTTTACCTCATCTGGATTTTTACAGACGGAATTTACCTCACCGCCGGCATAGCGGGCCGGTTTCTGCACCTGCGTCAGAATGCGTTCAATATTTTCTGGAATCTGCAAGGTCACACCTCTTTTTTGATGATCAGTTATAAAGCATAGTATAACACAGTTTGCGTGATATCACAAGAGAAATGCCAAAAGATACACTGTAAATAAATCCTGCCGGGACTGCACATACTATTGTTTGATAAAATAAAGAAAGGAAAGCGGCGCCGTCCGAAAGCGGCGCCGCGAAATGTGATATATGATGCATTCTGTATGGTCGGAAACAGCTTCTCTGCCGCGCTGTCCCACACTGCAGGGAAATGTTAAAACTGACGTGCTGATCATCGGCGGAGGAATGGCGGGAATATTGTGTGCGTATCAATTATCCCGCCGCGGCGTCAATTGTATTCTGGTGGAAGCAGACAGACTGTGCGGCGGCATTACAAAAAACACCACCGCAAAGGTCACTGTCCAGCACGGTTTGGTATACCAAAAGCTTGAAAAACGATTTGGTCAGGAACGGACACAGATGTATCTGAAAGCAAATCAGGCGGCACTTGACGAATACTGCCGCATTTGTCAGGCAATCGACTGTGACTGGCAGGAACAGGACACATATGTATATTCGCTGACCGACCGAAAAAAGCTGGAAAAGGAGCTTGAAAGCCTCGGCCGGATCGGATATCGGGCAGATTTTCAGGAAAAGCCGCCGCTGCCCATCCCTACGGCAGGGGCGGTACGATTTCCGAATCAGGCACAGTTTCACCCGCTGAAATTTGCGGCGGGGATTGTTCCGGGACTCAAACTCTATGAAGGCACCCGTGTCAGAGAGCTGGCGCCCCGCACAGCTATCACTGCTCATGGTACAATCACGGCAGAAAAAATCATCGTAGCGACCCATTTCCCGATGCTAAACAAGCATGGCAGCTATTTTCTCAAGCTGTACCAGCACCGCTCCTATGTGACTGCGCTGCAAAACGCCCCCGCGCTCAGCGGAATGTATGTAGACGAGGCCGATAAGGGAATGTCATTCCGCAGCTATCAAAACCTGCTGTTGGTCGGCGGAGGCGGACACCGCACCGGAAAGCCGGGCGGAAGCTGGACGGAGCTGGAACGTTTTGCAACGGTGCATTATCCGGGTGCGCAAATCGTATTTCGATGGGCAGCACAGGACTGTATGACACTGGACAGCGTTCCCTATATCGGTCGTTACTCCGACAGTACAACCGGGCTTTATGTGGCCACCGGCTTCAATAAGTGGGGAATGACTTCATCGATGGTATCCGCCATGCTGCTGGCCGATCTGGTGACGGGACAGCACAGTCCGTATGAGGAGGTATTCTCTCCATCCAGGAGTATTCTGCGGCCGCAGCTTGCAGTCAACGCGTTTGAAGCGGTGTCCAGCCTGCTGACCATATCAAAAAAGCGATGTCCGCATATGAGCTGTGCGCTCAAATGGAATCCGCAGGAACACAGCTGGGACTGTCCTTGTCACGGTTCCCGGTTTACCGCGGACGGCAGGCTGCTTGACAATCCGGCGACGGGGCCTTGTCAAAAATAATCCACCGGATCATTTTTGACTGGCACCTCTCGTTCGTGGATTGCCAGCCGGTGCCGACCGGCCCGCGCCGCCGCAACAGCGGCAGCCACTGTGAGGTGCTGCCCGGCGGATGATTCCGAAAAGGACCGGCCTCGCGCTGTTGTTACGCCGCCCAAGCAACATCACACAGCCCATAAAACAGGAGCATGCCGCAAAAACCGACATGCTCCATTTTCTCTGTTTTCTTAACGAATCTTATCAAAGGCCTGCTTCAGATCAGCAATGATATCCTCGACATTTTCCAATCCAACTGACAGCCGGATCATTCCCGCGTTGATTCCCGCGGCAACCAGTTGTTCATCTGTCAGCTGGCGATGCGTTTCCGACGCGGGATGCAGCACACAGGTGCGAATGTCCGCGACATGAACGACATTGGACGCCAATTCCAGGCTGTCCATAAACCGCATAGCAGTTTGCCGTCCGCCTTTGATAACCAGGGACATCACCCCGCTGCATCCAAGCGGCAGATATTTTTTTGCCAGCTCATAATCCGGACTGGATTCCAAGCCCGGATAGTTGACGGATTCAACCATGTCGCACTGCTCCAGCATTTTAGCCACAGTCAGCGCATTTTCACAATACTGCTTCATACGAACAGGCAAGGTCTCCAGCCCCAGGTTCAGCAAAAACGCAGAATGTGCTGCCGGATAGCAGCCAAAGTCTCGCATCAGCTGCATTCTGGCCTTGATGATATAGGCCATGCTGCCAAAATCACGGGTATATATGACACCGTGATAGCTTTCGTCCGGCTCGGTGAATTCGGGGAAACGACCGCTCGCTGCCCAGTCGAATTTTCCGCTGTCCACAATCACACCGCCAATCTGGACAGCATGGCCGTCCAGATATTTGGACGTGGAATGTACTATGATATCTGCTCCGAATTCAATCGGACGGCAGAGAATGGGCGTTGCAAAAGTATTGTCAACAATCAGAGGCAGTCCGTTATTATGGGCAACCCTGGCGAATTTTTCAATATCAAAAACCACCAGCGCAGGATTGGCGAGCGTCTCCCCAAACACTGCCTTGGTGTTTGGCTTGATCGCAGCCTGGATTTCATCCTCCGTGGCATGGTTCGGCACCCAAATACATTCGATGCCCAGCTTTTTAAGTGTTACGCCAAACAGATTGATGGAACCGCCATAAATAGCAGACGCCGCCACAATGCTGTCACCCGCGTGGCATAGATTCAGCACGGCGAGCAGATTTGCAGCCTGGCCGCTGCTGGTGAGCATGGCCCCTGTTCCGCCTTCGAGCGCCGCGATCTTTTTTTCTACAGCGTCACAGGTAGGATTGGCAAACCGGGAGTACATAAATTCCGTCGGCATATCGAACAAATCCGCGATATGCTGGGTGGAGTCGAAACAGTAGGTAGTGCTTTGCACGATCGGCAGAACACGGGGGTCCCCGTTTTGAGGTGTGTATCCTGCATGCAGGCATTTCGTTTCTATTTTGGCGTTAGGATTCAGCTCTTTCATAACGATTTATTCCTTTCCATCCGTCTCATGTCAAAAAATCCGCTGTTCATGAGAATATAAGATGTTTTTATTTTACTCCCGAAACCCGCCGTTGTCAACGCCTGAATTTTATCAGCAAAGCCGCTGCGATTATGACCTGTGGTCAGACCCGCGCGAAAAGACTCAGTCCAGTCCCAGGGTTGAACCCTGTATATCCTCCTGTTTGGATTTTTTTCGTTTGGAAGCCCGTTTTTCCGCCTCAGCAGGCTGCTTTGCTTCTTTCACCGGTTCTTCTGCCGTTTTTCTGCGCCTGCGTTTCCAAAAAATCATGATTATCCTTCTCCTTTCCCGCTGTTCCTTTTTAATTTGAACAGCCAACGGACAATACACATTACGGCGATTACCGTTGCCGCTATCACGACCCCTAAAGAGATGAACAGGACGGACGACGCTCCTTTCAAATCAACGGTTTGCGGATTCCAGCTTTCATTGCTGCTGGCATTCATGCCGCTCTCCGCTTCAGACAGGCTTTGCAGCATCTCGATTTGAGATTCCGTCAGTCCCAGCGCTTCCAGCTGCCCGATTGCTTCTTCGGTCAGTCCGGCTCCTTCAGCGGCGGAAATGATGTCCATTGCCTGTTCCATCACCTCATTTGACAGCTGGGTGCTGTTGCCGGCAGTATCTGCTGCAGCCACAGCGCAGCATATGCCAAACAACAGCTGTATACACAGCGCCAGCATCAGAAAAGCTGCCTTTTTCGCAATCCGCCTTCCCATTGATTTTCACCTGCCTTTTTCCTCTTTAATATTATCTTAATCGCGCATTATGTTTTACAATTGTCAGCCTTGTGAAAGCTTTGTGAACACGAAGCCAAAGCCTTCCTGTAACCGTTTTGTCATTGTATTTTTTCATGTCGGCTATTATAATGAAGGCAGAGAGGTGAGAAGAATGAAAACGAAAAATTCGGGGATTCCTTATAGACTGCGGATTCTGTTCGGTTGTTTGATCATTTTGCTGACTGTGACAGGCAGTCCGGTTCTTTTGTTCCTATTCTGGTTTTTCACTCCCAACAGGGTGAATCTCATTTTGTTGATTAGCGCCTTGCTGCTGATCGTTCTGTTTGGTATTCTGCTGCTGATTCGAAACATAAAATGGAAACCTTGGCTGATTACACTGGGGACTGCGGCGGGAGTACTGTTGGCAGTCTACGTTGGAAACTGCTTCTACCAGCAATGGGAAAAAAGCATTCAAATTGACGAGCGGGGAGTCGATCTGGGGAAATATGAGCCATTTGCCTCCAACACAAAGGCGGCTTCGCTGGACGAGCCTGCATTGCTGCAGTTCAAAAAAGGGGACAGCATTCCCAGGCTTGACGGCGCCACTGCACTTTATCCGGTGTATTCTGCTTTTGTCCGTGCAACCTATCCGCAGGGAGATTATCCTGTCTGGTTGGGCAATGGTCAAGTTGTCTGCACCAATACAGTCCATGCCTGGGAGCGGCTGATCGCTGGAGAAACTGACATTATTTTCACCGCCGCCCCCTCCGCGGAACAGAAGCTGCTTGCTGCCAATGCGGGAGTTCAACCGGTTTTGACGCCGATCGGAAAGGAGGCATTTGTATTTTTTGTCAATCAGAGCAACACAGTTGATAATCTGACCCTCGACCAGGTTAGAGGAATCTATTCCGGAGCGGTCACCAATTGGAAGGAAGTAGGCGGCAAGAATACTGCCATCCGCGCTTTTCAGCGCCCCGAAAGCTCGGGCAGCCAGACCGCGCTGCAAAGTTTGATGGGAGACACTCCCATCATGACACCGATCCAGCAGGATGTGGCAGACGGAATGGGCGGTATCATCCGCAGAACTGCCGCCTACCAAAACAGAGACAACGCCATCGGCTATTCTTTTCTCTTTTATGCCACCGAAATGGTACGCGATCACGATATCAAGCTTCTGAGCTTAAATGGAGTGACTCCAAACAGAGAAAACATTCGCAACGGCAGTTATCCGGCTTCTTCCTTTTTTTACGCTGTGACAAACGGACCGCCCGACCAGACAGAGCAACAGCTGATCGACTGGATTCTTTCTGCTCAAGGGCAGGCACTTGTTGATAAAACAGGGTACACCCCACTATCAGAATAACCATCGTCAATCAGGAAATCTCGCTCCATTCAAAAGGTGCAATCCTGTGACTGCTGCCCGCTAACTGCACTGTGAAATATTTTCAGTTAATATAAAAAACGGGAGATACCAGAAAACTGGCATCTCCCATTTGATACAAGAAGCAATTATTTTGCAAATATACTGAGCAGAACGCCTGCCGCAACCGCAGAACCGATAACGCCGGCCACGTTTGGCCCCATCGCATGCATCAGAAGGAAATTCTTTGGATTCTCTTTCTGTCCAACTTTCTGAGAAACACGCGCCGCCATTGGAACCGCAGAAACACCTGCGGAGCCAATCAGCGGATTGACCTTGCCTTTGGTGAAGATATACATCAGCTTGCCGAACAGCACGCCGCCCGCTGTTCCGACGCAGAAAGCAATCAGTCCAAGCACGATTATCAGCAAAGTCTCCTTTGACAGGAAGTAATCCGCAGTAGCGGTCGCACCGACCGTCACACCGAGACAAATCGTGATAATATTCATCATTTCGTTTTGGGCGGTTTTTACCAAACGCTCCACAACACCGCTTTCCTTCATCAGGTTGCCAAGCATCAGCATTCCAATCAAAGGAGTCGCTGACGGCACCACCAGGCAGACAATCAGTGTCACAGCAATGGGGAAAACGATCTTTTCGGTTTTGGAAACCGGACGAAGCTGTTCCATCACGACACTGCGCTCCTTTTTGGTGGTCAGCGCCTTCATGATCGGCGGCTGAATCACCGGAACCAGCGCCATATATGAATAAGCTGCAACCGCAATGGAACCAAGCAGATGCGGCGCCAGTGTCTTTGCCACCAGAATAGCAGTCGGCCCGTCAGCACCGCCGATAATGCCAATACCACCTGCCTCAGCGGGAGTGAACCCGAGCAGCATCGCACCGATAAAGGTAAAGAAGATTCCCAGCTGAGCCGCCGCACCGAGCAAGAAACTCTTGGGATTGGCAATCAGCGGACCGAAGTCAGTCATACAGCCAATGCCAAGGAAGATCAGCGGCGGATAAATCCCGAGTTTAACGCCCAGATAAAGGATATCCAGCAGTCCGCCCTCCTGAAGGACCCGGCCATAGTCCACTTGGGTCCCGGTATAAAATTCCATATGAAAAATCCGAAATCCCTCCGGGCACGGAAGATTGGTCAGCAGCATTCCAAACGCGATCGGCAGAAGCAACAGCGGTTCAAAGCCTTTTTTAATCGCCAAAAATGCAAGCACACAAGCAATTCCAATCATAACGAGATTTTGCCAGTGCAGATTGACAAATCCGCTGTCATTGACAAGGCCGATGATACTCTCAACAAAAACGTCCATACGGTTGCGCCCCCTTAAAACGGTCTGGTATTTTCCTGAATGCCTGCCATGCCCCAGACAGGACGGCTGTCTCTCACGCGCCTGACACTGCGGATGCGAAAGGTTTTTCCCTCACCTGACAGCATAACTGCAACTGCAGCGGAAATTGCTGCAATCACTTCAGGGCTGACGCCTTCTTCTGCGGAATACGATACAGGAGCAGGGGCTGCCTGTTCCACAGGTTCTGCAGACGGCTCGTTATTCTCCTTGGCAGCTTCCTTGTTTTTTCCCGTAGCCGCATACATGATTTTACCTAAAATCGCAACAATGATAATCAATATTACCAGGACTGCGAACACAACGATCATACCGGTTGCAGTCGTCGCCCATGCCAATCCCCAATCCATAACCAGAATCATCCTTTCCACCAGTCAATGTCATTGGATTGTCCGAGATTTCCCGCGTTTGTCGAAGAAAAAGCAACACTTCTTCCCCGTTTCGGGATCAATTCCCCAAACTCCCCCATTATTAAACTATTCTTATTATAACGGAAACCGATCGAAAATTCAATCGTTTTCTTTTCTGTTTTTTTCACAAAGATATCGTCAAGATTGACAATAATTTATCAATATCGAATATTGACAATGCCAATTGTTTGACCGGCATTGTCTGATGTCCTGGCCAAAAACAAATAAACTGCCAGCCGATGCAGACGGCTGGCAGACCTATTTTATTTTTCAAGAAATGCACAGAGCTCCGCAGTTTTATCCGTCTTTTCCCAGCTGACGCCCAGTTCCTCACGTCCCATATGCCCATATGCTGCAAGCTGACGGTAGATTGGCTTTCTCAGATTCAGACGGCGGATAATAGCCGCCGGACGCAGATCAAACACCGACTGCACCGCATTGGCAATCTGCTCATCCGGATATTTTCCGGTTCCATAGGTCTCCACCATCACCGACACGGGGCGCGCCACTCCAATGGCATAAGCCAGTTCGATTTCGCACCGCTTCGCCAGACCTGCGGCTACAACGTTTTTGGCTGCCCACCGCGCCGCATAGGCTGCGCTCCGGTCTACCTTGGTCGGATCCTTTCCGCTGAAAGCACCGCCGCCATGACGGGCATATCCGCCGTAGGTATCAACAATGATCTTCCGTCCGGTCAGTCCGCTGTCCCCTTGGGGGCCTCCTACGACAAACCTCCCGGTCGGATTGACATAAATTTTAGTTGCGGCATCCATTAAACCGGATGGCATAACAGGGCGGATCACCTGTTCGATAATATCCTTCCGAATCTGCTCCAAAGAAACCTCATCGCTGTGCTGGGATGAAATCACGACGGCTTCCAGCCGTTTAGGCACGCCGTCCTCATATTCAACGGTGACCTGGGATTTTCCATCCGGGCGAAGATAAGGGAGCGTCCCGTTTTTACGCACCCGGGTCAGTTCTTTTGCAAGCCTGTGTGCCAGCGAAATCGGCAGCGGCATCAGTTCGGGGGTTTCGTCACAAGCATATCCAAACATCATCCCCTGATCTCCGGCGCCGGTTTCATCGCTGTCCTCCGCAGAGCCTGTCTTGTTTTCCAATGCATGATCGACGCCCAGCGCAATATCAGGCGACTGCTCATCGATCGAGGTCATGACCGAGCAGGTATTTCCGTCAAAACCGTATTTTGCCCGGTCATAGCCGATGTCAAGCACCACCTGGCGTGCAATTTTGGGAATATCCACATAGCAGCTGGTGCTGATTTCTCCCATCAGCATAATCATGCCAGTTGTTGTCATCGTTTCACAGGCGACCCGCGCCATTGGATCCTGACGGAGAATTTCATCCAGAACCGCATCGGATATCTGGTCGCAGATTTTGTCGGGATGGCCTTCTGTCACCGATTCTGATGTAAAAAGGTATTTTGCCATTGATTATAACTTCCTCTCATTATATCCATATCGCATTTTAACATGAAAAAAGCACCCGAAAAACGAGTGCCAAACGCATTTCCTCATCTTTCGGAATACCCGCAGGATTTGGCACCTTACGTTATTATGCAGGTTGCCGGGCTTCACAGGACCTGTTTCCTCCACCGCTCTTGATAAGGTATCTATTCAATTCTTTTCTTATTATATCCTGCCACAGCATACTTGTCAAGATGCCCGCCGCGAATTTTGACAAATTTCTTACTGCTGATAATTTTTTGACAGTCTGGTAAAATGCGGAAAGCTGTGGTATAATAAATTATAATTGTATCAATTTAGCCGATGGCAGCAAACAGGCCGCTTCCGGCGGCTGAAGTAAAAGGATGGATTCCGATGGATTTTGCACAGGCACAAAAACGTGCTGCGGAGCTTACCGAACAGCTTAATTACCACAGCGACCGCTATTACAATCTCGACAGCCCTGAAATTTCCGATTATGAGTACGACCAGCTGATGAACGAACTCAAGGCGCTGGAACAGGAATTTCCTGCGCTGGTTACACCTGCGTCGCCGACGCAGCATGTCGGCGGCAGAGCAATGCTGACCCTCTTTGACAAGGTCACCCATACCGTTCAGATGGGCAGCTTGCAGGATGTGTTCGATAAAGACGAGCTGCGTGCCTTCGATACACGCTGCCGGGAAAAGCTTTCCGTCCCTGAATATGTGGTCGAGCCAAAAATCGATGGTCTTTCTGTTTCTCTGGAATACCGTGACGGTGTGCTGGTGCGCGGCTCCACTCGAGGGGACGGCTTTATTGGAGAAGACGTTACGGCCAATCTTTTGACTGTCCGCTCCATCCCGCACAGGCTTTCTCAGCCGCTTCCGTTTCTGGAGGTACGGGGCGAGGTCTACATGCCGCGGCGGGCCTTTTTAGAACTGACCGAGCGCCAGGAACTCAATGACGAACAGCCCTTTAAAAATCCGCGCAACGCCGCGGCAGGCTCGCTTCGTCAGAAGGATCCCCGCATCACTGCCGGACGCGGTCTGGATATTTTTGTGTTCAACATTCAGCAGATAGACGGCAAGGAACTTACCACCCACAAGGACTCTCTTGACTTTATCCGGTCGCTGGGGCTGCCGGTCATCCCGTCCTATTTTGTCTGCACCAATATTGAGGATGCGATTCGGGAAATCGACCGCATTGGGGAGCGGCGGAGCAGCTATCCGTTTGATATTGACGGCGCTGTTATTAAGGTCAACAGCTTTGCAGAACGTGAACTGCTCGGAAGCACTGCCAAATTTCCGCGGTGGGCTGTCGCATTTAAATACCCGCCCGAGGAGAAAGAAACCACCCTGCTGGATATCGAGGTGGCAGTCGGCCGTACCGGCGCACTGACTCCCACAGCGGTCTTTGAACCCGTTTCCCTCGCGGGGACGACTGTGAGCCGCGCCGTTCTGCACAATCAGGATTTTATCGACGAAAAGGACATCCGTATCGGCGACCGCATTCTGGTACGAAAAGCAGGGGATATTATTCCCGAGGTAATTGCTTCGGTCTCACACGCGCCCGGCAGCAGTACTTACCGTTTGCCTAACTTCTGCCCGTCCTGCGGCTGCCCGGTGGTAAGAGAGCCGGACGAGGCTGTCCTGCGCTGTACAAATCCCGAATGCCCCGCCACTTTGCTGCGGAATATCATTCATTTTGCTTCCAGACCGGCAATGAATATTGACGGATTGGGTCCTGCTGTGGTAAAATTATTAGTTGAAAACCATCATATTACTTCTTCCGCTGACCTGTACTACTTAAAAAAGGAAGAACTGGCGGATCTGGAGCGGATGGGAGAAAAATCAGCCGACAATCTCCTGGCCGCCATCGAGCGGAGCAAGTCAAACGGCCTGTCCCGCCTGTTGTTTGGGCTGGGAATTCGCAACGTCGGGCAAAAGGCGGCCGTACTCATCTGTGAAAAATACCATACCATGGACGAACTGCTGAAAGCGGACGCAGACGGTATCGCTGAGATTGACGGAATCGGCCCTGTGATTGCAGAAAGCCTGGTCCAATATCTGAAACAGCCGCAGATCCTGACACTGATTGAGCGGTTCCGTGCCGCCGGCGTCAATCTGACGGCGCAGACAAAGCAAAAGGGCGATGCTTTTTCCGGGCTGACCTTTGTGCTGACAGGCACTCTTCCCACTTACACCCGCGATCAGGCCAAGGAACTCATCGAGTCACTGGGCGGCAAGGTCAGCGGCAGCGTTTCCAAAAAAACAAGTTATGTTCTGGCCGGAGAAGAGGCCGGCAGTAAGCTGACCAAGGCGCAGTCGTTGGGCATCCCCGTGATCGACGAGGCGGAGTTCCTCAGAATGTGCAGCAATGTATAAACGAAAATCAGGCAGAGGCATTTTCTGCGGATTCCTTCTGACAAAGGGCAAACACTGCGCCATACCCGGCGTATGATCAAAAAGATAGAGAAAGGATTACAAAAATGGAAATGGAAATCGACATCAAACGGCTGGCCAAGCTGGCCCGGCTGAAAATCGACGAGTCCCGGATGGCAGGCTTTGAAAAGGACATGAAGGGGATCGTCGCCATGGTGGAGCATCTTCCCGAGATCTCGGACAGCGGCGCGCTGATCGACCCATCCGCTCCCATGGAGCTGCGGGAGGATGTCAGCGAAAGCAAATACCGTCGGGACGAGCTGCTCAAAAATGCCCCCCAGACCCAGGCGGGCTGCGTCGTCGTCCCCCGTGTGGTAGAATAAATCCGGAAAGGAACTGGACATATGAAACTGTATGAGATGACAGCCTCTGAACTGTCGGGGCAGCTGAAGGAGAAAAAAATCAGCGCACGGGAGCTGACCGAAGCGGTCTTTGCCCGCATTGACGAAACAGAAAGTGACATCGGCGCTTATATCACCCTCAATCGCGAGACCGCCCTGAAGCAGGCGGACGCGGTTGATCAGAAGCGTGCCGCGGGAGAACCCCTTTCTCCTCTTGCCGGCATCCCGGTCGGAATCAAGGACAATATCTGCACCAAGGGCATGCTGACAACCTGCGCTTCCAGAATGCTTGAAAACTTTGTCCCGCCGTATAATGCAACCGTCATGGACAAGCTGGCTGCAGACGATATCGTCATCACCGGCAAGCTCAACATGGATGAATTTGCCATGGGCTCCTCAACTGAAACCTCTTATTTTAAGCAAACGAAAAATCCCGCCGACCTCACAAGAGTGCCCGGCGGTTCCTCCGGCGGAAGCGCGGCAGCTGTCGCCGCAGGAGAGGCTGTTCTCGCGCTCGGCTCCGACACCGGCGGCTCGATCCGTCAGCCCTCTTCCTTTTGCGGCGTGGTCGGATTAAAGCCCACCTATGGCTCGGTGTCACGGTACGGCCTGGTTGCTTTTGCATCCTCGCTTGATCAGATCGGCCCGATCGGGAAAAGCGTCAGGGACGTTGCAATGCTCTATTCCGCCATCTGCGGGCCCGATAAAATGGACGCCACCTCGGTAAGAAAAATCTATCCCGATTTTACCCGGTCGCTGGGGAAAGGAATCAGCGGGCTGAAGCTCGGCTTACCCAAGGAGTATTTCGGCCTCGGAATTGACAGTGAAACCAAGAACGCCGTACTGGCCGCTGCCAAGCTGTTTGAACAAAACGGTGCCGTGGTAAAGGAAGTCTCGCTTCCCAGCACCGACTATGCCCTGTCCGCTTATTATATTATCGCCTCTGCCGAGGCTTCCTCGAATCTGGCGCGGTTTGACGGCGTGAAATACGGCTATCGGACACCGCAGTATGAAAATCTGACCGAGATGTACGAAAAAACCCGCAGCGAGGGGTTCGGAACCGAGGTCAAGCGCCGTATTCTGCTGGGTACCTTTGTGTTGAGCTCGGGTTATTATGACGCCTATTACAAGCGCGCCAAGCTGCTTCAGAAGCGGATCGCGGCGGAATTTGCATCTGCCTTTGCGGACTGCGACCTGCTGCTGACCCCGACCACACCCGGGACGGCTTTCAAACTGGGTGAAAATACTGATGATCCACTGAAAATGTATGCGGGAGATATCTGTACAGTGACAGTCAACATCGCAGGTCTGCCCGCACTGAGCATTCCCTGCGGCACCGACAGCAAAGGCTTGCCGGTCGGAATGCAGCTGATTGGTGCAAAGTTCAGCGAGGAACAGCTGCTGAATGCCGCCGACTGGTACGAATCGGCGGCCGGTCTGCGGGCTGAGTAAGGAGGAAAACTGATGGACTACAAGGATTATGAGGTAATCGTCGGGCTGGAGGTTCACGCCGAGCTGTCCACCGAATCCAAAATATATTGCAGCTGCAGAAACAAATTCGGCGTTGAGGTCAACACCGAATGCTGTCCCATCTGTATGGGAATGCCGGGTACACTTCCCACCCTTAACCAAAAAGTAGTGGAGTATGCCGTCAAAATGGGACATGCCCTCAACTGTACCATCCATAATGTCTGTAAGCAGGACCGCAAAAACTATTTCTATCCTGATCTTCCCAAGGCGTATCAGATTTCCCAGTTTGATATCCCGCTGTGTGAGCATGGATATCTGGATGTGTTGGTGGAAGAAGACGGAACGGTCCGTGAGAAACGAATCGGGATCACCCGTATCCATATTGAAGAGGATGCCGGAAAGCTTCTGCATGATGAAAGCTTTGCGGGGTCGCTGGTCGACTTCAACCGCTGCGGCGTCCCGCTGATTGAGATTGTCTCCGAGCCGGACATGAGAAGCTCAGCGGAAGCAAAGGCTTATCTGGAGACCATCAAATCGGTGCTGCAATATCTGGATATCTCGGACTGCAAGATGCAGGAAGGCTCTATCCGCTGCGATGTCAACGTATCGGTCCGCAAAAAAGGCGAAACAAAATTTGGCACCCGCTGTGAGATGAAGAACGTCAATACCTTCAGCGGTGCAATGAGGGCCATAGACTTTGAGGCACAGCGGCAAATCGCAGTTCTGGAGCAAGGCGGTATCATTGAGCAGGAAACCCGCCGCTGGGATGACGCCAAGGGCGAAAGCATTCCGCTGCGTTCCAAAGAGGACGCTCAGGACTACCGCTATTTTCCGGAACCTGACCTGCTGACCATCGTGCTGGACGACGCATATGTGGAAAATCTGAAGCGGCAGATCCCCGAGCTGCCAAATAAAAAAACGGCACGGTTCATGAAGGAGTACGGGCTGACCTACGGCGACGCCCTGCTGCTGGTCGAAAGCCCGGAAAAATCCGTTCTGTTCGAGCAGGCGGCTGCTTCTAAAAAAGCCAGTCCGAAAGGTATCTGCAACTGGATTTTAGGTGATATCACCCGTGTGATGAATGAAACCGGCAAAACGATTGCAGACACAAAGCTTACGCCGGAGAAGCTTGCCTATCTGGTGGAGTGCATTGAAAGCGGTAAGATCTCCAACACCTCGGGCAAGGTCGTATTTGAGATTATTCTGAATGAGGACAAAAACATTGACGAAATCATCAAGGAAAAAAATCTCGCCCAGATTTCAGATGCCTCTGCCCTCAACGCGATTGTGGAAGAGGTTATTAAAAACAATCAGAAGTCGATTGACGACTACCGCGGCGGCAAGACCAATGCGCTGGGCTTTTTGGTCGGCCAGTGTATGAAAGCTTCCAAAGGCCAGGGCAATCCAGCCAAAATGAAAGAACTTTTACTGGAATACATTGATAAGCAGTAAAACGCTGATATAAGCACTGAGCGTGTCGAAAAAATCGACACGCTCTTTTATTCTTTTCTTTGTCTGTCAGTCAGCTCATTGCCGATCATTCCTGTCAGGACGCCATGCTCATAGAAAATGTCACAGATCCGAAGGACGATTTGCTCCATACTGTCGTCGATATTTGGATAAGCGGCGCCGTAAATCAATTCCTTTTGGATTTGGGCGATCATCTGCCGGGCTTCTTCACCGGGCGGAATATAATCGAGTTCATCCTGAAACATTTCCTGTGTCATTCCTTTTGGAAGCTTATAATCACCGATTTTTGCAAAAATATTACGGTTCATTTTAAAATCTCCCTCTTTTGTCCTACTGACAGGACATAATTTTCTATAAGTTAGTATACAATATCATTGTCCTATAGTCAAGACATTTTGTAAGAGGGAGTTCGGCGATGAAAAAGATCAAAACACAACCGGAATTAAATATCATCGGTCAAAAGATTCGAGAAGTCAGAATTGCTAAAAAGTTAAGTCAGCTGGCTCTTTCTCAGAAATTAGAATTAATTCCTGTTTATATTTGCAGGGCATCTATTTCTAGAATTGAACATGGCGTTAGGGCGATAACAGATATTGAAATTGAGGCAATAGCAAAAGTATTAAATGTGTCACCCAATGAACTTTTTGATTGGAAGCAAAATACAACAAAGTAGTTAGTTTGATATCACGAAACACTACTGAATATGCATATTAGTATATAGAAGAGTCAGAAAAAGTATAAAAGAAATTTATAATATAATTCGTAGGGAGCGCAGCAAAAGGGGGATAATGCCGCAAGGCTGCTCCCACGGGTGGGGGCGGGTGGCCTTGGACACCCCGCGTCACCCGCCCCCAGCGGTTTTTTCTCCATGCTTTTTGGGCGGCCAAAAAGCATGGCCGACTGCCGGGGCGGAACCCGGCAAAGAATCAGTTATAGAAAAATTAGAACAGGAACTGACAGATAACAAGAAATAATCACATAAAAAGAGCGCGTCACGATTGACGCGCTCTTTTTATATAAAAGACAACTGTTTGTATCAATGCCGATTTTTTCGCTCAATTCAAATTTCATTGCATAACAGGTACAAGTCATGAATATAGATGAATTAAGAAAATACCAAAAGGAGCGGTAGCATATATGGAATTTGAGTGTAACCATGAGTCTGTTTGCATAAATGAGGTTGTTTTTGACGGCACTCTGGAGCAGCCTGTGGAGCTGGACCATCTTCTGCCTGATTACTGCCCGAGCGTGTTCAAGATACTCAAGTGCAGACTCGTCCCCAAAATCACGTCACAGCGGGTCGCGGACGGCAAACTCTATCTGGATGCCGTTGCCACAGTCAAGGTTCTCTATGTGGCGGAAGAAACCAACGAACTGCGCACCATCGACCAGAGAATCGTGTTCTCCAAAACCGCTGAGCTGCGAATGAACGCAGAAAACCCAATCATTCAGGCAGTACCAAAATGTGACTATATCAACTGCAGAGTTGTAAACCCCAAGCGCCTGGACATCCGCGGTGCTGTCAGCATTCACTGCTGTGTTACAGAACAGCGGTGCGAAAGCGTGGTCTCCGACGCGTCGGGCGGCGGCGTCCAGCTCAGAAGGCGCAGCATTACGGCCGGCGGTATGAAAAAGTGTGCTTCCAAGCAGTTTACCGTGCGCGAAGAGCTGGAAGTCGGTGCGGGCAATCCCGCCGTCGGCACTGTTTTAAACAGCGAAGCGGTCTGTATTACCAGTGACGTCAAGCTGATTGCAAACAAAGCGGTCTGCAAAGGGGAGGCGTTTCTGCATATTCTTTACCTTCCCGACGGAGAGGGCGCAAAGCCGGAGCTGTTTGAAAGCTCTGTGCTCCTGAGCCAGATCATCGACCTGCCGGGGGTGGATGAGGATTACGCTTGTAACGTCGTCATGAAGGCCGGCGATATGGTGATCGACATCAGAGAAAACAGCGCAGGAGAAAGCCGGATCCTTGCCGTGGAGCTGACTGTGATTGCAGAGTGTATGGCAGACCGGAGCAGGGAGCTTTCTGTAGTCAGCGATATATTTTCCACCTGTTATGAAGCGGAGACCGAATGCCGCGAAGTGCGGCTGGAGCGGCTGCTCTCTGTTGTCAATGAGACGAACGCCTGCAGAAATACACTGGACTTTCCCGGTGACCAGATCGACTGTATTTATGATGTCCGAGGTGATTATACCCCGGGCAGCGCCGTCTGTGAGAAGGGAAAAATCAAGCTGTCCGGCAGCATCAGCATCGAAATTCTGGCTCTGGATATGGAGCGG
>CALXBC010000036.1 GCA_944386455.1 uncultured Clostridia bacterium | reverse complement strand
CTTCATTCTACCAGAGTTCTGCAAACCATGTCTCTTTTTTTCTGTTCTTGAATTTGCGCAATTTATTATACCTTACCTCGGCTCTGTCCGTAGTCCATTTTATTTTATGCAAAGGCTTTCTGCATAAGAAAAAGTCCTCAAACGAAGTCTGAGGACTTTTTTGGGTGTTCTGAACTTAATGACACGAATGAAATGTGCCTGAAAACTGGGGATTTTCTCAGATTTGTATAGATTTTCTACTTTTTATAAACAAAACAAATGTTTCCACTAACCAAAACAAAAAAGTTGTTAAAAAACCAATTTGTAATGCCAACAAAATATCATAAATAGTAACCGAAATAGGTGGTGGGGCATTTGAAGTCAAATATTGAGAGCCATACACACCCATTGGCAAACCAAAATAATTTACCCTATTCATATATGTACTTAAAAATGAAATTACGCTCGCCAAAACAACGCTAACAGGATAAAAGACTTTTCGTGATTTAATATATTTTATAAAATGACATAACAAAGCAACACAAACAACTGCCAGAGCAGAAAAAATTATTGCTTTATAATACGTGTTGAAAATCGCATTCCAAAAAATGCTGTCATTCAAGAACAATTTTAAATATTGTGCATTGCCTATAAATGAATTTTCAGTTTGATTAGTAACAAATAAAATAATAGGCAAAATTGTCAATACAATTAAAGGTACAAACAAAAGCAAAAATTCCTTGAATTTTTTCATCTCACCACCGCCTTGAGTGTATTATATGCTTGTGTCAAATTAGGAACAAATTTAGCCTCCCTTGCCCTAAAGGGTGCGGGTGTCCTGTGGACACCTCTGCGCAAGCAGAAGCACCGACCGAACCGGCAGGTGAGACGGGGGACCGCAAAGGCTCCCTTGCCTAAAGGGAGCTGGCAAAACCGTAGGTTTTGACTGAGGGATACTTAGCGGTGGAGGGATTCTTTAACAAAAAAATCAATATACTCACAAACACTTCTAAAATTTTTATTAACCTCATTGTTCGGTATACGAATTACTGTTAAGTTTCTGTTTTCTATTTTCTCTGTTCTGATTTTATCTTTTAGCAATCCTTTTTCCTCATAATGCTGTGAGCCATCAAGCTCAATTATAAGCCGTGCTTCGTGGCAATAAAAATCAACAATATAATTATCTATAACTTTTTGTCGCAAAAATCTTATCGGATATGTACGCAAGAAATCGTACCACAAATGTCGTTCTTCTTTCGTCATATTCTTTCGTAGCATTTTTGCGTTGTCCGTTAGTTTTGTATTATGTTTCCGTTCCGTAATATATCCCTCCGTCACGGCTTTGCCGTGCCACCTCCCTTTAGGCAAGGGAGGCTCCTATTACAACAAGCATTTTTCTGTATTTAATATAACAGTTTTTGCTGATATTTTCAAGTTATATATGCAAATAGAGTTATCCCGAAATTGCGAAATAACTCTATTTTTGATGGTATGACAAAAATCATACCGACTCATTGAAAATCATACTAACGAAAATGCTGTTAAAAACTTTGTTTTTAAGTTGTAAATCCATCAAAAGTATGACGGTTATTCCTGCCTTGCCTTTTCAAAGTCTTTACGGTGTGATGATAACTTGCTTGAAAACACCTCTATTTCATTCAAGAATTGCGACAGTTCTGTATAAGATTTACTTTTAAAATCAATATCAGAAAAATGGTGTTTATAGCATCTAATCAAATTTTCGCACGCCATCTTGGTTGCGTCAATCATTTCAATAAGTGTTTTTTCTTTTGCTATCAAATCTTCTTGCAAAGTCGTAGCGCCAAATGTATGATAAAAACTTTTATGCATATCTTTGTACAGAACTAAATCTGCATACATTTTTGATTTTCGCGCATTTTTCATATCCTGTTCATTGCCACGCTTCAGGTTGACTTGCTCGCTATAGTAAACCGCAAGGTTATAATTTGCATAACTGCGATATGAATCGTTTCTTGAGAAATCTAAAATTCTTTCACTAACTTTAAGAATCTCTGCATTAACTATCTCTTTTTGAGCATCTGTCTCGATTTTATCGTGCATAGTGCGAAGAAATTTTAATATAACAAATAAGAGTTTATCATTTGTTGGATGATGTATCAATTGTTGTTCTATTCCATCCCATTTTGTATGCAAAGATTGATATGTGGTATTTTCTTTTTGAATTGTACTCTCGATTTCTTCTATAAAATTATCAATTTGTTTCGGAGAAACGCCACACAAATCATCTAATGAGACATTAAAAATTCTTGTCAATGAACACAGAATTGCAATATCTGGGGCTGCAATACCATTTTCCCACTTGCTAATTACTTGATGAGAAACGCATAAAATATCTGCCAATTTTTCTTGTGTCCAGTTAAATGCAAGTCGGTATTTTCTTATATTAGCACCTAAAATTTCATTTACCATTATGAACACTCCTTTCTTTGATTTTATTATATAACAATCAAGGAGTTCAATCTATACTAAATTTATTGAATCACTTGCAACGCAATATAGAAACATTTTTTGTCCCTATTGTAGCACAAGCATAGCATAAAAGCGGCGGAGGGGCAAGATGAAATGATGTATCGCCTTTGGCGATATGATGCATTTGCTTCGCAAATATGATGTTGCTCATTTCATTCGCAATGATGCAATGTTTGCCAAAAACATTAGCGAAGCGACATCATTAGGCTAAGCCGTCATCATTAACGAAGTGACATCATTTGCCGAAGGCAAACATCATTGAAAAAAGTCCTGTTATTTCGAACAGGACTTTTTTCTGGAGGCGCCACCCAGATTTGAACTGGGGGTGAAGGTGTTGCAGACCTCTGCCTTACCACTTGGCTATGGCGCCATATCTGGAGCGGGTTACGAGGCTCGAACTCGCTACCTCCACCTTGGCAAGGTGGCGCTCTACCAGATGAGCTAAACCCGCAAACAAAAGCTGTCTGTCTTATTATTCTATGACAAAAGGAATAAAAATATGTCTCAACAAACAGAAAAAACAAATGGTGCCTCCGGACGGAATCGAACCATCGACACGAGGATTTTCAGTCCTCTGCTCTACCGACTGAGCTACAGAGGCAAAAATATGGTGGGAACAACAGGGCTCGAACCTGTGACCCCCTGCTTGTAAGGCAGGTGCTCTCCCAGCTGAGCTATGCTCCCCAACATACCTGTTTCTTTCAATCAACAGCATGATTTATTATACATGAGACGGCATGAAATGTCAAGTCATTTTTCTCAATATTTTCCTCTTTGACTTTTTTTATAAAATCATCTCTGTATTCCCGTCCGGCCTTATGCTTTCAGCATATCCAAAAGTTCCTGTGCAGTAAAGCTGTATTTTTTATTACAGAAATGGCAGCTGACTTCAGTCATATCCTGCTCCCGTGCCAGCTTTTCCAGTTCTTCCCTGCCCATGCTGATCAGAGCGCGGCTCACTCTTTCCCTGCTGCAGTCACATCTGTATATCGGATGAAAGGTATCCAAAACATTGGGCTCCAATCCACGCAGCAATTTCAAGCATACTTCCTCTGCCGTCATGCCGTCCGCATACATTTTGGAAACCGGCGGCATCTGCTTTAAGTTTTCTTCCAGTACAGTAATACAGCTTTCTGGAGCGAATGGCAGCAACTGGACCAGATATCCACCTGCGCCTTTCACTGTCAGATTCGGATTTACCAGTACTCCCAGTCCGCAGACGGTCGGCGTTTGTTCGCTGACGGCAAAATAATTGGTAATATCTTCCGCGATTTCACCGCTGACGATCTCGACCGTCCCGGTTGCAGGCTCCTTTAGCCCGACATCCTTGATCACGCTCAGATACCCGTCTTTTCCCACTGCTCCCGCAACATCCAGCTTGCCGTACTGATTCAGCGACAGTTCAACCACAGGATTGGCAACATATGCTTTTACATTGCCGCAGCTGTCTGCTACAGCAATCAACGACCCGGCGGGGCCTCCGCCATTCATGCGTACTGTTACGGTATCTTCGTCGCCTTTGAGCATAGCACCGATCATGGATGCAGCAGTTGCAAGCCGCCCAAGAGCCGCTGTCACAACAGCAGAGGTCGTATGGATCTGCTCGATCTTTCCAACAATCTCGGTCGAATCAAGCGCACAGGCAATAACAGAGCCGTCTGCTGAAATTGCACGCACCATATTTTGAGCTTTCCCAATCATTAAAATACCGTTCCTTCCTTTTGCACAACATATACGATTCTCTGCGTCCTGCTGTCGGGGACTGCATCCGAGTACCCATCGTGTCGTTCCAATACCGTCAGACCTGCAGCTGCCAACGCTTCAAAAATTTCACTTTCAGAAAAGGCAATTTCGCAAAACTCCTCTTCCGAACGGACATAGCTGTTATCCCCGCAGCAGTGAAACAAGTCGAGATGGATTTGCACCTTATTTTGGGCAAGCTGGGTATTCTGCCATACACAATAAATATCGTCGCAATCATAGACAAAGGTATGATCCGCCAATACTTCGCGATGCTTATACACCGTATTGCAGTCAAAAATAAAGATTCCGCCGGGGTTGAGGAAAAGTCCTACCCTATGAAACACCTGCGTCAATTCAGGCAGACCTGCAAGATGATTCAGGCTGTCCAGCGTACATATCGCCGCATCGACCGTACCATACAAATCCAGTTCCTGCATGTTCTGACAGAGATACAAAATGTCTGCGCCAGACTCCAGCTTTTTGTTCCAGGCTTCCGACAGCATGTCTTCAGAGCCATCCACGCCGATCATCTCATATCCAAGCGCTGCCAGGGCTTCACACAGACTTCCCGTGCCACAGGCAAGGTCAAGAACAATCCCCTTGTCAATTTCATATTTTTTCAATGTATCGTAAATAAAACCGGAAATGGCCTGATAATCGACATTTCCGGTCAACTCATCATAAAATGCGGCAAAACCGCCATATCCGCTCATTTCTTCTGATCCAGCCGCTCAAAAATAGCAGTATAACCGTCGCTGCCATAACTGAGAGAACGGTTGACACGGCTGATTGTTGCAGTAGAAGCACCTGTTTCTGACACAATCTCACTGTACACCTGGTGTTCACTCAGCATTTTCGCCACCTGTAGCCGCTGTGCCATCGCCTTCAGTTCCGGAACTGTACACAGATCATCAAAAAAGTTGCGGCATTCTTCCATGGTTTCCAATGACAGAATCGCTTCAAACAAAAAATCAAAGCTTTTTCCTTTTAATTTACTGTTCATGCTGACTCATCCCTTTCTCCCATATAAAATTAGAACATATTGATCGGACATACCATCGGGGCACCCCACAGAAAAACTTAACCAAAAATAAAACTATTTTCATTTTAACACAGTAATATTGTAAAGTAAATGTTTTTTTTATGAACTTTCAGAAAAAGAGACAAAAGCATGCCCCGGTCATAGGAAACCGGGGTATACTGTATATCATACCTGTCACCAAAGATCCGGCCAAAAATCCGTAAATCCATCAGAACCGCTGCTTGATTCCTCATCAGGTACAGACGAGATCTCCGGTCCGTCGGATACATAAATCACAAGCTGGTTGTTATCCGTATTATTTTTGTCATAGGTGCCGCCATCCATATTGGTTCGGATCACATGTCCTTCTGTCACTGCTTCACTGAATTCTCTCACAATGGTATAATGTTCGATATCCAGTTTACGCAGCTCGGAAATATAATCAGCCTCCAGCATATTCTGGTGATCGGGCACCTTTACAAACTGTGTTCCCTTGCTGACATAAAGTACTACTTTGTCATGCGCGTTCACAGGCGTGTCTGCTGTCGGCTCCTGCTTGAATATAACCCCAGCGCCGTATGACTCGTTCCATTCTTCCTTAACTTCAAATGTATATTTTTGTGTATAGGTCGTGTTGTTCGTCACGCTTGCTGCTGTCTGACCAATAAAATTCTCCACTGAAAAGTCTTTCATGTCAATCGAGGACGGCGATACTGCAGAAGATGCCGGAAGTTCAGAACTCATTTCAGACAAAGTATCAGACGAAGTTACCCTGCTGGAAGCCGGCCTGTTTTGCCCTTCGTTTCCGCCAAACAAAAACAAAAACAGAGCTGCCAACGCAACGATCAGCACCGCTGAGGTTACAATCAGAGCAACCGCCCATGCCGGAATGCCTTTTTTTGTTTTCTTTTCCTCTTCTTTTTCAACCTCTACAACAGCTTCCGACTTTTTAGCAGGGGCCGTGACGGTTGCTGCTGGTTCAGGAGCAAAAAGCTGATTGCGCAGCTCGATCATCGTCTGCGTGCGCTGTTCCGGCGACAGCAGCATTGCCGCCATAATTGCATTGGATACATGCTTCGGAATGGAAGGATTCAAAATATGAGGTTCAATTAGATTGTCATTGACAGACCGGGTGGTTGCTTCCGGCGGCATAGTTCCGGTCAATGATTTATATATTACCGCAGCCAGCGCGTAAACATCTGTCCATGTCCCATGCCAGCTGTTGGGCGAATACTGTTCCGGCGCCGCATAGCCGCCAAAGAGCTGCGGAGACAGGCCTGTTCCGACTGCGCGCAGCGGACTGATCGAAAAGCCGGTCAGCTTGATTTCGCCCTTATGATTGAGCAGAATCGTTTCGGGACTGATTCCACGATGGATCAAATTCGAGCTGTGCAGTGCCGCCAAGGTGCCAAACAGCGGAAAAAACAGTTTGGAGGCACTGTCCCAATTGATTTCTCCTGCGTTTTCATTAAGATATTGCCGAAGGGTAACGCCTTCTATATGTTCAAAAACCGCATAAGCAGTATTATTTTCCTCAAATACTTCATACGCCTGTACAACGGTCGTAAGCGTCCGCATTCTGGTAAGCTGGTGCATCAGCTCCAGAAAATCAGACATCAGCGCCTTATACTGCGCTTCCTGTCCCTGATCAACAAGGATCTGCACACCGCCCCGTTCTCTTTTACATAAGTTGTCCGGCATATACTCCCGAATTTCAACAGCCGACTCTACTACCGTATCAAAGGCAATGTAAGAAGCGCCTTCTCCATTATAGCTCAAAAGCTTTCCGACAATATACCGCTGATTGAGAATCGTTTTCGGCGGCAGATAATCCGGCAAGAACGGGGAGCCCTCAATATATCCACAGTAGGGGCAGACGTTGTTCGTGCCAATCTCCTTCATACAGCTGATGCAGCGATGGTATTTTCCCAGCATCTTTTTCATCACACTCCCAAAAGGAATAACAACAAACAGTATTATTTAATTTATCATATCAGTATCAAAAGCCCTTGTCAATAATTTTTACCCAATTGTAACCAATTCAAGATTGTTTTGCCGTCATTTAAAACAAAAAGCGACAAATAAATTGCCGCTTGAGCGTGTCGAAGAAGTCGACACGCTCTCGAGGGACAAACACAATCACTGCGGCAAAGCCTTGTTCTGCGTTTTTCCCCCGACTCCCCCTTTTCAGTCGAAAACCGGCTCCGCAAGAGGCTTTGCCTCTGCTCACCGCCGGTTTTCTCTCAAAGAGCCACTCCGGCGGCGCATGTCCGCCTGCGTGACGAATTTTGTAATTTGCAGTTTTTCGACAGAATGAAGCGACAAATAAATTGCCGCTTTTCACATCACTATTTCGTATAATTGTCAAAATATCCCTGGATGTAAATGATAGGAGTCCCCTTGTCTCCGCTGCCGGATGTCAGGTCGGCCAGAGAGCCGATCAAGTCGGTCAAACGCCGGGGTGTTGTCCCTTGAGACACCATCTGTCCAACCAAATTGTCATCTTTATTTTTGATATATTCCGAAATCGCCGCCTTCAGCTCCTCGCCTTTCAGGTCAGCAAAATCATTGTCTGCAAGATATTTGAGCTTGACCTCATTCGGCGTTCCCACAAGGCCGGCGGTATAGGCCGGAGAGACCACTGGGTCTGCCAGCTCCCATATTTTGCCGACCGGATCTTTAAATGCGCCATCGCCATATACCATAACCTCAACATTTTTCCCCGTTAAGGCCTTCAGTCTGCTCTGTACTTCATCCACAAAAACCTGACAGCTTCTTGGGAACAGCTTGACCGTATTTTCTGTCGCCTTGTTTGAGCCCAGCAGGCCGTAATCCGCGTTAAAGCCGCTTCCGTTTACAGATGCGGTCATGATATCGTCCAGGCCATAAACTTTTTCTGCTCCTGCCGCCTTTAAAAGCCGCTTTGTCCGTTTTCTGGTATGGATATCACAGCACAGCACGCTTTTGGTGTAATCCAACACAGCCCGGCAATCATTCGCCAGAACAATTTCAACCTCTGTCCCGCAGTCTGTTATCAATTGTTTATAATATTCTATATAATCCACACCGGTAAACGGATGCTTTTGAATGCCGAACAGCTCGCGGTATTTTGCCTCCGTCAGCACATCGGTCCAGGGATTAATCCCCTTTTCGTCCAAGGAGTCGAAGTCGATCAGATGATTCCCAACCTCATCAGAGGGATAACTCAGCATCAGAACAATTTTTTTGGCTCCCTTCGCGATTCCACGCAAGCAAATCGCGAACCGGTTGCGGCTCAGGATCGGAAAAATAACCCCGACTGTATCATCGCCGAATTTGGATTTCACGTCTGCCGCAATATCATCAACATGAGCATAATTTCCCTGCGCTCTTGCGACAACTGCTTCGGTTATGGCAACAACGTCTTTGTCCATGATTTCAAAGCCCGCATTTTCGGACGCACCCATCACCGATTTCACGACAATGCCAACCAAATCATCCCCTTCCCGGATGATTGGTGCACGCAATCCCCGTGAAACAGTTCCGACTAATCTTTCCATAGTAAATGTCCTTCCTTTCAAACTGTTTGTCCGGCCATCCGGCCGCTTGACAAAACACTGCGTATATCATTATAATAAAAATATTCTCATTAGTAAAATTAATAATATTAATGAATATCATTAGAAGGAATAATATGGATATCAAACTGGATCATTATAAGATTTTCTTTGAGGTAGCGAACAATCTCAGCTTTTCCAGGGCAGCAGAACAGCTGTTCATTACCCAATCTGCAGTCAGTCAGTCTGTCCGACATTTAGAATCACAGCTGGATACCCGCCTGTTCATCCGCGGTAAAAAAGGAGTTTCCCTCACGCCGGAAGGGGAACTCCTGTATGAATACATCAAAAATGCAATCTTTCTGATTGACAAAGGAGAGCGGGAAATACAAAAAATCAAAAATCTGGAGACCGGAAATCTTCGAATCGGTGTCAGTGATACCATATCACGCTATCTGCTGCTTCCCTATCTGGAAAAATTCAACCGCACCTATCCCATGGTTAATCTGCAGATTGTAAACCGCACCAGCATCCAGGCAGTTGATCTGCTTAAATCCGGGCAGGTTGACCTCGCCTTTGTAAATCTCCCGCTGACAGACGATGCCATCGAAATGGAACGTTATGGCGATGTGCAGGATATTTTTGTGGCAGGCAGCCGATTCCGATTTCTTTATGACCGGGCGGTCACGCTGCGGGAGCTCGCCGATTATCCGCTGATCTTTCTGGAAAAAAACTCCAATACCAGAAATTATGTAGAAAATTTCTTTTTAAGCAAAGGGATTCAACTGACCCCAGAAATCGAGCTTGGTTCCCACGATCTGGTACTGGAGTTTGCCAGGATCAATCTTGGAATCGCCTGTGTCACACAGGAATTCTCCAGACAATATCTGACAGACGGGACACTGCACAAAATTGATGTCACAGATCCGATTCCGAAACGCGGCATCGGAATATGCAAACTCAAAGGCGTATCCGTCAGTGCAGCCGGCAACGCTTTTTTAAAGCTGATGCGCAGGGAGCGTCCGTCTTCAGCGCTTTTTTAAGAAATCCAGCGAAGCAGCTGTTGAAAAACAAATCTGCAAGCAGGCACAAGCACCGTTCAGCTGTTTCAATGCAAGCTGTTTTGATATAACTGACCTGCGATATTGGTTTAAAATTTCTGAGTGCTCTGGCAGCACCGCGTTTCCAATCACGATATCATACGGATGAACAAAATGGATGTCTGTATAGCACCGCATGATAAAATCCAGCCATTCTTCCGAACAGCCATCCAGCCTTTTCAGCTTCAACGCCTTTGCTGCGGCATCTGCGTCAAACTCAAATTCCGTCACAACAGGCCGGTGAGCGTCATAAACCAGTCCCTGCTTTGCCTTTCGCTTCGCCTGCGATTCCGCCAGTGTGAGCTCCGGTGTTACATAAAAGCCAATCCCGAATTCCCTTCCCAAATCAGACAACGTGATCCGTGGTCTGATTATCTCTCGATCTGAGCCATGATAAACAATCATTTTTACTAAAACGGCACATGAATACTGCCGTCCTTCTCCTTTTACATAGAATCTTCCAATTCCTTAATTTTGTCTCTTAAATATGCCGCGTGTTCAAATTCAAGAAGCTTCGCAGCCGCCTTCATCTCCGTTTTCAGCTTTGCAATCAGCTCGCTTTTCTCCTTGCGGCTCATCTTCTTGACAGGCTTTCCGTCCTTGTCCACATTATGAGATGAAATTTCCAGGACCTCACGTACTTCTTTGTGAATCGACTGTGGAATGATGCCATGCTCTTCATTATAATGCATCTGAATCTCACGGCGCCGCAGGGTCTCTGATATTGCCCGCTCCATCGAACCTGTTACCTGATCGGCATACATGATGACCATACCATGATCATTTCGTGCCGCACGGCCGATCGTCTGGATCAGTGAAGTTTCCGACCGCAGGAAGCCTTCCTTGTCTGCATCGAGAATACAAACAAGAGAAACCTCCGGGATGTCGAGCCCTTCCCGCAGCAAATTGATGCCAACTAACACGTCAAACTCGCCCAGCCGCAGGTCACGAATGATCTCCATCCGCTCAATGGTATCCACATCATGGTGCATATAGCGGACTCTGACCCCCATCTTTTCCAGAAATTCTGTTAAGTCCTCCGCCATTTTTTTGGTCAGTGTTGTCACCAGAACCCGTTCCTGCTTTTGGGCACGCTGATTGATTTCCGAAAGCAGATCCTCGATTTGCCCCTCAACCGGTTTTACGACGACTTCAGGATCCAGCAAACCAGTTGGACGAATAATTTGCTCTGCAATCGTTTTGCTGTGACTGCGCTCAAATTCTGCCGGTGTTGCGCTGACATAAACAACCTGATGAATTCTGCTGTAAAACTCATCAAAATTCAGCGGGCGGTTGTCATAGGCGGAGGGGAGCCGAAAGCCGTAATCAATCAGCGTCTTTTTTCTGGCATAATCTCCAAAAAACATCCCTCGTACCTGCGGTATCGTTACATGGGATTCATCAATCAGCATCAGATAATCCTTCGGAAAATGGTCAAGCAAAGTATACGGCGTGCTGCCGGGAGCACGTCCCGACAAGATCCGGGAGTAGTTTTCAATTCCTTTGCAAAACCCAACCTCCGTCAGCATCTCAATATCATACTGTGTGCGCTGCTTGATTCGCTGTGCTTCCAAAAGCATATCGTTGTCCACAAAATATTTGACACGCTGCTCCAGCTCTTCTTCGATTTCCTGAATTGCGGTATGCATTTTTTCAGGCGGCACAATATAATGAGACGCAGGATATATGGCAACATGCTGAACAACCGCCTTAACCTCTCCTGTTAAAGGGGTAATTTCGCTAATGCGGTCAATCTCATCGCCAAAAAACTCTACCCGTATTGCCGTATCTCCTGAATAAGCGGGGAAAATTTCCACAACATCGCCGCGTACCCGAAATTTATTCCGGATAAAATTGATGTCATTGCGTTCATACTGAATGTTGACCAGTCTATGCAGCAAAGCATCCCGTTCCATCTGCATTCCGGGACGCAGAGAAATCACCATGCTGCGGTAATCAATCGGACTGCCCAAGCTGTAAATGCAGGAGACGCTCGCTACAATAATTACATCATTGCGTTCTGACAGTGCTGAGGTTGCAGAATGGCGCAGCTTGTCGATTTCATCATTGATCGAGCTGTCTTTTTCGATATAAGTGTCCGTGCTGGGGACATATGCCTCAGGCTGGTAATAATCATAATAGGACACAAAATATTCGACTGCGTTTTCAGGAAAAAACTCCCGGAACTCAGAGCAGAGCTGAGCAGCCAGGGTCTTATTGTGAGCCAAAACCAGTGTCGGCTTGTTCACCTGAGCAATAATATTGGCCATGGTAAATGTCTTGCCGGAACCTGTAACACCAAGAAGCGTCTGTTCTCTGTTCCCCCCCTTGATTCCTTCAACCAGCTTTGCAATTGCTTCCGGCTGATCGCCGGTAGGTTTGTAGGAGGAAACTAATTTAAATTGTTTTTCATTATTTTGACTGCTCATATACAATTCCCTCTATTGATGATAGCCGCTATGGCCAAAATAAAGATTTTTCACCGGCCTGTTTTTCCCAGTAATTTTGTCAATTGCGACTTTACTTCCCCAATTCCATAAAGCCTGATCTACAATGTTTATGTTAGTATATCACATAATTTTGTATTTTTCAATTCTACAGCATACCATTTATGAACCAATGGACTCTCTGTTTTTTCTTTCGATTTTACAATGATATCCGCCTACTGAGATATTATGTTAGCACAAAATTTGCAGTAAAAACGCCAATACAGTTCCTTTTCTTTAGAACAGTATTGGCGTTCAAAAAATATATACCTGTATGTAGAAATGACTTTCACCGGATTCGTATCATGTCATAAAAAGTAATGTTTCATATTTTACTTTACCAGCACCTGAACAGTTTCTGCCCGTCCATCACGCAAAGATATCCAATTGCTGTTTGCCCCATGTTTTCCAAATGCTTTCTCCTTATGATAATTACTTCCTTGCTTCCGCCGCCTTGTTTATACAGGTAATAGCGTTCAGGCTGCGGGGATAGCCGATATAAGGCAAGCACTGAGAAACAACCTTGACAAGAAAAGCTTTATCGTTTCCTAAATTCATGTTGCCTCCTGCATGGGCAATCAACTGCGGCTCACAGCCTCCCTGTGCTGCCAGAAAACAGAAGGTAATCATCTCCCGCTGAGCTAAATCAAGCCCAGTACGAGTGTAATAATCGCCAAAGCAGTTTGCCGCCAGCCAGCGGTTAATGTGGCCGTTTTTCCACGCTTCCTTCATCCCATCCCCAAAAATATCCACTTGCGCCTGAATTCCCTTTTCGAGACGGTCTTCCATGGTGGTTGTTGTCTGCCCTTCCAAAGGCAGCCTTATACCGCGTTCCATCAAAATGAGATTGGTTGCATCCAGAAAAGGCTTCACTCGGCCGACGCCCAAATAATCCACCGCCTGATAAACCACCTCTTTGGCCATAACCGGTGAAACCCCTGCGTCAAGGGCACGGGGCAGCTCCAGCTTAAATTCATCCACGCCCTGGCAACCCAACAGCGTGGCAAGAATTGCCATATGGCGGGTCACTTCGTCGAGCTGCTGCCCTTCTTCATGAGGGACCTCCTCAAAAGCAAAATGCTCGAAGCGCTCTGCAAATTCCGGATCGGTTTCCCGATAGTTCATAATCTTATCCTCCTTATGCCTGTTCGATTTTCTGATTTCCTGTAGACCATACGTGCTGCTGTTTTGCTGCCGCCGGTGTGTTCTGTGCCATTACCCCCACCAGTTTATGAGGAACATATGCTTCCTCCAGATAGGCGCATTCCTCCGGTGTCAGGATAAGCTCCGCGGCTTTGGCCGCCCCTTCGATATGATGTAGTTTGGTAGCTCCTACCACGGGAGCCGTCACTTTCGTCAAGAGCCAAGCCAGGGAGATTTCGGTCATGGATACGCCCCGTTTTTCCGCCAGCTCCGCCACCCTTTGGATAATGACGGCATCCTGCTCCGCGGTGGCATCATACTTGAATTTGGCATAGCTGTCCTCTTCCAACCGCTTGGAGGTTTCCCCCGGGTGCTTGGAGAGCCGTCCGCCTGCCAAAGCGCTGTAAGGGGTCATAGCAATGTTGTCTTCATGGCAGAGCTTTGCCATCTCCCGTTCCTCCTCCCGGAAGATCAGGTTGTAATGTCCCTGGATAGCGACGAATTTCTGAAAGCTTTCTTTCTCCGCCAGGTCATTGGCCTTGGCCAGCTGATAGGCAAAGCAGTTGGATATGCCGATATACCGCACCTTTCCTGCCCTCACAATGCGGTTAAGCCCTTCCATAATGTCATAGAGCGGCGTCTCATAATCCCACATGTGATAGATATACAGGTCAATATAATCGAGTCCCAGATTCTTCAGGCTGGTGTTCACCATCTGTTCAATGTGCTGCCGGCCGGTGATGCCGGAGGCGATTTTCTGCCACAAGTCTAACTTCCTGTACATTGGGCGAATATGCCAAAGCTTTGAATAGCCATGACTTATTTGACGGTTCAATCTCAAAATTTTCTGGAAACCCTTTCAGTCTTGCTATTTCACGATGCGTCAATTTACGGATTTGACCGTCTACTCTGACCAAAGGCGGCTTCATCCAGTTCCAACCGACCTCAGAGCACTCTGCATATTTATCTTTTTTTCACTGTCTATCTGAATTTTATCATTGTAATATTATATCATATAATCTTGAATAGATAAAGCGCAGGAATAAATTATTCTACCAGCCATGAAAGTTAAAAGCTGCCCGGAGGTTTTGAGCCGATTTGCTGATTTTTATTGACAAGCATGCGGGAGTGTTGTATACTAAGAAAGGCTAAATATTTCTGAGATGAGCAATGGCGTTCATTGATGTCGAAAGGGGTCTTTATCCCTCTTAAGGCATAAATGGACGCCTTTTGTTAAAGAATGAACAGTGTGACTGTCAGCCCTGTTTTCCCACGGGAAGATTCAGGGCAGTCCAAGAAAACGCATACTGCTTTTCAAGGCAGTACAACAGCAATAAGGAGTGAGCATATGCAGCGATTTGACCGCAAGCTGGTTTTGGAAGATGGAAGCGAATGGTACGGCTACGGATTCGGCGGAAAAAAGCAAAGAGTGTGCGAACTTGTGTTCAACACGTCCATGGCAGGCTATCAGGAAATCATTTCCGATCCGTCCTACGCAGATCAAACTATCGTTATGACCTATCCGCTGATTGGAAATTATGGAATCACCGACGAAGATTTTGAAAGCCGTCTTTTGGCGCTGGGCGGTATGGTGGTTCGAGATTACAATGACATGCCTTCCAATTTCCGATATACGAAGACCTTATCCGAAACCCTTGCTGAAAACGACATTCCGGGAATTTCCGGAGTTGACACCCGCGCGCTGACCAAACGCATTCGGGAAGAAGGAACACAGCGCTCTGTGATCACAAATGCTGATACCCCATTGGAGCAGTGCCTCAAAATCATTCACGAAACACCGCTCAACCATGCCGTTGTTCCGCTTGTCAGCTGCAAGAAGCAATGGTATGCCAGAACAGCTAATCACCGTTTTAATGTCGTTGCTGTCGACTGCGGCATGAAGTTGGGTATCGTCAGAAGTCTCAATCGATATGGATGCAATGTCACGATCGTCCCTTATCAGATCAGTGCTGAGGATATCGCTTTTATGAAACCGGACGGCGTATTTTTTTCCAATGGTCCCGGTGATCCGCAGGACGTACCGAACGCAATCGAACTGGTGCGTGCATTAAAAGGAAAATATCCGATTTTCGGGATATGCCTCGGACATCAGATTATCTCTCTGGCTTATGGAGCAAAAACATATAAGCTTAAATTCGGCCATCGCGGCGGAAACCATCCCGTTAAAAATCTGCTGACCGATAAAATCGAAATCACTTCGCAGAATCATGGATATGCCGTGGATGCCGACAGCCTTGCCGGAACCGGGCTGGAACTGACCCATATCAATCTGCTGGACGGAACGGTTGAGGGCGTCCGCAGCTTAAAGGATCGGATATTCAGCGTCCAGTATCATCCGGAGAGTGCACCCGGGCCGCAGGACAGCCGCTATTTGTTCGATCAATTTATTCTAATGATGGAGGAGGACGCTAAGCATGCCAAAAAGAACTGACATCCACAAGATTATGGTTATCGGCTCCGGCCCAATCATCATTGGACAGGCTGCTGAATTTGACTACGCCGGAACTCAAGCCTGTCTTGCGCTGAAGGAAGAAGGTTATGAGGTTGTTTTAGTCAATTCCAATCCTGCCACCATTATGACGGATACCACCATTGCCGACAAAGTATATATGGAGCCGCTGACGCTGGAATATTTGGCACGTATCTGCCGTTACGAACGGCCGGATGCCATCGTTCCCGGCCTTGGCGGGCAAACAGGACTGAATCTTGCGATGCAGCTTGCCAAAAAAGGAGTACTGGAAGAGTGCCAGATTGAACTGCTCGGTTCTGATGCAGAAAGCATCGAGCGGGCAGAAGACCGCGATTTGTTCAAGGAACTCTGTATCAGCATCGGAGAACCGGTCATCCCGTCTGAAATCACCTTCAGTATAGAGGAAGCTCTGAAAGCGGCTCACGATATCGGCTATCCCGTTATCCTGCGCCCTGCTTTTACGCTCGGCGGGACTGGCGGCGGTTTTGCAAATAATGACGGGGAACTCCGGGAAATGATGAAGCATGCTCTTGCATTGTCTCCCGTTCATCAGGTTCTGGTTGAAAAAAGCATCAAAGGATATAAAGAAATTGAATATGAAGTGATGCGGGATGCAAACGATACCGCTATCACAATATGTAATATGGAGAACGTTGATCCGGTCGGGATCCACACCGGTGACTCCATTGTAGTTGCTCCCAGCCAGACCCTGACAAACAAGGAATACCAGATGCTGCGGGACAGCGCTCTGCGAATCATCCGGGCTTTAAAAATCAAGGGCGGATGCAACGTCCAGTTTGCACTGGATCCTCAGTCCTTCCAATACTATGTCATTGAGGTCAATCCGCGGGTGTCCCGTTCATCGGCGCTTGCGTCCAAGGCAACCGGATATCCGATTGCAAGGGTGTCTGCCAAAATTGCCGTTGGGATGCGGCTGGACGAAATCCAGCTGATCAATACGCCCGCCTGCTTTGAGCCTGCGCTTGATTATGTTGTCACCAAGATACCGCGTTTCCCGTTTGATAAGTTTGTCAACTGCTCCAATACCCTCTCCACTCAGATGAAGGCCACAGGCGAAGTCATGGCGGTCGGCCGTACTTTCGAGGAAAGTATTCTCAAAGCAATTCAATCATTGGAGACCGGAGTATGCCATATCCATTCATCCAAATTTGACCGAAAAAATATGACGGTCGATCAGCTGCTCGATTATATTAAAGAGGGCACCGATGACAGATTATATGCGATTGCCCAGCTGATGTGGCTCGGCGTTGACCATTCCCGAATCTGTGATATTACTCAGATCGACATGATGTTTCTTGATAAGATCAAAAAGATTGTAGACTTTGAAAAAGAGCTGGAAGCTAATGCCGGTGATATCGCCCTGCTTAAGCAGGCAAAAAAAATGGGCTTCTCGGATCAATATTTGGCTCAGCTTTGGAATATGCAGGAAGAGGATCTGTATCAGATGCGCCGGCAGGAACGCATTTTTCCCGTCTATAAGATGATCGATACCTGCGCAGGAGAATTTGAAAGCTATGTTCCCTATTTTTACTCTACCTATGAGGATGAGGAAGAATCTGTTGTAACAGACCGCAAAAAGATTCTTGTGCTTGGTTCCGGCCCCATCCGGATCGGTCAGGGTGTTGAATTTGACTACTCTACCGTACATGCGCTTCGTACCATTCGCGAAGCGGGATATGAGGCCATCGTTATCAACAACAATCCGGAAACCGTTTCAACTGACTATACGGCGGCGGATAAGCTGTATTTTGAGCCTTTGACAACAGAAAGTGTCATGAATGTGATCGAACACGAAAAACCTATGGGCGTAATCGTATCTTTAGGCGGACAAACAGCCGTAAATCTTGCGGAACCGCTGGCCCGACGAGGTGTTCCAATCATTGGTACCGACTGTGAGGCGATCGAAAAAGCAGAAAACAGGGATGCTTTCGAAAACCTGATCCTCTCCCTCGGGATTCCCCATCCGGTCGGCGCGGCCGTCACAACGATCGAGGATGGGCTGCGGGTGGCAGAAAAAATCGGATATCCGGTTCTGGTGCGCCCGAGCTTCGTTCTGGGCGGCAGAGCCATGGAAATCGTCGCAGACAGCGAAATGCTGCAGCATTATCTGAAAACTGCAGTAGAGGTTGATGAAGACAAGCCGGTTCTGGTGGACAAATATGTTTCCGGGAAAGAGGTCGAGGTCGATGCAATCTGCGACGGCAAAGAGGTTTTTGTTCCGGGAATCATGGAGCTGGTTGAGCGCACCGGCGTCCATTCCGGCGACAGCATCAGCGTTTATCCGCCGTTCAGCCTTTCTGACAAAGTGAAAAAGACGATCGTATCTTATACAGAGAAGCTGGGAATTGGAATTGGGATCGTTGGACTGTTCAACATTCAATTTATTGTAGACGCCGAGGAAAACGTTTATATCATTGAAGTGAATCCCCGCGCTTCCCGCAGCGTTCCGTTCTTATCCAAATCTGTTGGATGCAGTCTGGTGGAAATCGCCGTCAAGGCTATGCTTGGCTATTCCCTGCGTGATCAAAAAGCCGCTTTAAAGCTCGATGAGAATGAGCCGCGGTGGTATGTCAAAGCACCTGCTTTTTCCTTTTCTAAATTAGGCGGAATGGACATCTATCTTTCTCCTGAGATGAAATCTACCGGAGAGGCCATCGGCTATGATACCCGCCTGAACCGAGCTTTGTATAAAGCACTTCAGGCCTCAGGAATCCATATGAAGGATTATGGGACTGTGCTGGTCACTCTTGCTGATGAAGATAAACAGGAAGCATTGCCGTTGGTGCAGCGTTTTTATCATCTTGGCTTTAATATAGAGGCCACCGCAGGAACGGCCGAATTTTTAAGAAAGCATGGGATCCGCACCCGCGTGCTGGGCAAAATCAGTGAAGGCAGTGATCAGATTCTGCAATCCATCCGTGCCGGTTATGTCAGTTATATAATCAACACGCGCTCTATTTTTTCAGGCTCGCATGCAGATGATGGTGCATATATCAGACGTTGTGCGGTCGAAAACGGAGTGACAACCTTTACTTCGCTTGACACTGTAAAAATTCTGCTGGATGTGTTGGATGATATTGTTCCATCAGTTTCCACCATTGATTCCAAATAAGTTTTTTGCAAAATAGAAAGGATGAATAATCGTCATGTTAACAGCAATTGTGGGTATTAACTGGGGTGATGAAGGCAAGGGGCGGATGGTCGATCTGCTGGCAGAGCAATACGATATTGTTGTGCGTTATCAGGGCGGCAACAATGCGGGGCATACCGTAGTGAATGAACGGGGAAAATTTATTCTGAATCTGCTTCCATCCGGCATTCTGCGGGAAGATACCGTCAACGTAATGGGACCCGGGATGGTTATTGACGCAGAACATCTCTTAGGCGAGGTAAAGCGGCTGCGGGATGCAGGAATCAGTATTACCCCTGCGCATCTGAAAATCAGCGACCGCGCTACGATCTGCATGCCCTATCATAAGCTCTTAGACTGTCTGGAGGAGGACCGTCTGGCGGACAAAAAATTTGGTTCTACCCGCCGCGGAATTGCCCCTGTTTATGCGGATAAGTATATGAAAAAGGCGCTGCGGATGGGCGATCTGTTCCATCCCGAGCGTCTGCCTGACAGATTGAAGGACATCGTGGAGTGGAAAAACCTCACAGTTGCAGGCGGTTATCGCCATAAGCCGATTGCGGCAGAGGAAATGTACCGTTGGCTGGAAACATACGCGTTTCCATTTCGGGAATATGTCTGCGATGTTTCCTCCTATCTGGACGAACAGGCAAAGCAGGGCAAGCGGATCATGTTTGAAGCCCAGCTGGGCGCCCTGAGGGATATCGACTTCGGAATTTATCCTTATACCTCATCTTCCTCCACCATTGCCGCATATGCGCCGATCGGTGCAGGTATTCCCAACCACAAGATCGACGAGAGCATTGGCATCATGAAAGCATATTCCAGCTGTGTCGGCGAGGGGCCTTTTACCTGTGAATTGTTTGGCGCTGAGGGCGACAGACTTCGTGAAGCGGGAGGAGAGTATGGCGCTGCAACGGGAAGACCGCGGCGGGTTGGTGGATTCGATGTTGTGGCATCCCGTTATGGTGTGCGAATGCAGGGTGCAGACTGCCTGGCATTAACTAAACTTGATGTTCTTTCCTTTCTGGAGCAGATTCCGGTTTGTGTTGCCTATGAAGTAAACGGAAAACGTACAGCAGACTTTCCGGCCGGAAGTGAATTAGAAATTGCCAAGCCTGTATACGAATATTTTGAAGGCTGGAAGCAGGACATCTCCGGCTGCCGCAAATTTGAGGAGCTTCCGGAAGCAGCGCAAAAATATATTGCATTTTTGGAAAAAAGCGTTTCCTGTCCCATTCGATATGTATCGGTCGGGGCGGAACGGGAACAGTATTTTATGAAGTAAAATCCTTCCCCCAATAGAAACAGCTGTAACAAACATGTCTCCCCCAAAACTGCTTTGAGGGAGACATATTGGTTTATATTGAGAATTAAAGTCAGGCCTTTTATATCGATTTACAAAACCGATTTATGAATGATATGATTTTTGATTTGTTCTCAGCTGTACTTCTTCTGCGATTCTAACAATAAAAGCCTTGTTTTTGGGGCGCATGTAATCATTGCCGAAATAGCGAATCATCGCTTTTCTGTTACCGCGATCCCATGTATGTTCTAAAAGATTTCTCATATCATGTTCAATTGCCATCCTGTTTTTGTGATGCTTTTCTGCCAATAAAGCGTAAACATCCATGATTTTAAATGCAGCTGTCGGTGTATTCAAATAGAGAAAAATCGCTTCTAAATGATATTGATAGCCGCACCATCTTTTATTCATTTGAAACTCATCCAAAATTTCAGTGATACACATTTGGGTCCGTTCAGACATATGATCTGGTTCAAAATTGTAATCCACACTTTTACGATATTCATCTGCAATTTCAAATAAATACCTGCTGATTTTTTCAAAATCATAACCTAAGATATAAATTTCTGACTTGTCCATATTACCTCCGCTACCAAAATGTCACATTTTTCATATTTAATTATATATTATATAAAATTTTGTGACCAAACTACTTCGTAATTGTAACATGATAATGGGATAAAGTCAATAATTTGAGTTGTCAAATATTAAACTATAAATCTATGCAATTTTTTGCTTGACATTTTATTTTAACTATGCTATTATATTTAAGCATTATCAAAATATAACGTACGCGCCAGTAGCTCAGCTGGATAGAGTGACTGGCTACGAACCAGTAGGTCGGGGGTTCGAGTCCCTCCTGGCGCACCAGTTAAGAGCTACATTTTAGCCTTATAGTCGAGGCTTGAATGTAGCTTTTCCTTTTACCTTGTATCGGCGTTGGCGCATTATTGCAAAAAGTGAATACAGAAGACAGAAGCGTGGAGTTTTTTGAGTTAAATACGATAAACGCACCGGTTTCAGCGCAAAAAGGGGTGTTATCAAACGCTGCTGGGGCGGTAGGAGCGAGTAAAACAAGTAAAGATTGTATAAAAACTACTCCGAAAGCGAAAGATTGCCTATGCGATCCGGCTGGCTATTTTCGTCCAAAAAGAATAGTGTAAATTTAAATTTTGCTTTTATTATTTTAGCTTTTATTATATAATTATATTAATTATTAATAAAAAAGAGGTGCTTCTTATGGATGTGAAAAATATTATTGTTTGCCCAAAATGCAGATGTTCATTAGATGATAAGTTATGCTGCAAAGAATGCAATACCCAATATTCAAAATATTACGGCGTTTATGATATTGTTAATCCGGAGCTATCGTCAAATCAAGAAATATTATGGAATATTACAGATGAAGACCTTGCAAATGAAATAAATACCAACGAACGGCAAAATACCGAAGATGATTGGACAAAGGATTATTTTTCGCGAAAAAACAAAGAAACAATAATTGCAGAACAAAAGCTTGCCCAAAAAACAATGGAGTTACTTAAAGGCTTGCATGGCGATGTTTGTGATTTAGCCACTGGAATGGGCGGTATGCTGCAAATGATATTAGAATCTAATAATTCTAATATATCCATTGTCTGTACAGATATATCAAAAAGGATTTTAGCGTGGACGAGAAAAATTAAACAAACAAATGACGATAAAGTTTCGTATATAGCAACCGATGGAAGATATATGTCTATAAAAGACAATAGCTTTGATTTTATTACATCTGTGGCTGCTTTCGGAAATATACCCGAAAGTGATAAAGTTGCAAAAGAACTATATAGAATATTAAGGGAAAACGGTAAGTTGATCATTCAAGGGTTATATATTGAAAAAGGTTCTAAAAGTTTTGAAGTGGCTAAAAATTTAGGATTGGAAAAGGGACTGGTCGAAGAATATTTAGTAGACGAACTTAGAAAAGCCGGGTTTAAAGAAATCGTATCTACTATTGTCGATGAAGCGGTTTGGGCAGAAAACCCTTACGATAGAATTCCTGTTACAGGTGATATTCAAAAGTTTTGCATAATACAGGCAAAGAAATAAATTATCATAGTTTATGCGAGGGTTCAAATCTCCCATCCGAAACCGCGAAAATATCTTTTTTATGCAACCTTTCCAAAAAAGCACAGCATTGTAGAGTTGAACTCTCATGTTGTGCTTTTTATTATTTATTTTTATCTGAACGAAATTTAATGAAATTTTGATTAACCAATACCGCATACTGGGGTAAGGTATAATAAATTGCGCAAATTCAAGAACAGAAAAAAAGAGACATGGTTTGCAGAACTCTGGTAGAATGAA
>CALXBC010000035.1 GCA_944386455.1 uncultured Clostridia bacterium | reverse complement strand
TACATCAAATAATCAAAAGCACCACGAATACGACAGAGAATAATCTCTAAACAAAATTGATTAGGCTTTGTCGAGTGAGAATAAAAAAGCTAAACTTGAAGGGTGGACAGCAATGTATCCAAGCAAAGAAAAAGCAATAAATGAATTAGAAATGGCAGCGCAAATGAACCCTGGCCCTTGGGAGGACCATTCCTACAATGTCGCCAGAGCCGCCGAAATTATTGCAAAACATTGTGAATGCTTCGATAGCGAAAAGGCATTTGTTTGCGGATTATTACATGATATTGGACGAAGAACGGGGATTGCTGCTGTCAGACATATTATTGATGGATACGATTATGCCATTTCACAAGGTTGGGATGAAGTGGCAAGGGTGTGTTTAACCCACTCATTTCCTGTAAAAGATATAGAGGCTGACATTGGGAAAAAGGATATTACCAAAGAACAGTATGATTTTATCGAAAATTACTTGCATAATCTCGAATATGATGATTATGACAAGCTGATTATTTTATGTGATGCACTTGCTGATGCGAATGGTTTCTGCATATTGGAAAAAAGATTTATTGATACCACAAGAAGATATGGGATATATCCGTTTTCTGTTGAAAGATGGAACAAGACTTACGAGTATAAAGAGTTTTTTGAAAAGATGATAGGTAAACCTATATACACATTATTACCGGGCATCGAAAAATGTATATATTATTAATTTTCGATTTATAAATGGAATTTAGGCGGACAGCGCCCATATAGGCAGGATAATACAGATACATCAAATAATCAAAAGCACCACGAATACGACAGAAAATAACTTTTAAACAAAATTGATTAGTCTTTGTCGAGTGGGAATAAAACGAAACGCCGTAAAAACCCAGTAGTAATGCGGGTTTGCGGCGCTCGGAGAAGTCTTTTGATAACAGCCATTTGGGAGCCATTATTCTTGCAATCCGGCGGTTTACGGGTTACAGAATAATAAAAGGCGGCTTGTATGGCGAAAGAAATCCATATTAAAAACCCTTAGCTGTGGGTAATCACTCATAGCTAAGGGCTTTTTGTCCCAGGTGAAAAAAGACAGATTCTTTGCTTGGTTTCGCCCACTATTCTCTTACAAATTTATGAAGCTTTTGTGATATGCTTGCATTTTGAGGTAAAATCAGCTATAACTAGAGAAGCGCTACTTATGATATTTTCCGCCTGAAGCGATCTGAAATGCTCTGTAAATCTGCTCCAGCAGCATCACACGCGCCATTTGATGCGGAAATGTCATCCGCGACATGGACAGACGGAGGCTGCCCCGTTGCTTCACTGCATCAGACAATCCGCAGGAGCCGCCGATGATAAAGGTGACTTCGCTTTTTCCCTCCAGCGGATACTGCTCCAACAGAGCGCTCAGCTCCGGGGAGTTCAGTTCCTTTCCTTCAATGCACAGGGGGATGACCGCGCCCCCGGACGGAAGCTTTGACAAAATCAGTTTTCCTTCGTTTTCCACCACCTGCGCGATCTGGGCAGGGGATGGATGCTCCGGCGCGCGGGTCTCACTCAGCTCTATCGTCCGCAGCCTGCAGAAGGAGGATAACCGTTTCTCATATTCTGCACAGGCGCTGCGCCAGTATTCTTCCTTCAGCTTGCCAATACAGATAATATTGACCGTCAGCACTACAGCTGCACCGCCTTTCCGTTGGTCATACGGGGCGCGACCCAAAGGGAACAGTCCGTCCCGATCCGGGCGCCGCTTTGCGCCAGAACTGCGGCAGAGGCTGCAAGCGCAAGCTCAGGGCGGTTGTTTTCCTCGCTCAGATGCCCCAGTATAAAGCTGCGTACACCCGCCTGAGCCAGCCGATTCACTGCGGCAGCGCAGTCTGCATTGGATAAATGGCCTCTGTCTCCGCGGATCCTGTCTTTTAAAAAGGGCGGATAGCTGCCGTGTACCAGCAGCTCCTCCTCATAATTGGATTCCAGCAAAACTATATCACTGTTCTGCAAATGAGCGGCAACATCCTGCGAAACATACCCAAGATCCGTGCAAAGGCAGAACCGCTTTCCGTCTGCAAAAGTCACATGATAACCCATGCTGTCCACGCTGTCATGACTGGTACGAAACGGTGTGATCTCCATCCCGCAGACTTCCGCCGGCCTTTGGCTGATCTCTTTCAGCTTTGATTTGGCGCTTATTGCTTTTTTCATGATCAGCTCCTGCAGCGTCGGAACATTGCTATAGATCGACACAGGGATATTTTCGCTTAATTTGCATAAACCTTTGATATGGTCACTGTGTTCATGCGTAACAAACACCGCCCGGACAGCAGTCAGCGGAATATGCTGCAGTTTGAGTGCATTCTGCAAAACGCGGATGCCGACCCCGCAGTCGAATAAGATTCCCTGCTCCGGCGTTCCGACAAAAACGGCGTTTCCCTTGCTGGAACTGCCGATCGGATAGATCAGATTCATTGTTTCTTCCCCTTCTTTTTCTTCAAACTCGCATGATGTCAAATATATCCAGCCCAAAGGAGCAAAGTATGATGAAACATCAAAATTTAAGACGCAACCTGATCCTTTCTGCCGGACTGCTGGTAGTTTATACCGCCACGTTTTTGATTGCCATGGCCGTCGGAAGGCCTGTGGAAACGCTCAATTTTATCGCCACCGCCGGAGTTGCCGCAGGCGCTGCACTGATTTTGAGCTGGCTGCCGTTTTCTTATTATGCCGCCATCGTGCTGTTTGCCTGTGCCGCGCAGTATTTCGGCATGATGTTTGACTTTTACCATATGTTCTGGTGGTATGACATCGTGATTCATTTTCTCAGCGGGATTCTGCTGGGTGCCATGGGGCATTTTCTCTGCCGTCTGCTCTGCAAAAAAATGCAAGCGGTTCTCCCCATCGCCGTGTCTGTACTGTTTGCGGTCTTTTTTGCCGCAGCCTGCGCCGGGCTGTGGGAAATATACGAATATTGCGCCGATGTCTTTTTCGGTCTGGAGACACAAAGCAGCAGCGCGCAGAGCGCAATCGACGACACCATGCAGGATATTATCGCCGGAACGGTCAGCGCCGCCTTATATGGATGCGGTCTTGCTCTGTTCCTCAGAAAAAAGCAGGACGGCTAAAAACTTTATCTGCCTTGCCGCGCAAGCGTGGCAAGGCCTTTTTTGATCCCCAAAACCAGTGCGTCAATCTGTGTCTTGTCCGTTTCAGGCGAAAAGCTCACCCGGATGGCAGTATCAATATCTGCCCGCGGCAGTCCCAGCGCCTGCAGGACATGGCTCTGTGCTCCCTTCGCGCAGGCAGAACCGCTGGAAACATATATTCCGTCCTTCTCCAGATGATGCAGCATGATTTCAGACCGGATCCCTCTTACTGAAAAATTCACAATATAGGGAACCCCCTCCGGGCTGGAATGTATGACTGCCTCTGGTATTTCTGCAAGCTGTTCCAGCAGGCCGGCGCGAAGCTCCCGATACCATGCAAGATGCTGCTCCAGCCTGGGATATGTTTCTGCAACCGCTGCTCCAAACGCCGCGGCCAGCGGCACGCTCTCTGTTCCGGAGCGAAGATTTCGCTCCTGCCCGCCGCCAACGACCAAAGGACGTATCCTGACGCCTTTTCGGATATAGAGCGCGCCGATTCCCTTTGGCGCATATATTTTATGTCCGCTGATACTGACTGTATCGGCCAAAACCTGTTTTAAGCGGAAGGGAACCTTGCAAAATCCCTGAACCGCGTCGATATGGATCATCGTCCCCGGGCTTTTCTGCTTGATGATTCTGCAAATCCGCTGTGCGTCCAGCAGAGTTCCGACTTCGTTGTTGACCAGCATAAAGCTGACCAACGCCGTATCTGTGTCAACTGCGGCGCCAAAGGCTTCCGGCGTGATCTGCCCGTTTTCATCAAGAGGCAGACGAACAACAGTATAGCCGGCCTCCTCCATTCTGCGGCACGGCTCCAGCACCGAGGGGTGTTCGATCGCGGTTGTTACAATCTTTTTTCCTGCCCGCGGATATGCCGCAGTCAGACCGGTGACCGCCAGATTATTGCTTTCGGTTGCGCCGGAGGTAAAAACGAGTTCTTCCTCCATGCAGCCCAGCGCTCTGGCGATCTGACTGCGGGCTGTGTCCATTAATTTTTCCGCCTGAAACCCCATATGGTGCAGCGAGGACGGATTTCCATAGCAGTCCCGCATTGCAGAAACCGCCGCGTTGCAGGCCGCTGTGCAGACCCGCGTCGTTGCACTGTTATCTAAATATATCTCCATCCTGTATTCAGCAGAGTTCTTTCTCTGCCTGCTCCTTCCACTCTAACAGTTTTTGCCCGCAGGCAATCTTGATTTTTATTATACACTATTTTTCGCCATATTCCAATCAGCCGGCCAAAATATTGCCGGATCAGGTCAAAGCTGCAGGGTGCTTTGCCACTCAATTTGACATGTTGCACAATTTTATTTGATGTTTTTTGGAATCTGGTGAAATTTTGAATAGATATTGTCTCTATATTATTAATATTTTCTTAAAATAAATTATATATAGTAACATTTTTAAGATAGATTTTTATTTAATTTCGTTTTCGCCTTGCAATTTTTCTAACCGTATGATATCCTTTTTAACGGCGCTGTAAATACATGATCTTGTATGAACGGCATGACCGACTAACTAAATATGGTATTTTATTCCTGATTGCGCAGACCCTTGGCATAAAATCTCCAGATGAAGAAAGGATTGTTTTATTTCATGGCGTCCCCGGCACATATTATGATTGGAAATGATTCCCCAGAATACGGTTTGACCTACCGCTTCTTTTTATTGGAACAAGGTTTTCGCGTTACCCTTACTCCCAGGAACGGAGATCTCATATTGGAGGAAATCCGCCGGTTACAGCCAGACATCGTCATTATGGATGCCCACATGAAGCCCCGCGGCGCCCTTTCTATCATCAACAGTATCGCTCTTGATCCCGACACAAGGCAGCCGGGTTATATCATAACCTCCAATGTTTTTGAACAGGAAATGGCAGAAGAACTTCTCAATGCCGGCGCCAATTACTTTTTGAAACGTCCGTTTGAAACCAAGGAGCTGATAAAGCTGGTCAATGAGCTTTGCGGGATTCGATATCAGGGAAGCGCCGGGGCGGAGAAGCGAGAGACAGAAAAGCTGCCCTCATCAACGTTATCCCTGATCGACTATCTGATTATCCAGGTTTTTACTCATATCCGCGTCCCAATGCTTATGGGCTACGATGCATTGAAGGACGCTGTTAAAATGCAGCTTGTCTATGGGAAACAGCCAATGACAAAAATTGTTTATCCCCAGCTGGCAGCGAAATACAACACAACATGGAAGCTGATCGAAAGACGGTTCCGCCATATCATCCACCGTTTGTGGGGAATCGGCGACATCGCCGTATTAAATCAATTCTTCGGCAAGCCGGACGCTCTTTTTCTTTGTGATCCACCCTCCAATTCCCAGTTTATTTCTGCTTTGGCAGAACATGTCAAGCTGCTGCTCCTTCGGCAGGGCATCCAATTATAATATAAAAGCCGAAACCAATACCCCCGGCAGGCCATTCCTGCCGGGGGCTTGCTTGTATCAGATCCGAATCGCCAGCTTTTCCGAATATGTTTCCCGAAACTGCCCGAAGGTGCCGTTGTCCAGCGCCTCCCGAATTTTTTCCATCAGCGTGTTGTAAAAATAAAGGTTGTGCATTACCGCCAGCCGCATCGCCAGCATCTCATTGGCCTTAAACAGATGATGCAGATAAGCACGGGAATGGCGGCGGCAGGTCGGACAGCCGCATTCCTCGTCAACAGGCCGGTCATCTCTTGTATATTTTGCATTCATCAGATTACGGGTGCCGCTCCAGGTATTCAAGTGGGCATGACGGGCGTTTCGGCTGGGCATCACGCAGTCGAACAGGTCCACACCGCGAGCGACCGACTCTATGATATTGGCAGGCGTCCCGACCCCCATCAGATAGCGGGGCTTGTCCTGCGGCATATACGGCTCTACGCTGTCAATGATACGATACATTTCCGCGGCCGTTTCGCCCACCGCCAGCCCGCCGATGGCATAGCCGTCTAATTCCAGCCCGGCGATGTCCTGCATATGGCGGATCCGCAGCTCATCATAGATACAGCCCTGGTTGATGCCAAACAGCAGCTGATGACGGTTAATGGTATCCGGCAGGGAATTCAGGCGCTCCATTTCCTCCTTGCAGCGATAAAGCCAGCGGGTGGTGCGTGCACAGGACTGTTCTGCATATTCCAGTGTAGAAGGATTTTCCACGCATTCGTCAAATGCCATGGCGATCGTGGAGCCGAGATTGGACTGGATTTGCATGCTCTCCTCAGGACCCATAAAAATTTTGGCGCCGTCGATATGAGAGCTGAAATATACCCCTTCCTCGCGAATCTGCCGCAGCTTGGACAGGGAAAAGACTTGGAACCCGCCGCTGTCGGTCAGGATCGGACGTTCCCATCCCATAAAGCGGTGCAGCCCGCCCAGTTCCCGGATAATCCGGTCGCCGGGCCGCAGATGAAGATGATAGGTGTTGCAGAGCTCTACCTGGCATTTCAGTTCCACCAGATCATAAGAAGAGATCCCCCCTTTGATTGCTGCCGCAGTGCCCACATTCATAAACGCAGGCGTCTGGACAGTTCCGTGAACGGTAGTAAACACGCCGCGTCTGGCTTTTCCTTCCTTTTTTATCAGTTCGTACATAATATAGAACATTTCATCCTTTCTTTACGCTTCTGCTCAGCTCACCCAAGGCGGGGGAACAGCTTTTTGATAATTTTTTCACTCACCGGAAGGAAAAACTGCACCACAGGCCCGGTCAGCAGGGCGGCTATGATAGTACCGATTCCAACGGTTCCGCCCAGAAAAAATCCAAGGATCACAAAAAACAAATCGCAGCCGATACGGACCCAGCGAAATGCCAGCTTTTTATGCCGGTTGATCCAGTCACTGAGAATCATGGCAATCAAATCATTGGGGCCTGTTCCCGAATTGCTCTTGATGGCCACAGACATGCCGAAGCCCAGAATCACACAGCCCAAAAGCAACATGACGATCCGCACCGGCAGCGGAGAAGCTTCATTCAGCCGGCCGCCGAGGAGCCAGAGAAACAGATCGATGATCCAGCCGCCGCAAAACGCACAAACGACCGTGCCGGGCTTGACATAGCCTTTTGTGGTGATCAGCATGACCACCATCAGCAAAATCAGCACCGCAACGTGGCAGGTGCCGATCGAAAAACCGGTTCTTACGGCCAGCCCCTGAATAAAGACGGTAAAGGTGTCTGTCCCCATTCCCGACAGCAAAAACAAGGTTACGCCCAGGTGGGCAATGATTAAGCCTGCCAGCAGGACAAGCAAACCCTGTGCCCAATCCTTTGCGGTGCGGGAGGATGTGTCCTTTGAAAATTCCTGTTCCGGCATAACAGCTTCTCCTTTCCTGTTTATAAAATGAGCATGGCGTCTCCAAAGCTGTAAAAGCGGTATTTTTCCTCCACGGCAATACGGTAGGCTTCCATGGTATGCTCATATCCCATAAAGGCGGATACCAGCATAATCAGCGTGCTTTCGGGCAGATGAAAATTGGTGATCAAGCCGTCCAGTACCTGAAACCGGTAACCGGGATAGATAAAAATATCGGTATAGCCTTCTGCGGCCATAATTTTTCCGTCATGAAGGGCCGCAACGCTTTCCAGTGTCCGGCAGCTGGTCGTTCCGACCGCAATCACCCGCTTGCCCGCGGCTTTAGTCCGGTGAATCAGCGCGGCAGTTTCCTGCGGCAGATCATAGTGCTCCGCGTGCATATGATGATCGGTGATCTCCTCTGCCTTGACGGGGCGAAAGGTACCCAGCCCCACATGGAGCGTGACATATCCGAAATTGACGCCCTTTACCCGCAGCCTGTCCATCAGCTCCGGGGTAAAATGCAGGCCGGCCGTCGGCGCAGCCGCCGACCCCAGCTCTCTGGCATAAACTGTCTGGTAGCGATCCTTATCCGCCAGCTTTTGCGTGATATAGTGAGGGAGCGGCATCTCTCCGATTTTTTCCAATACGCTGAATATACTGCCCTCGCAGGAAAACCGCGCCAGACGGTTTCCATCCGGCAGAACCTTCACGATTTCGGCCTGCAGAAGCCCGCCGCCAAAGCGTACTCTGGCTCCTTCCCGCAGCCGGCGGCCGGGCTTGACCAGCACCTCCCAGCAGTCGTTTTCCTTTTGCTGCAGCAAAAGAAATTCAACGGAGGCGCCGGTGTCCTCTTTGGTTCCATAAAGTCTGGCAGGCAGCACCTTGGAGTCGTTGACGACCAAAAGGTCTCCCGCTTCCAGCAAATCGACGATGTCATAAAAATGCCGGTGGGCAACCGCTCCGGTTTTACGGTCAACACACATCAGCCGGGAATGGTCGCGGGGTTCCGCCGGCGTCTGAGCAATCAGCTCCTGCGGCAGCTCATAATAAAAATCACTGGTTTTCATGCTTTTGGCTTCGGTTTTGCACAAAAAGATGCTCTGGTTGTGCAAAACCGCTCCTTTCCTTCCAAATCCAAATATTTATCAAATTTTCATGCAATATCATTTGACAGGGTGCTGTCGGTATGCTATAATAAACCCAAATAACTGAATAGCCTGCTTTTAGGCCTGCCGGCTTAAAAGCCTGTTGTTGAAGATAGAGGCTGCGGTATCGATCAGTAAGGAGCATGCGAGGCTCTCCAGGCCGTCTGAGCATCCCCGAAAGGTAATGCCGCCGAAGAAAACAGCTATGGCAACGCTGTTTGTCTGGGGCCGTGCTGAACAAGCCCGGCACTCTCATCGCGGTTGAGATGGGGAGCTATCTTGTTTTCCAGTGAAGGGAAAACATCGACGCTTTCTCTATTATACTGTATGATGAGCCGGTTTTCAACCGGTTTTTTTCTTTCCTGTCGTTTTTACCGCAGTAAAAACGGACCGGAGCGGGCTTCGTTTCCTTTTTAGCGGTTCACGCATATAATAAAAAAGAAGCGGCCGAAAAAAGCAGGAAAATCACCAAAACCATTTTGTTTGAAGGGGACGAATCACACATGAAAACATTCAATGTCGGAATCATCGGCGCTACGGGTATGGTGGGACAGCGCTTTGCCATTTTGCTGGAAAACCATCCGTGGTTTCGGGTCAAGCTGCTTGCCGCTTCTTCCAGAAGCGCGGGCAAAACCTATGAAGAAGCGGTCGGAAACCGCTGGGCCATGACGGCTCCGATGCCCGAAGCGCTCAAAAATATGGTTGTATACGACGCAGTCGCAGACGTGGAAAAAATTGCGTCTCAGGTTGATTTTGTGTTCTGTGCAGTCGATATGAAAAAGGATGAGATCCGCGAGCTGGAGGAACGGTACGCCAGGGCGGAATGCCCGGTCGTTTCCAACAACTCTGCGCACCGCGGCACCAAGGATGTGCCGATGATCGTACCGGAGATCAATCCCGAGCATGCACAGATCATCCACGCGCAGCGAAAACGGCTGGGCACCAAGCGGGGCTTTATCGCAGTAAAATCCAACTGTTCCCTGCAAAGCTATGTGCCCGCGCTCCATCCGCTGATGGAATACGGCGTCAAAAACGTGCTTGCCTGTACCTATCAGGCCATATCCGGCGCCGGCAAGACCTTTGAGCGCTGGCCGGAGATGGTGGACAACGTGATCCCCTATATCGGCGGAGAAGAGGAAAAAAGCGAACTGGAGCCGCTGAAAATCTGGGGAAAAATCGAGGGCGATGAAATCGTCAACGCACAAAAGCCCTGCATCACCACACAGTGTCTGCGGGTAGCCTGCTCCGACGGCCATATGGCCGCGGTATTTGTCAGCTTTGACAAAAAGCCGTCCATGGATGAAATCAAAGAAAAATGGGCAAGCTTCAAAGGAGAGCCGCAGGATTTGAATCTGCCCTCAGCGCCCAAGCATTTTCTGAATTATTTTGAAGAAAACGACCGGCCGCAGACAAGGCTCGACCGGAATCTGGAAGGCGGCATGGCCGTCTCGATCGGGCGCCTCCGCCCGGACAGCCAGTATGACTATAAGTTTGTCTGCCTGTCCCACAATACCGTGCGCGGCGCGGCAGGCGGCGCAGTGCTGATGGCAGAGCTGCTTGCGGCAAAAGGATATTTTGATTAAGCCTTGAGCAAGCTGCGGTGTGCAGCAGGAAAGAAAGGATAACCAGCCATGAAACAGACCATTTTTACCGGCGCCGGCGTCGCCATTGCCACGCCGATGCATCCTGACGGCTCCATCAACTGGGAGGAGCTGGGCAGGCTGATCGACTGGCAGATCGAGCAGGGCACCGACGCGATCATCATCTGCGGGACAACAGGAGAATCCGCCACCATGACCGACCAGGAGCATATGGATTCGATCCGTTTTGCGGTGCGTCATGCCAACGGCCGGATTCCCGTCATCGCAGGCGCGGGCAGCAATGATACTGCCTATGCCGTCAATATGGCGAAGGAAGCCGCGGACTGCAAGGCGGACGGGATTCTTGTCGTCACCCCTTATTACAACAAATGCTCCCAGACAGGTCTTGCGAAACACTTTGAAATGATTGCCGACGCTGCCAGACTGCCGATGATCCTTTATAACGTACCTTCCAGGACCGGCGTAAATATTTCGATCGATACTTATAAATACCTGTCCGGGCATCCATACATTGTGGCGGCAAAGGAAGCCAGCGGAAACATCTCGCATGTTGCAGACCTGCGTGCCGCCTGCGGAGACGATCTCGACGTTTACAGCGGAAACGACGACCAGATTGTTCCGATCCTATCCCTGGGCGGAAAAGGTGTGATCTCGGTGCTCTCGAACATCATGCCGAGGGAAACCCATGAAATCTGCCGGCTGTTCTTTGACGGCAGGGTCAGGGAAAGTGCGGCGCTCCAGCTGAAGCTGATCCCATTGATCCACGCGCTGTTCTCCGACGTCAATCCGATCCCTGTCAAGGAAGCGCTGAATCTTCTGGGCTTCCGGGCAGGGGAATGCAGGATGCCGCTTTGCGCAATGAGCGAGGACAAAAAAGCAAATCTGAAAGCACAGATGCAGAAGGCCGGCCTGATCTAGGGTGTGCCAAAACGGGCGGGATGCGGCCACGGCTGTACTTGCCCGTTTTTAACAGGAAAACGGAAAGGACGTTTGAAAATATGAAAAAAATCATCATCAATGGCTGCTGCGGCAGAATGGGCAGAGTAATTGCCAGCTGCATTCTCGACCGGAACGACTGCGAGGTTGTGGCCGGCGCTGATAAAACTGCCCAGCAGTATGCCCGCTTTCCCGTTTATGAATGTATTTCCGATGTGAAAGAGACAGCTGACGCCGTCATTGATTTTTCCCATCCGAGTGCTCTGGACGGGCTGCTTGCATGGTGCCGCAAAACCGGAACGCCGCTGGTCGCGGCAACCACCGGCTACACCCCCGAGCAGACTGCACAAATCAAAGCGGCTGCAAAGGATATCCCGATATTCTTTTCGTTTAATATGTCGCTGGGCATCAATCTTCTGGCAGAGCTGGCAAAACGGGCTGTCGCGGTCCTGGGCGGACAGTTTGACATCGAAATCGTGGAAAAACACCATAACCAGAAAATCGATGCGCCAAGCGGTACTGCCCTGATGCTGGCGGATGCCATCAACGAGGAGCTGGAGGAAAAGTGTCAGTATGTCTATGACCGTCATTCTCAGCGCAAGAAGCGCAGCAGGAATGAAATCGGCATCCATTCTGTGCGGGGCGGCACCATTGTAGGGGAACACGACATTATTTTTGCGGGGCGCGATGAAGTCATTACCCTGTCGCATGCCGCTGCTTCCAAAGAGGTTTTTGCCGTTGGAGCGGTAAACGCCGCCGTTTATATGGCAGGAAAACCAGCGGGGCTGTATGACATGGGAGACATGCTGAAAGACCGCGTATAAAACGCATCGGAAGTCAAACGGAAAGGAATTTTCATTCATATGAGCAAAAAAACTGCTTCTTTGCTGCTTGCCCTGTTTTTTCTGCTGGCAGCCGTCACAGGATGCACCCCGATCACGGACGATGCTTCCTCGGCCGCATCCGTGCAGGGACAAACCAGCAGCGCACCTGAGCCGGTCAGGGAGCCGGTGACCATCCGCCTGGTTGCGGCAGGAGACAATCTGATTCATTCCACCATCTATAAACAGGCAAAAGCGCGTGCCACAGACGGCGGATATGATTTCAACTATGCTTATGAGCATGTGAAAAAGCTGATCAACGGAGACGTCAACATTCTCAATCAGGAAACACTGCTGGCATCTCCGCCGTTTGAACCCTCCAACTATCCCATGTTCTCTTCTCCGACCCAGGTCGGGGACCTGATGATGGAGATGGGCTTCAACGTTTTTACCCTTGCCAATAACCATATGCTGGACAAAGGGGAAAAAGGCTTTCTGGCCAGTCTGGACTATTGGGACAAACAGGATGGGATCCTGACCTCAGGCGCTTATCGCAATCAGGAGGAGATGGAAGAGGTCCGCACCATTACCAAAAAAGATGTCACCCTGGGGCTTCTTTCGATCACAGAGCATACCAACGGCCTGAGTCTGCCCAGCTCCAGCGAGCTGAAAATTTTATACACCTCTGACGAAGCGGCGATTGAAAAACAGATCAAAGCGACCGAAGCGCAATGTGACTTTACGGTGGTCGCTGTCCACTGGGGCGTGGAAAACTCGTTCCTGCTGTCCGACCAGCAAAAAGAACTGGCCCAAAAAATGGTGGAGTGGGGTGCGGATCTGATCATCGGCACTCATCCGCATGTGCTCCAGCCCATGGAATACATCGACAAGCCCGACGGCGGAAAGGCGCTGGTCGCATATTCGCTGGGGAACTTTATATCTGCGATGAATGTTGCCCCCTGCATGCTGGGCGGCGTTCTGAACGTGGACATCACCAAAAACTATGAAACCGAAAGCACCGAGATCACCTCTGTCCAGCTGGTTCCGGTGGTCGGCCATTATGACAGCGGATATAAAAACAACCGCGTCTACCCGCTGACTGAATATACAGAGGAGCTGGCATCTTCTCATGGGATCAGACGGTATGACTCCCGGTTCAATTATTCCTATATCAAAAAGGTGTTAACCCAGCAGATCGATCAGGAATTTGTTCCTGAGGAGTTTCACAGCTGGTATCAAGCATCATGAAAGGATGGATTTGTGATGAAAAACTGTGTGACAAAAATCAGCATGGCGGAGAACGTGTCTCTGGTCAATTTTGAAAAAGCACCTGCCGGCATTGATTTTCTGTCCCGTCTCTTCACTGCGGTGGAGCAGGAGGGGATCAATATTGACATGATCTCCCAGTCCACCATTATGGGGGACTATGTATCGCTGTCTTTTTCTGTCGATTCCGATTATCTCGGCAAAATCATGACCCTTGCCAAGCGCATCCGGGACAATCATCCGACGCTCAAGCCCATTATTAAAAGCGGGAATGCCAAAATCTGGCTGTACGGCGACGATATGGCGGACTATGTCGGCGTTGCTGCGCAGGCCTTTCGCGCATTGAAGGAAAAAAACATTGACGTTATTATGATCACAACCTCAGAGGTAGACGTCTCCCTTCTGGTAGACGACGAGGCAGGCGAGGATGCGCTGAACGCTTTGAAGGAAAGCTTTGAAATCAAATGAATCCGGCGGTAAAAATGGTCTGCTGAAGCTGGCGAACGAAAGCCGGCGAAGCCGCTTATCCGGATATTTTTTAAAACATAAAGAAAGAGCTGTTGCTCTGAGTAAGGAGCAGACAGCTCTTTTCTTTATGTAGTCTCTGCATAAAGCGGCGCGGTATAAATTTTTTCTGGTCTTTTCGTCGCATATTCCGTGATCTTGCCGCGGTAAACCTCCACCGCGTTTTCCAGTCCTAAAAAATCTGCCGGCTGAACCAGGCGAAAATCACGGCCAAGCCGCAGAATCCCGCTGTTGCTCAACGCCTCTGACACAAATTGGGAACAAAAATAGCGGTTTTTACGGGCAAACGGTATATGCAGCCCGCAGGTAACCAGCCCGATAAAGTTAAATCTGTACTTGAGCGGATCCCTCAGAAACGGCGTCAAAAACTGCTCCAGCCGCTGATATTGTTCCGGCGTCACCTTCAGGCGATATACAATACAGGTCGTATCATTGTAATAGTGGTAAAACCCCCGCTCAATATCCTCGCGGATAAATCCGGTAATAAACGGATTGGTGGGACGGCGGCGACCGAAGCTATAAAGGCGGTACAGGGAAGCATCCAATGCAAGAGAGATATGATTATAAGGCTTTTGCGTGAAAAACCGAATCATCTTGGAAAGATTCGTTCTGGTTTTCGTCAAAACAATATATATTTCTTTTTTCTCCATAAAGCAGTTCTCTCCAACCCCCAAAAAAGACAGTCAAGCACCCTCTTGTCTTTGCAAAAAGAGGGTGCTTATTTTAGTTTAATTGATCACAGGTTCCTTATTCTGAATAATCATGGCTGTCGCTTCCTTGATGCTGTTCAGGTAAGCAACGCGTGTCAAAAAGCCCATGTTTCCGTTATAGCTCATAATATAAGCGCCTGCACCGTTGTCATAAAACTCCAGCTTGTCGGTCTGTCTGCTGCTGTCCAGATACTCATATTGAATCGTCATCATCGGCGATCCGGTCGCTGCTGTTGTATTCACACCAGTCTGATAAACACTGAGCAAAATCTGATAATAGGTTTTAAAGTAATCCTCCTCAAGCGTCTTTCCCTCATACTTGGGGACCAGATACTCATCATCCTCGGAGCCGGTTTTTCCCGGTTCAAACGCATATGCTTTTCCGTCAAAAGTGACCGTTACTTTTTTCACATCCATGATGTTGGGAAGAACCACAAAGACAGACATAATGTCATCCGCTTCCAGTGTCAGCCAAGGCAGACTGGATTCAGAAACATTGTAAATAATGTCTGTACCGTCCCGCATCACGTTATAGCCAACGGTTTGATGCTGATGGCCGCTTTCCAGGGAATCCGGGTCGTCCGTCGCTTCACAGGTGATCGCATTGCCGATTTTAAGGGTATAGGTTTTTCCCTCAAAGGTCACGCGCACAGTTGCAGCCGGATCGTCCAGACCACGCTCTTTTATCTGCGCCTGTGTCGGATTCAGTATTTCAACCCCTTGCGCATACAAATCCATAAATCCGGTTACTGTTGTTCCGATTTTACTGTCATCAACAAAGATATCGCTGGGGCTTGTCATCCGATAGGTTCCGCCTATATAGATATTATCTTCATCGGTTTCCTCTTCGTACTTGCTGAAAACAATGGGCTTGCTCAGATCGGTACGGGTAATCTCCATTCGGTCAACATACTGCGTTTCCTCGGTTGTTGTCGATCCCGACTCGGTGGAGGACGTCGTCTCACTTGATTCAATATCAAAGACCGTTGTCGAAACAAAATCTGTCAGCTTATAATCAAAGTAAGACTTTCCGCTGTAAATATAAATGGGGTCTTTTCCCTCAATGGTCATATAGTTTCCGCCGGTCGGCACCTCGCTGCCAATATTCATCTGGACGGTACTGCCGTCCTTGAAAGCCGCCGTCACTACTGTTTCAGGGTTATCCAGCCCGTATTTTTCAAGTTCCTCCTGTGTCTCATAAAGAATTTTATCAGCAGACAGCGCCGCGATTTCGCCGGCGGCAAGGGAATACATGCTGCTTTCCTGTTCAAATCCATCCAAAGCCTCGATTTTCCATTCGCTTTCTCCGGAAAGCACGATGTCATATTCACCCATGCTGTTTTTTACATGAATGCTCTGGACATCAGCCTGTTCCTGCTCCACCAATTTCACCGACGTATCGCTTGACGTCCCGCCGGAGGAAGTATTCGCCTCTCCTTCCTCCTTCGGAAGCAGCAACAGCAGCAATACCAGGGCAACTGCCAGAACAAGAAGGATTCCGCCGCCAACGATCAGGCGGATTGTTTTTTTGTTTAGTTTCGCCATTATTGATGTCTCCTTTTCAGCCAGATCACCAGACCGGTTGCAAATACAGCGATCGGGACAACGATAACGAAAAGAATCATCACCACATTGACGGTTGACTGTGTGATATCAAGCGTATCTGTGTTGGCTGTCTTCGGCACGATATTGAGTGTATTTTCTTCTTTTCCAGACAGGTCGTTGAACATCTGGACCGCAAACTCACCGTTGAGGAATACGTCCATGCTCATCAGACTGGAATCCATGAACTCATCCGAGCCAAAGACCACCACCGTCGAGGTCAGCTCCTCGTTGGTCCCCTGCTCATATTTCAGACGGGTGGCCGCCGCAGCGGTTACATAGGACTGCTGCTCTTCATCTGCGGGATCCCAGTTTTCATCCGCATCCATCGGCATGACTACCGTGGTATCGCTGGTGGTGATCAGCGATACGTTGGTGATCGTGCTTTCCGTTTCCGGAAATTCCAGCGTGATCGGACGGGCCATCGGCGCCAGGACCGACTCGGATGCAGTATCTATCCCTTCGGCAAACATACTGCCCGTCAGCGTCTGGAAGCCATACCACGGATACATGCCATACATATTGCTGCTGTCCGTTTCATAAACGATCCCCTGACCCAGCTCCAGCCCCCAGTCATTTGCAAGGTAGCCCTCCAGCACCGGAAGCTCCTGCTGCTGATAGGAGGCGATATAGACCAGCTTTTTCCCGTAGCTGCCGCCGTTGTTGAGGTACTGCTCGAGCTTTTCGACCTCCTCGGTGGTATAATCCACTGTCGGCGCGGCAATCAGCACGACTTCCGCGTCCTCAGGGATGTCCTGGGACAGAAGATTGATCTCGGTAAAGCTGTAGTTGTTCTGGGTCAGCAGATTCTGAAGCCCGTCCGCACCGACCGGCGAGTTGTTGGTCAGCACCACGATCTCGACCGGGTCTGCTTCAGTGACATACATGATCGCGCTCATCAGAGCGCTTTCCGCGTGGGACTCGGTGATATCAGGCTGTCCGGTGTAATAATAATTGTCATAACTCAATTCAAAAAAGTCGTCTACGGTCAGCGATTTATACCGCAGATCGGATTCCACAATGATACTGCCGGTCGCGATATTGGCATCTTCATATTCATCCCGGCCATACTGAGGATTTTTTTCCAGATCAATAAATTCCAGGCTGATTTGGGAATTATACTGGGTGCACTGCTTCATGGTATTCAGCGCCTGGACATAATAGAACCCACCATTGGAAAACGCTTCCTCCTGTGCAAACACCTTGATGCTCACATCGCGGTCTACGCCCCTCAAAAAGTCTTTGGAATCCTCCGCCATCTGAAAACTCTGATTTTTGGTCAGGTCAATATTGAGCGGGAATTTTTCCAGTAAAATCGTCGCAATCACATTGACCAATACGACCGCCGCAATGAAAACAATCGTCATCACCGTTGCGAGCGTACCATGTCTAAAGCGGCGGTTTTTAAAAATATTGTTCTTCATAAGGCTTTTACCACCATCTGTCTGTCCATGCGGCAGACAGGTTCCTTTCTTCAAACTTTAAATTTGTTACGCCCGAATCAGCTCCAGCGTCTTTTTTCCAGAATCCGAACCGTGATAAAATTCACCACGACAACGATACTGACAAAGAAAATCACATTGGAAATGTCCAGAATTCCGTTGACAAAATCATTATACCGCTGTGTAATCGAGATTGCCGCAATGATGTCAGACAAAAACGGAATGCTCAGCATCGACACCACGGAATCCAGCAGCAGCAGCAGCACCGTCACGATCAAAGAAAGGATGACCGCAATGATCTGACTTTCCGTCAGGCTGGAGATCATCTCTCCGATTGCGATCATGGCTGCACCAAGAAGAAGCAGGCCAAGATAATTGCCGATCATGACCATCCAGTCCACTTCTCCGAAAGCCGCTAAAATCAGGGTAAACAGTACAGTGATGGACACCCCGATCCCATAAACGAAAAAGGTGGCAAAAAATTTCCCATAGACCAGGCTGGAGAGGCTGACCGGTGAAGTCAGCAGAAGCTGGTCTGTTTTTTGCTTTTTCTCATCACTGAACAGCTTCATTGTCAGGATCGGGACGAGAATACAGGAAAACAAAAACAAAGAAGAATATACCAGACTGATATCCGGTGATTGGCTCGCCACCAGCATCCAGAAATAAAAACCAGCGATCAGAAAATATACCGCCAGATACACATATCCGATCGGCGATTTGAAAAAGGAGGAAAACTCCCGTCTTAATACCGCTGCCATTACTGTTCGCCTCCGTTTTCTTTGGTATTATCATCGCTGCTGCCGTCCTCTGCATCGGCGGCAGCTGCATCATCCTCAGCATCCTCAGACATGTCCTCTTCGTCATCGTCCGGGACATCGCTTTCCTTTGCCTTCTGGCGGTCTTCCCAGAAGGTATCGCGTCCCTCCTGCGTTGCTTCCGCCTCCTGGCTGCCCAGCACAGATTCCGCAACTGCCTTTTTGGTGCTCTCCGACGGTTTGATATATTTTTCCACATCGGTGTCAAGAGAGACCAGCTTCAGGAAGATATCCTCCAGCGTCAGCTCATTGCTCTTGAGCGCCAGGATCGGCCAGTTGCGGGCAGCCAGCCGTTTATTCAGCTCTCTGCGGACATCCACGCCTTCCTTGGCTTCCAGCGAATATTCAAAACTGCCGCTGCCGCGGTTGCCGAGGGTTGTGACCTGCTGCATTCCGGGCAGGGTGGAAAGCGTCTTGTAAACCTCATTTTCCGGGCCCTCGACCGTGACCATCAGACGGTGATCGGTACTGATGTTGGCGGACAGGTTTTCCGCCGTATCGTCAGCAACGATTTTCCCGCGGTTGATGATGATCACGCGGTCACAGATTGCCTGGATCTCCGGCAGAATATGAGAGGAAAGGATAACCGTATGCTTTTTGCCAAGATCCTTGATCAGATTGCGGATATCAATGATCTGCTTCGGGTCAAGGCCGACGGTCGGCTCGTCCAGGATCAGAACCTCAGGATTTCCGATCAGCGCCTGAGCAAAACCGACACGCTGTTTATATCCTTTTGAAAGGTTCTTGATCAGACGATGATAGACATCGGTGATCTTTACGGTTTTACAGATCTCTTCAATATGGCGTTTGCGGGGAATCTTGGTTTTTTTCAGATCATAGACAAAGTCAAGATACTCCCTTACCGTCATGTCCATATAAAGCGGCGGATTTTCAGGCAGGTAACCGATCTTCTGCTTTGCCTGGTCCGGCTCGTCCAGAATATCAAAGCCCCCGATCTTGACGGTACCAATGTCAGACGACAGGTAGCCGGTCAGTATGTTCATTGTGGTGGATTTACCCGCGCCGTTCGGACCGAGAAATCCAACGATCTCGCCTTCATCAACGGAAAACGAGATATCGTCAACCGCGACCTTGCTGCCATAGCGCTTGGTAAGGCCTTGTACTTCGATCATGCTTTTATCCCTCCATAATTTGAGAACGTTTTTGCAGATTCGCAAAAAATTCCTTTATCAAAAATGATGAAAATTTCCGACTACAAAAGCCGGAAACCATTCAGACAGCTAAATCAATCATATCAAAAAAAAACAACCGATTTGTAAACAAATCTTGAATGTTTCCGTAAAGTCATGTGTTGGTTAGGTGAACCCGCGTGAGGACGCGGTGCCCGTTCGCGTTCTGACGGTCTGCTCAGACATCCTGACAGCCTCGCGGTCACACGTCATACTTCTGCTTCTGTCCGCCGACCGCGTGAGGACGCGGGTCGGTATGCACCGACAGGCAGTTGCCAGACATACCCCGGCGCAGTTGATGTCAGTCTTCCTCCCAATCCTTGCACACATCGACCCAGCCCTGGCTGTCTGCTATTTCAAACAGCTCCTCGCAGCTTAACCGAATGGCCGAGTTGCTGCTTCCGCAGGCGGGATAGACATAATCGAACCGCCGCAGCGAAACATCGGTATAAACAACGACCTCCGGGTTCTCGATTGCAAACGGACAGACGCCGCCGACCGCATGGCCAACGATCCTCAGCACATCCTCCGGGGCAAGCATTTTGGCCTTGAAGCCGAACTGCTCCTTAAACTTTTTGTTGTCAATCCGTGCATCGCCTGCCGCAACCACCAGGATCGCACCGTCATCCTCTTCGCTCTGAAACGACAGGGTTTTGGCAATTCTTGCCGCATCAGTGCCAAGCGCCTGCGCTGCAAGCTCCACTGTTGCACTGGAGACGTCAAATTCCATAACATCTTCCTGTTTGTCCCACTTTTTGAGATACCGCTTTACTGCTTCTACTGACATCGCAATTACCTGCGGGAAACATGCTCCCGCAAACCGCCTTTCCTCTTTTCACTTTGTTATTTCACCAGAAACAAACACTATTTTATCATGACTGCCCACAAAAAACAAGAGAAATATGCCACAAAATCTGCTAAAAGGATTTGGCATCCCGCGGCAGACGCTCCACTGCCTGAAGATATTTCATAATTCTTTCCCAGTCTTCCGAAGGAAAACGATATCCAAGCGCTTTTGCGGTACAGCTGCCGCTCTCCCGAAACAGCTCCATACACAAATAGAGCGCCTGCCACAGTTCCTGCCCGGTGCCGCAGCGGTAGGTCTGCTTCAGCCGCTGCATGGTTTCGTCAGGCAGATATCGTTTCAGGTATTTGCCGCATTTCCCCGTGCTGACCGCAAACGCTGTCTGCGTTCCTACCTGCCAGCTGAGCATCAACAGCAGCATCTCACGCACACATCGATCCAGATGGTAGGCTGCATACAAAAATTCATCCCGCCAGATGCCCTTTGCCACATAACAGGCTGTCCAAAGGAACTCACAGCAGCAGTCCTGAAAACAGGCTTCGTCCGGCCGCTTGACATGATAGTCCCGGTCATCCGGCGGCGGCAGGACAGGGAAGCGTCCGTCCTTATCCAGCAGGATTTTTGTCAAACTGTCTTCGTGAGTGTATTGCGCAATGTCGCTGAGGGGAGCCAGCGTCAAATCAATCCGGTTGCCGTCCTCAAACTGCATCAAATAGGAAAAGCGTCCGCCAAGTTGCGGCGGGAACAGAGACATTCCCTCCGGCATCTGCATGATCAGCCGTTTACCGAAGCAGTCCACCCAGGAAGGATCCGCCAAAAATGGCTGCATGTCTGTGACAAAGTAAACGATATCATAATCCTGAAAGATGTCCCGCGGTGCATCAGGATTGGTGCGGGACCCGTTCATCCCCGCCGCCCGAATTCTTTCGTCAGCGCGGGCCGTGTCCAGAATCATCGTCATCATTTCCTGCTCGCTGCGCATATTTTTCGTTCCTTTCGTACAAAAGGGGATGGCCCCGCTGCCGTGCAGGAGCCTTCCCCTATGCATCATTATTGAAAACGGATTTTCAGATAGGCTTCCACGATCTCCACGCATTTGTCAAAGCCCAGCTGAGCACTGTTTAAGCACAGATCATAATTTTCCGCATTGTTCCAGTCTCTGCCCGTATAATATTTATAGTAAGCGCTGCGGTGTCTGTCTGTTGCGGTAATTTCCTTTTCGGCATCCTTCCGGGACATGCCGTACAGGTTCATAACGGTGGCCACACAGTTTTCAAAGGGCGCATGAACAAAGACCCGCACTACGTTGGGACGGTCCTTCAGAACAAAATCTGCGCAGCGGCCTACGATGACGCAGGATTCTTTCGCCGCCAGCTGCTTAATGACCTTTGCCTGATAGTTAAAAAGGTTGTCATCCGAAACAAAGTCATCGCTTTCCGGAGGCAGCACCTCTCCCTTATAGGCACCGGACGGCTTAAACAGCACTGCACGGACGCGTTCATCCGCCTGTCCGAACAGCCGTTCATGAATGCCGCTTTCGTCTGATGCCATCCGCAGCAGCTCCCGGTTATAGTAGGATATCCCCAGTTTTTCAGACAGCATCTTTCCGATGGTCTTTCCGCCGCTTCCGTAACCTCTGGCAATGGTAATCACATAGTTTTCCATTTGGTCTGCACCCCCTACGAACAGTATTAGAATTTATTCTCCCAGATATGCTTTCTTGACGGAATCGTTATTCATTAAATCCTTGGCGTCTCCGGAAAGGACAATATTGCCGGTTTCCAAAACATAAGCGCGGTTGGCAATCGACAGCGCTTTTTTGGCGTTTTGCTCCACCAGAAGGACGGTGGTCCCGCTTTTGCTGATTTCCTGGATAATATCGAAAATTTCCGCCACAAAAAGCGGAGACAGCCCCATGGACGGCTCATCCATCACGATGATCTTGGGATTGGACATCAGCGCGCGCCCCATGGCAAGCATCTGCTGCTCGCCGCCGCTGAGGGTCCCTGCAATCTGCTTTCTGCGTTCCTCCAGACGGGGGAAGCGGTGATATACTTTGTCCAGGCTTTCTGCGATGCCCGCCTTATCCCTGCGGGTGTAAGCACCGAGCTTCAAATTTTCGTAGACCGTCAGCTCGCCGAATATACGGCGTCCCTCCGGGACATGTGCCATCCCAAGGGAAACAATTTTATGGGCGGGCGTTTTGGTAATATCATTGCCTTCAAACTCAATCGTTCCCGCCTTGGGGCGAATAAGACCGGTGATGGTATGAAGCGTTGTAGTCTTTCCCGCGCCGTTGGCACCGATGAGCGCAATGACTTCGCCCTCGTTGACCTCAAAGGAAATCCCCTTCAGCGCCTGAATGACGCCGTAATACACCTGTAAATCCGTTACCTTCAGCATTGCCATGATTTAACGATTCCTTTCTTCCGCGTGAGGACGCGGCTCCAATTCGCGTTCAGACGTTTTGTCTCTAACAGCCTGACAGCCTCGCGGTCACACGTCATACTTCTGCTTCTGTCCGCCGACCGCGTGAGGACGCGGCTCCAAT
>CALXBC010000034.1 GCA_944386455.1 uncultured Clostridia bacterium | reverse complement strand
TACACTGGACTTTCCCGGTGACCAGATCGACTGTATTTATGATGTCCGATGTGATTATACCCCGGGCAGCGCCGTCTGTGAGAAGGGAAAAATCAAGCTGTCCGGCAGCATCATCATCGAAATTCTGGCTCTGGATATGGAGCGGATTCCCTGTATTCTGGAGCGGACGATTCCCTGTGAGTACGAGATCGACGATCCTGCAGCGGACGAAAATGCGGTCTTCCGGTTTGATGCATGTATGATTTCGGTGGGATACAGCATTGCAGGCGGCGACAAGTTTGAACTTCGTAACGAGATCAGAACCTGCGGCTGTCTTTATGGCGTCAGCAGCTGCGCGGTTGTCACCGGTATGAAGCTGAATACCGATGCGCCCAAGACACGCTGTGAGGACGTGGCACTCAAGCTGTATTTTGCCGATGAGGGCGAAAACGTATGGGATATCGCCAAGCGGTATAACACCTCTGTGCGCTCCATCATCGAAGACAACGGACTGGAAGGCGAACAGATCGAAAAGCGCGGCATGATGCTGATCCCCATTGTTGATTAAATCAGAAATCCGCAAGACGGTAAGAAAGGACTGGTCACAGCTTTATGGAAAACCATAACATTTATCAGGATATCGCCAGGCGGACCGACGGTGACATCTATCTGGGGATTGTCGGTCCCGTCCGAACAGGGAAATCCACCTTTATCAAGCGTTTCATGGAAACACTGGTGATTCCCAACATCGAGGGCGAGTTCCGGAAGGAACGTGCAGTAGATGAGCTGCCGCAGTCGGCGGCGGGCAAAACCATCATGACAACCGAACCGAAGTTCATCCCGGAGGAAGGCGTCAAGATCCAGCTGGAAGGAAACGCGGAGATGAACGTCCGTCTCATCGACTGCGTGGGCTATATCGTGCCGAGCTCGATCGGATATATCGAAAATGAAGCGCCGCGGATGGTCGTGACGCCGTGGTTCGAGGAAGAAGTACCTTTCAATATGGCAGCCGAAGTCGGCACCCAGAAGGTCATCACCGAGCATTCCACCATCGGGCTGGTCATCACCACCGATGGCAGCATCAGCGATATTCCCCGCGAGGAATATGAGGAAGCGGAAGAACGGGTCATCCGGGAACTGAAGGAAATCAACAAGCCGTTTATCGTACTGCTCAACTGTGTTTCGCCTTCCTCTTCGGCATCCCGTTCTCTTGCGGTTCAGATGAGTGAGAAATACGGCGTCCCGGTCATGGCGGTCAGCTGCATCGATCTGACGGAGGAAGATATCAAAGGAATCCTTACTCAGATTTTGTTTGAGTTTCCCGTCAAGGAAATATCTGTTGACATGCCCAAATGGATCACTACGCTGGATAAGGACCATTGGCTGAAATCCAGCGTTTATGATGCGGTGAAACGCGCTGCCAGCGGACTGAACCACATTGGAGAGGTCAACGGTATCACCAGGGAGATCGGGGAATGCGAATATGTCACCCGGGCGGGAATCGACAGCATTGATCTGGGAAGCGGCTGTGCCCGCGTATCCATCTCGCTGAAAAATGATCTGTTCTATAAGATTTTAGGCGAGGCCACCGGGCTGGAGATCGCGGGTGAATCTGAACTGATGCCGACCATGATCGAACTGGCACGGATCAAGAAGGAGTTTGAAAAATTCAAAGGAGCGCTGGAGGAGGTTGAAGCGACCGGATATGGCATTGTAATGCCCACTATCGACGAGCTGAGCCTCGAGGAGCCCGAAATCATCAAGCAGGGCGGCAAGTATGGAGTCCGGCTGAAAGCCTCTGCGCCCAGCATCCATATGATGAAAGCAAACATCACTGCAGAGGTCAATCCGATTGTCGGCAGCGAGAAGCAGTCGGAAGACCTGGTCATGTATCTGCTCAAGGAATTCGAGGAAAATCCGCAGAAAATCTGGGAGTCCAATATTTTCGGGAAATCCCTGCACGAGCTGGTCAACGAAGGGCTGCGCGGCAAGCTGTTCCATATGCCGCAGGACGCACGTCTCAAGCTTCAGGAAACGATCGAGCGGATCATCAACGAAGGATGCAGCGGCCTGATTTGTATTATTTTGTAAGAAAACTCCACCCGTATGGCGGGTGGAGTTTTTGCTTTATTTCCGAAAAGACACATAATCTCCATGGATGAAGCCGGAAGAACCGTTGCTGAGCCGCACTGCGTACCATCCATTCTGGATGTCGCCCACGACAGTGAAGGAATCGCCTTTGTTGAGTGTGGTAATAATCGAAGAGGAAGTGGATGCCTGACTGCGGACCCGGACGTTGGAACCGGAGGAGTAACCCATGCGGGCGGTAACCGGCTTGGTAAACGTGACATAATCTCCATGGATGAAGCCCGAAGAACCGTTGCTGAGCTGCACTGCGTACCATCCGTTCTGGATATCGCCAACAACCGTGAAGGAATCGCCTTTGTTAAGTGTGGTAATAATCGAAGAGGAAGTGGACGCCTGACTGCGGACCCGGACATTGGAACCGGAGGAGTACCCGGTGCGGGCGGTAACCGGCTTGGTAAACGTGACATAATCTCCATGGATGAAGCCGGAAGAACCGTTGCTGAGTTGTACTGCGTACCATCCATTCTGGATGTCGCCAACAACCGTGAAGGAATCGCCTTTGTTGAGTGTGGTAATAATTGCAGAGGAAGTGGACGCCTGATTGCGGACCCGGACGTTGGAACCGGAGGAGTAACCCGTGCGGGTGGTAACCGGCGGCATGATCTCCTCTTCAATGATTTCGATATAGTCGGCACTGACAAATCCATTTTTTCCATTTTCCAGCTGGATCCGATACCATCCGTTTAAGCTGCCAACAATCGACACCGTCTCTCCCTGTGCCAAATAGCCGATCGTTTCGCTTGTGGTATTCGGCGCTTCGCGGATACGCAGGGAAGATGCTGTGACGGTACCAGTCAGCGAAACAGGTGTTTCTTCTTCTGCGCCCTGCAGCCAGCCGGTCAACTGCCCCAAAACGGAATCGGTGGCCTGTGTCAGTGTCCAGGAACCGAGCCCTTTGATATCATATTGGTGAATCAGCTGGATCTTGCTTTCCAGAGAACGTTCATCCTCAAACCAGACAGTATATTTTCCGGGTGTAAGTTTTTTTCCGTTGATGGAATAAACTTTATCCCCGGGGTGAACTGTAAATTCCGCTTTTGGCGACTGTTCTGTTTCAGAATAGGTGATCTCGGCGTCATATTCATCCAGCAGTTTTTCCAGCGTTCGTATGCTGACCCCGTTCCCATTAAAATTTCCGTCTTCGCTCCAAACCCGTCCGTAAAAAGGAATGCCTAGGACCAGCTTTTCAGCCGGAGCATATTTGAGTGCATATTCGATAGAGCGCTGGGCAAAGGTAATACTGGCAACCGGGCCTGGAGAGCCGGTTTCCCAATGCTCATCATAAGCCATAATCATCAGATAATCGGCATATTTTGCAAGAGCTGCATAATCATATGATCCATGCCAGCCGGCTGTCCAGCCGTTTGGATTGGCAGCTACGGCGACTGATACTTCTTTTTCTGCGGGCAGACTCTCCCGCAAAAGCCGAACCAGCTCGGTATAAGCATCCCGATAACGGGCAGTTACGTTTTCAATATCAACATTTACACCATCCAGGTTATATTGCTCAATGGCATCCACAATTTGTGCCGCAAGCCTTTGCGGATTGTCAAGTGCGCGTTCTCCTGCGCTGCGATCCCAGTGATTACTCAAAAAGGGAACCACCTTGATGTTTTGCTTGTGCATTCGATCAATCAATGTGGTATTGACCGCATTTAAGGAAAGATTGCCTTGTGCGTCGATATTAAAATACCCTGGTGATACGGTTTGAAAGGAACCAACAGCTTCCACCTGTTCGATCTGCTGGGAAACCGTTCCGCCGTATAAATAGGTCATATTGAATTTTGTATCGGATCGGATCGCTTCATCCGCTGCATACAGAACACTGTCCGTGATTGAAAAAAAGTGACGGCTTTCTGCTGCTGCGATAGCGGCCGTGCTAAACGGAATCACAGCAACCAACAGACCGGATATGAAAATTTGGATGGTTTTGATTTTTACCCTTTTGTTTTGTTCTGTCAAATACTGTACAAACCGTTCGTAAGCGCCAAAGTCAGAACGGCCGGAAAAAAAGTCCAGCCCGAATTCTGCTTCCTGCCGCCGGATGAGGATAATAAGATCATAATTTTGATCGTTTCTTGCTTTTAAATAGTATTGATACATGAACGCTCACCGCCTTTTTTCATTAGGATGTGAAAATGATGGCAGGTTATACAATATGCTGCGTAGAATTTGCGCTCCGCATCAAAATAAAAACGCGGAACGGCCGATGGCCGTCCGCGCAGAGAAGTGATTTCAGTCTGTCGAAAAACACAGAACAAGGCTTTGCCGCAGTGATTGTGTTTTTCCCTCGAGAGTGTGCCGACTTTTTCGACACGCTCGTTATTTGTATTTTGGAAGCCAGCTGCCGTGTGCAGCAATCAATTCATCCACCATTTTTATGATATCATCCGGTGACAGTTCACTTGCTGTGTGAGGGTCCAGCATGGCTGCCTGATAGATATGTTCCTTTTTGCGGGTCACGGCTGCTTCGATTGTCAGCAGCTGAACATTGATGTTGGTCATGTTCATCGCGGCCAGCTGTACTGGCAGCTTTCCGACATGACAGGGATGAAGCCCCTGCGCATCGATCATACAGGGGACCTCGACGCAGGCCTCACGCGGCAGATTCTCGATCATACCGCCCTGATTGAGAACGTTTCCGCCGATTTTATAGGGAATATCAGTTGTCATAGCCTCCATGATATAAGAGGCATATTCTTTGCTTCGTTCGTGCGTCAGCGCGTGATTGTGAACCAATTCCTGCTTTTGTTTTTTCCAGCCTTCAATCTGGGCGATACACCGTCTGGGGTATTCATCCAGCGGAATGTTGAATCTGTTTACCAACTCGGGATATTTTGACTTGAGGTAAAACATATTGTATTCCGCGTTGTGTTCACTGGATTCTGTGACATAATAACCAAATTTTTCAATGTAGTCCAGCCGCACCATATCCGAATGTTTTTCGGATGCGTTTTTTTCCTTCGCCCGTCTGCGAATCTCGGGATAAAGGTCTGTACCGTTTTTGTCCTTGATCTCCAGCAGCCAGCCCATATGATTGATTCCGGCAATCAGCTCTTTGCGACCCTCCAGACGGTCTTCCATTCCAAGCTCCCGAAGCAGCGTTTCAGAGCAGACCTGGACACTGTGGCACAGCCCGATGGTCTTTACACCGGTGTATCGCTGCATATAGCCGGACAGCATTGCCATGGGATTGGTGTAGTTTAAAAACCATGCGTCAGGGCAGACCTCCTCGATGTCATGGGCAAACTCCTCCATAACGGGAATCGTGCGCAGCGTCCGCATAATTCCGCCGATACCGAGAGTATCCCCGATGGTCTGCCGCAGGCCGTATTTTTTAGGAACCTCAAAATCCGTGATCGTGCAGGGGTCATATCCGCCCACCTGGATGGCATTCACTACAAAATCAGCGTGATCCAATGCTTTTTTGCGGTTTTCGACACCGAGATAGGAGTTGATTTTTGCTTTTCCCTGATTGATGTTCTGATTGATGTTGGAAAGCATCATTTCACTTTCCGAAAGCCGGTCGGCATCGATGTCATACAGAGCAATTTCGGCATCGCATAAAGAGGGGGTACACATACAATCGCCCAAGACATTTTTGGCGAATACCGTGCTGCCTGCTCCCATAAATGTAATTTTCATATGGTCCATCCTTTCTTTTATAGGCAGCGGAAGCCGTTTACATAAAATAGCTTCCGCCCGTAGCTTCTGTGTCACCAGTATAGCATAAATTTTATTGGCAAGCTATTGCATAATGTTGCCGTTATTTGTTATAATGTTAGGTGTCAAGGAGGGAGAAGATGAAAAACGATATATTGCTGATGAATAAGGAATTGCCCGGTGTTAATCCTCTGATTGCAGGGGAAGAGGCATGCAGTCCGGGACACTTCTTCGGCCCGGCTGTAAGAGAATATTATCTGATTCATTATATCGTTTCAGGCAAAGGAACGTTTGAAACAGAAGGAAAAGTGTTCCGTCTAGGGGCAGGGGACTTGTTTTTGATCCGTCCCGGCCAGTGGAGCACTTATACAGCTGATGCAAGGAATCCATGGCATTATATTTGGGCGGGCTTTTCATCTTCACTGGATTTGTCATATATATTCGATCAGTATGTGATTTCATCCGAGCGCTGTTTAGGCGTTTTTTCAAGCCTGTTGAAGTGTCAGGAAATGGGCGACTGCGCAGAATATTTTGCTTGCGGAAAAATTTATGAGATGCTCGCTTATCTGGGAAGAAAACAGCCTGCCGAAGAAACAGAGCAGATATCCCGATACATACTGCAGGCAAAGAACTTTATTGATACCAATTATGCCAAGAAAATCACGGTGCAGATGATTGCGGATGCATTAAATCTTAACCGCAGCTATTTCAGTACGATTTTCAAAAAATATGTGGGAAAATCCCCGCAGGCATACTTGCTGGATTACCGCATGGAAAAAGCCGCCTTTTATATGACGGCTTGTGGATATACTCCTAAGGAAGCTGCGGGGTGCTGCGGATATACAGACCTGTTCAATTTTTCCAAGATGTTCAAAAAAAGATATGGAATCTCTCCCAAAGCATATCGTGTACTTTATGGAAAACAGCGGCCGTCTGTTTGAAAGCAAATCCCATCCCTGCGGGGCAGGCCGGCATCCCATCTCGGAATCGTCCATTATCGATATTGCCGTCCGGCTGCCGCGCATGTGCATATTGAAAAGTACTCCATATCTGTTATGAGACTGTCAGGCATGCAGGCTTCAATTCCCTGTGGAAAATTTTGTCTGTGTCGGTTTGTCAATGATATGTTACAAAATTAAAAAACGAGACCAGAAGAAATATAGGCATGGATGCAGTGAGCAGGAGAAAGCCAATTGAGAGGCTTCATAAAGGAATTTTGACGATTCCCTAAACGCTTTGTAAATTCAGAGCCGTTGTCGGCCTGAATGCACTCGATCGGAAACGGAAAACGCTGCAGTAAATGGTCTATGTGCTGTGTTCTTCAAAAGCCTCCGGATACTGCATTTTTTCATACGGCTTTGGAATGTACTTTACATCAGCTTTACCCAGAACACAACTAGGCCGGCGTGAGGGTTTCTTCGCCGCAAGTCCCGGATTAGCTTCAGCTCCGCTTCGGTATGCTGGTTAGGGTGGCTGTGAGGCTTCCTTGACTGGCAGGCAAGAGAGTCGGGTGTTCCGTCCCAGCGAGCTTTCCAGAAGTAGATATACGACCGGCTTTTGTTGTACTTCCGGCTGGCGCGGCTGACGCCATATTTCTCTGCATATTTCATCAGGGATTGCCGATATGCCATGTCCTGTGTTATACTCTTATTCATGAAGGATCTGGTCTCCTCTCGTATAGTTGTTGTGTCGTAACTTAACTATAACCGATGAGGCCTTATCCTTCATCCTTTTTTTACTCTACCTGTCCAATATCTATTGTAATCCTACAAGACAAACTGTAACCGTCGGTTGATTTTTCTTGCAATGCAAGAAAAATCATGATAAAATAAAATATTAGAGTTTGTATCAGAAAAGAGGGCTTCGGGAAATGGTAATCAGACATTGGGAAATGAACACCATATCGGCGGAGAAGTCCAGGCTTTTATCCGAAGAATACGGTCTGCCGAAGCTGCTCAGTGACATTCTGGTCAGCCGCGGTCTGGATTCTCCGCTGGCAGTGGAAGACTTTCTCAACGGGGCGGGAGAACTGTCCGACCCGTTTTTGCTGCCTGATATGGAAGCCGCGGCAGAACGCATCCGGGAAGCAGTCGACTCCGGCGAACGAATTGCAGTTTATGGAGATTATGACTGTGACGGTGTGACGGCCACTGCGATCCTGTACCAGTATCTTACCACCATAGGTGCCGAAGTGACCTATTACATTCCCGAACGGGACGGAGAAGGCTATGGCCTCAACCGTGGAGCGGTCGAAAAACTTGCGGCTGACGGCGTCGGTCTGCTTGTAACTGTGGATAACGGGATATCGGCTCTCGATGAGATATCGCTTGCCAATCATCTTGGGATGGAGGTCATCGTCACAGACCATCATCAGCCGGGGGAAGCTTTGCCTGATGCGGTCGCCGTGGTTGATCCCCACCGAAAGGACTCTGACTGTGAATTTCCTTGCCTCTGCGGTGCAGAGGTCGCGCTCAAGCTGGTCGCGGCAATGGAAGACGGCAATATGGACAGCGCAGTCGAATACTTTGGTGATATTGCGGCAATCGGTACGATCGGGGATGTCATGCCGCTGACAGGGGAGAACAGACTGCTTGTCCGGCAGGGGCTGGAACTGCTCCAAAACAGTGAAAATGTGGGACTTAACGCCTTGTTGGAAATTGCAGGCTTATCAGAGAAAAAGCTGACCGCTGAAAATATCGCTTTTGGCATTGTGCCGCGGATCAATGCCGCCGGGCGAATGGGCTCCGCAAATTTGGCGATGGAGCTTCTGCTCTGTGAGGATGAGGAACACGCGGCAGAGCTTGCCGGACAGATTAACACACTTAACCAGGAACGCCAGCAGCAGGAAGCAGCTATTATGGCAGATATCGAGCGCATTTTGACGGCTCATCCGGAGAAACTAAAGAAACGGGTGCTGGTGCTGGCGGGAGAGGGCTGGCATCACGGCGTGGTCGGCATCGTGTCTGCCCGGGTGCTGGAACGCTTTTCCAAGCCAAACATACTATTGTCCTGCTCGGGCGGTGAGGCACGCGGCTCCGCCAGAAGCTGCGGGGAGTTTTCTCTTTTTCGGGCGCTGTCGGCCTGCAGCGGCTACCTGACAAAATTCGGCGGACATAAACAGGCCGCCGGGATGAGCCTTGCGGTGTCAGATATCGACGCTTTTGAATGTGCAGTCAATGAGTATGCCGCCAAAAATTTTGACGAGATGCCGCAGGTATCCCTGTCAATTGACTGTGAATTGAGTGCGGATATGCTGACGCTGGAAAACGTCGAGCAGCTGAATCTGCTCGAACCGTTTGGCGCAGAAAACCAGCCGCCGGTCTTTCTGCTGCGCAGCATGAAAATTGCAGAGATCCGTCCGTTGTCTGAAAACAGGCATATCCGTCTGACACTGTGTGATGCGGGGCGGCGGACAGTACAGGCGCTGTATTTTGGAATAAGCACCGAGCGGTTCCCATATGCTACAGGAGATTCGGTCGATGTTGCAGTGTCCGTCGGCATCAATGAATACAACGGGCGGCGTTCAGTTTCAGCCAAGGTAAAGGATATCAGACCTGCAGACTTTGAGGAATCCCGCTATTTCAATGCAAAGACCGCGTATGAGCGGCTGTCCCGCGGAGAAGCAGTCGATCCCAGGCTAAAGCGCAGGATCGTTCCGACCCGGGATGAATTGGGCGTAATTTATAAGCTGCTGCGAAAAAACGGCGGCTTCTCTGACGATATCGACCTGTTGTATTTGAAGCTCTGGAAAAATGGATTGAACTATTGTAAATTTCGGGTGATCCTGGATATTCTGGACGAGCTGGGGCTGATTTGCCTGTCTCCGCTTGGCACAGGAATCACACTGCCCGAAGAGGAAAAACGGGTGGAGCTTGCCTCATCCGGGATTTTACATAGACTGGCGGAAATTTGAATGTGATTGCTGTTCGGAGGAATATGAGTTTTTATGATGACCTATACGTTTGAAATGCTGGATGACTTTTTGGTGAAATCGGAGCGGCCTTATGACCGCGAGAAAATCAAAGGGGCCTATCTGCTGGCGGAACAGGCACACGCAGGGCAAAAACGGGTGTCGGGCGAGCCTTATATTTCCCATCCTATCGCGGTAGCCTATATTCTGGCGGAGCTCGGAATGGATTCCGACACGCTGACAGCAGCATTGCTGCATGATGTGGTCGAGGACACGGACATTACACTGGAGGATGTTTCCAGACAGTTCGGCCATGATATTGCCCTGCTGGTGGACGGCGTGACAAAGCTGGGCAAGGTGCCGCTTTCCACCAAGGAGGAACAGCAGTCTGAAAACGTCCGCAAGATGCTGCTTGCTATGGCACAGGATATCAGAGTCATCATCATCAAGCTGGCCGACCGGCTCCACAATATGCGGACCCTGCAGTACAAGCCGCCTCAGAAGCAGCGGGACACCGCGCTGGAAACCATGGAAATATATGCGCCGATCGCCCATCGGCTTGGTATCCGGGCGGTAAAAGAGGAATTGGAAGATATCGCTCTTCATTACCTCGATCCGATCGCCTGTCGGGAAATTGAGAACACACTGGCGCTCAAAAAGGATGCCAGAGAAAAATTTATCGAGGATATCAAGGCTCGGATCAGTGAGCGCCTGAAACAGTATGGACTGGAACCGCATATCGACGGACGGGTAAAAAGCCTGTATGGGATTTACCGCAAGGTCTATATGGCAGGGCGGGGCTTTGACGAGGTCTATGATATTTATGCAGTGCGAATCATCACTTCGACGGTGATTGAGTGCTACAACATTCTGGGCATCATGCATGACCTGTTCACCCCGATCCCCAATCGGTTCAAGGACTATATTTCGACGCCGAAGCCGAATATGTACCAGTCGCTGCATACTACTGTGATCGGGAAAGAAGGAATCCCGTTCGAGATTCAGATTCGCACCTGGGACATGCACTACACCGCTGAGTATGGAATCGCTGCGCATTGGAAATACAAGGCAGGAATCCAAGGCAAGGAAAAGATGGAGGAACGGCTTGCCTGGATTCGGCAGATCATCGAGAGCCAGCAGGAATCCGAGGACGCGGAGGATTTGGTCAAGACCATCAAGACCGACCTTGGCTCTGAGGAGGTTTTTGTATTTACTCCGAAAGGAGACGTCAAGAGTCTGCCGCTTGGTTCCACCGTCATCGACTTCGCCTATGCCATTCACAGTGCGGTTGGCAACCGGATGGTCGGCGCCAGAGTGGACGGACGGATGGTGCCGCTGGATTATCAGGTCAAAACCGGTCAGATCGTTGATATCATCACGACAAACTCTCCTTCTCACGAGCCGAACCGTGAATGGCTGAAGCTCGCCAAAACAAGCGAAGCCAGAAGCAAGATCCGGGCATGGTTCAAAAAGGAACGGCGGGAGGAAAACATAGAAGAGGGTAAAAACGAGCTGGAACGCGAATTTAAACGCAACAACATCAATCTGGATGAGGAAGCACTGGACGCGTTTATCAGCGAGCTCGCCAGGCGGCAGCACTGCGAATCCACAGACGATTTTTATGCCGCGATTGGGTACGGCGGCATTTTGCTCTCCAAAATCATGCCTCGTGTAAAAGAGGACTATACGAAGCTGGTCAAACAGAACGAGCGAACCGCAGAGCCGGCTGTGGAACCGGAGCTGGTGACTTATCGCAGCCGTACGAAAAACAACAGCGGTGTTGTGGTGGAAGGGATCGACAACTGCCTGGTTAAATTTTCTCAGTGCTGCAACCCGCTCCCCGGAGACGAGATTGTCGGCTTCATCACCCGCGGGCATGGTGTGTCCATCCACAAAAAGGACTGTGTAAACTATATCAACGGCGCCAAAACAGAGGAACAAAAGGCGCGCTGGATCAGCGCCCATTGGGCGGATGACGCGGCGGTCAGCTATCGTGCGACGCTGGATATTGTGGCGCACAACCGCAATTCGCTGCTGGCGGATATTTCTTTGACTCTGGCAAATTTTCGAGTACCTGTTCACGAAGTCAATGCGCGGGAGCTGAAAAACGGTAACGCCAATATTGTAATCGGAATCGGGATCGCCGGGGTGGAACAGCTGAAAAACATTATTCAGCGGCTGGCAAAAATAGAAGGCGTGATTGCGGTCGAGCGTTCCGGAAAGTAGTCTGTTAAGAAAGGAAAAGCATATGAATATCATCACTATCGAAACCAATGGCTTTGGAGAAAACTGCTATATCGTCACGTCAGATCAGGGAAATGCCGCAGTCATCGACCCGGGAGGAAAAGCGGAAGAAATCCTTTCCTATCTGGGAAAAAACGGACTGACTGCGAAAAAGATACTGCTTACCCATGGGCATTTTGATCATATTGCGGCAGTGTGGGAGCTGAAACAAGCTACAGGAGCAGAGATAGCCGTCCATGAACTGGACGGAGAGATGCTGACAAGTCCTGTCAAAAACCTTGCCGCTATGTTTGGGGAAGATTACCGCCCCGTTGCAGCAGATGTGCTGCTTCAGGACGGGGACAGGGCAGTGCTGGATGAGCTGGTATTTCAGGTGATCCACACGCCCGGGCACACACCGGGTTCGGTCTGCTTTCTGGTTGGCGAGACCCTGTTTTCCGGTGATACGCTGTTCGCAGGTTCTATTGGGCGGACAGATTTTCCGAATGGCAGTTATGCGCAGATCAGTGAGTCGCTGAAAAGACTGGAAGCTCTGGAAGGAGATTACACAGTTTTAAGCGGACATGGCGAACAGACCACCCTTGACCGGGAACGAAACTGCAATCCCTATCTGCGGATGCTCAGAGAGGATTAAATACATCAGAAAGGAATGCGGCGATTTGCGACCGCATGGCAGGATCAATGACCCTTGTTTTTATTGGTCAGCAATATAAATATGAGCTGGAAAGCGTCTGCAAGCTGTTTTTTCACTGCCGCAAAATCGAGCTGGAGTATGAGGCTGCCGATCTTTCGCGGGACCAGCTGATCATTACCAGACAAAAGCGGGGAGCCAGCCATACCTGGCTGCTGGCCGCAGTCAGACTGGATGGACGCTTCATTCGCATGCACCGTGTGATTACAAACGATGCTGCCAGGAGTAAAAAATTCTGTGAGCGGCTCCTGTGCCAGATGATATATCGAATCTTGTCCGAGGTTACGGGGATTCGCCCCAAGTGGGGCATTCTGACTGGGATTCGTCCGGTGAAAAACCTGCACTGGGACGAGGAACGGGGAAATCCGCTGTCTGAGACCGACCGCCAGTTCCGGGAAGATTATCTGGTATCGGAAGATAAAATCCGTCTGTGCCACATGATCTATGAAGTTCAGAAGCCGGCGTTTGCTTTGTCGCAGAAAAATTCCGTCAGTCTTTATATTTCAATTCCATTCTGTCCGTCCCGGTGCAGCTACTGTTCCTTTGTTTCCCAGTCGATCGGGAACAAAAATGTTCAGAAGCTGCTGCCCGGGTATGTGGAGCATCTGATGCGGGAGATTCGATATACATCAGAACTGATGAGGACTCTCAGCCTTCGGCTGGAGACCGTTTATTTCGGCGGCGGAACGCCGACCTCGCTCTCCGCAGAGCAGCTGCGGCAGCTATGCGGGTGCGTAGCGGAGTGTTTCCCGCTGTCAGAACTGCGGGAATATACGGTGGAAGCCGGACGAGCAGATACCATTACAGAGGAAAAGCTGCGTGTTTTAAAGGAGGCAGGAGTCACCCGCATCAGCATCAATCCGCAGACCTTTAACGATCGGGTGCTGGAGGCAATCGGCCGGAAGCATACTGCGGCAGACGTTGTCCGCTGTTATGAAATGGCGCGCAGGGTGGGACATACCTGCATCAATATGGATTTTATTGCCGGACTGCCGGCAGATACGGAGGAGAGCTTTCAAAATACGATAGAGCAGGCGATAAAGCTGGAGCCTGAAAATATTACGGTGCATACGCTTTCAGTCAAGCGCGCATCCACACTGATGGCAGAAGGCTGCTTTTCGGTCAAGGAACTGGCCAATCCGGTGGAAGCAATGGTGGACTATGCCCAGCGCAGGCTGCTGGAGAGCGGATATCTGCCATATTACCTGTATAAACAGAAAAACACGCCGGGAAATCTGGAAAACGTGGGTTACTGTAAAAAAGGCTTTGAGGGATTGTACAACATTTATATGATGGAAGAGGTACATACGGTTCTTGCCTGCGGCGGGGCAGCGGTGACAAAGCTTGTGAACCAGGAAAGTCATCAGATAGAACGGATTTTTAACTACAAATATCCTTATGAGTATATGACCCATTTTGACGAGGTGCTGCGGCGAAAAGACAAAGTCCGCGCCTTGCTGGAAGAATGGAAAGAAACATAAATCGGAAAAGGAGACCGCCGCAGATCCGGCGGAAGAGGCATAATGGGAATGAAAATCAATAAGGAGCTGCCGCTGCCGGCGCTCCTGAAGGAAGAATATCCGCTGTCAAAGGAGCTGGCAGCGGTCAAGGAAAAAAGAGACCGGGAGATTCGCGATGTATTTACCGGGAAGTCTGACAGATTTCTTGTCATCATCGGTCCGTGTTCCGCGGACAATGAGGATGCTGTCTGCGAATATGTCGGCAGACTGGCGGCGCTCAATGACAAGGTATCTGAAAGGCTTTTGCTGATTCCGCGGATTTATACCAACAAGCCGCGGACAACGGGAGAAGGCTACAAGGGAATGCTGCACCAGCCGGAGCCCGACAAGGCTCCCGATCTTCTGGCTGGAATCATTGCCATCCGAAAAATGCACATCCGTGCGATCGCCGAAACCGGGCTGACGGCGGCAGACGAGATGCTCTATCCGGAAAACCGCAGCTATCTGGATGATATTTTGTCCTATGAGGCGATCGGCGCACGCTCGGTTGAAAATCAGCAGCATCGCCTGACTGCCAGCGGGATGGACATCCCCGTTGGTATGAAGAATCCCACCAGCGGCGACCTGTCTGTAATGCTCAATTCCGTTATCGCCGCGCAGCATCCGCATACCTTTATTTACCGCGGCTATGATGTGACGACCGACGGAAACGAGCTTGCCCATGTGATTCTGCGGGGCGGTGTGGACAAGTATGGAACCAGCATCCCAAACTACCATTATGAGGATATGGCGCGGCTGCTGGAGATGTATCAAAAGCTGGATTTAAAAAATCCGGCGGCAATCGTGGATGCCAACCACTCCAATTCCAACAAGCAGTTCAAGGAACAGCTGCGCATCGTCAGTGAAGTCCTGCACAGCCGGCGGTATAATCCTGAAATCCGGTCGCTGGTGAAAGGTGTCATGGTGGAAAGCTATCTGGTGGAAGGAAACCAGCCCATCGGTTCCCAACGGGTATATGGAAAGTCCATCACCGATCCCTGCCTTGGATGGAACGACACCGAAGAGCTGATTTATCGTATCGCGGACGGATGCTGAAATACGGGAGGAAAATAAAATGGCGCTTTCAAAGGAAACGCTGGACTTTTTGGTGGAAAACCGCATTCAAAACAGCAGAAGCTGGTTTTTGGGGCACCGGAAAGAATATCAAAAATATGTGAAACAGCCGCTTTTGGAACTGGCACAGCAGCTGGCTGTCTGCGCGGCGGAAATCGACCCCGATATCATTGCCGTTCCTTCACGGGCGATATCCAGAATCAACCGGGATACCCGGTTTACCAAAGATAAAGCTTTATACCGGGATGTGATGTGGTGTGCCTTTTCCCGGGATAAAAAGATATATGATACGCCCTGCGCCCTTGTATTGGAATTCTCTCCAATGGGCTTCCGTTATGGCTGCGGCTATTGGCAGACGCCGCCGAAAACGCTGGAAGCCATGCGGGAACTGATATTGGCGGACAGTCCTCTGTTTCGAAAAGCGGAAAAAGCACGGAGCAGTTCCAGTTTGTTTGCATTGGAGGGGGACTGCTATAAACGAAGCCGGTTCCCGGAGCAGCCGGAGCGCCTGCGTTACTGGCTCGACCGAAAAAATATTTCCTATCTGCACAACAGCAAGGATTTTTCTCTGCTATTTTCAGACCGATTGTCTTCTGTGGTGTCAGAGGGGTTCAAAGAGCTTCAGCCGGTCTATGCCTTTTTCAAGGAAGCAGAAAACAGGGCGCGGGAAAAAAGAGACGTCTTATAAATTTATTTAAAAGTTTCTGTTTATTTGTACAAAGGTATGGGATAGAATAAACATATAATCTGTGTGCTCTCGGCATATATTTGAAAATAAAAGTCAGCAGCAGGAAGGGATGGACCAATGAACGAACATATTGTGAAAAAACGGCTCTCACTGCCCTTTTACAACCATTTGGCCAAGTCGGAGCCGATGCGGCTGGTACAGATGGCGGAAGAGCATTATCATGAACAGCTTTCTGCAATATCAAGGCATATCTGTGAAAATAAAGAGCGGTATAAGGTCGTTCTGCTGGCAGGGCCGTCTGCGTCCGGTAAAACGACCACGGCCTCAAAGCTGAGAAAACAACTGAAAAAGGACGGGATCGAGTCGGTCTATGTCTCTCTGGACAACTTTTTCTTTAATCGGGATGATCTTCCTTTCCTGGAGGACGGGATGCGCGATTTTGAGAGCGTCAACGCGCTGGACCTCGACTGTTTAAATCGGTTTTTTAAAGATTTGCTGGAAACCAATCACGCGCAGGCGCCTGTTTTTGATTTCAATACCGGCTGCCGCAGCGACCAGGTGATTGACCTGAAAATCGATGATAACTTTGTTGTTATCATCGAGGGTATTCATGCGCTCAACCCTATTATCACGGGAGAACACTATGCAGGCAGCTTCTGCAAGCTGTATATCAGTCCGAAAAGTGAGTTCGAGCTGGACGGCAGAGTCGTGCTCAATTCCCGCAATATTCGTTTGATCCGGCGGATCGTGCGGGACTATCATTTTCGCTCTTCAAGCGCGGTGAATACACTGAATATGTGGAAGCACGTTGTGACGGGAGAGGATGTTTACATTCGCCCGTATCGAACAACGGCAGATTTCTGGATCGATTCCACCTATTTTTATGAGCCGATGATCTTTCATCACGACCTGCTGCCAATTCTGGCAGAGGTGCCTGACGACAGCCCCTATTCTGACAGATGCAAAGCGCTTGGCAAAATTTTAGATTTGTTTTACGATCTGGAAAAAGAGGTTGTTCCGGCCGACTCGCTTTTGCGGGAATTTATTGGATAGCATCCGGGCTCCTGCTTGATTTTTTGGCGGAAAATGGTTATAATATAGGCAAAGTTGATGGCAATATACGGTGTTTTGCGGGCCTGCCGGCTGTAAAACCGTTTGAAGCAATGTCCGGCAGAGAAAAGGAGAGCGTCATGATCGAAGATATCTTTGGAAAAGCCAAGCAGGCGGCGAGTGCTGCCGGAAAAAAGACAGAGGAACTGGTGGAAATATCAAAGCTGAAACTGTCGGCTATGCAGGTGAATACCGATATCAAAGCGCTGTATGAGAAGCTCGGCAGCGCGGTGTATAGCATGCAGAAGGCGCATTATGAGAATCCGGAGCTTGTGGCTTCTCTGGTAGAGGAGATTGATGACAAACGCGGGGATTTGAAAAAAATCCGTGATAAAATCGCGGTGCTGCAAAAGGCAAAGGAATGCCCCTGCTGTCAGACCAAAAATCCCAAGGAAGCCTATTACTGTCAAAAATGCGGCAGTAAGCTGCCGGTGCAGGAAGACGGAACAGAAGCTGAACCCCAATCGGATGACAGCTGCGGCTGTGAAGAAGACGAATAAAGAAAATAAAAGCGGCAGGGCGCGGTTATCCACGCCCTGCCTTTCGGCAGAAAGCGGGAATTTTTGATGGCATATCAGTTAAACGATTATCAAAGAGCAGCAGAATTTATCCGGGAAAATATATCCGAAGTTCCGACGATTGCAATTATCCTTGGCTCGGGGCTGGGAAGGCTTGCGCAGGAAGCTGAACATGCACAGCGGCTTCCGTATGCCGATATCCCTCTGTTTCCACGTTCAACCGTAGCGTCTCATAAGGGCGAGCTGGTCTGTGCAGCGCTTGGCGGAAAGAACGTTTTGATGATGTCCGGGCGATTCCATTATTATGAAGGATATTCCATGGAGCAGGTCGCGTTCCCGGTGCGGGTCTTTTCGCTGCTGGGCATAGAAAAGCTGATTGTGACAAATGCTGCTGGCGGCATCAATGAAGCCTTCCGGCCGGGCGATTTGATGCTGATTGAAGACCATATCAAATTCTTTGACGAGAGTCCTGCACGCGGAACGAATATTTCAGCATTCGGCCAGCGCTTTTTTGACCTGTCGCAGGCATATTCCAAAAGACTGTGCAGCCTGGCGGAACAGGCCGGGAATGCTTGCGGCGTTTCCTTGAAAAAAGGAGTATATGCTTATATGCCCGGACCACAGTTTGAAACGCCTGCTGAAATCCGTGCTCTGCGGGTTCTGGGGGCGGATGCAGTGGGAATGTCGACGGTGCCCGAAGTGATCGCCGCTAATCAGTGCGGGATCGAGGTTCTGGGGATTTCCTGCATTTCTAATATGGCGGCGGGAATTTCGGACTGCGCGATTAATGACGACGAGGTGGTTGAAGTAGCAGGGCGCGTTTCTGACAGCTTCGTTTCGCTGATCAGGCATACGCTGCAGCTGATGTAGGCAGTATTCCGCAGGCCGGTTCCGTAATGTTTTGGACGAAAGGAAAAAGATTATGATTTTTCAGGATATCGCAGTACTGGATGAAACGTTTCGCATAAAAAAGCACCAGTATGTTCAAACTTCCAATGACAGTATTGTATATATTGGGGACACAATGCCAAATGCAGAAGGACAGCAGTGCTTTGACGGGAAAAATAAGCTGATGCTCCCCGGCCTTGTTAATGCGCATACCCATGTGCCGATGACGCTGCTGCGGGGATACGGGGAAAACCTTCCGCTGGACCGGTGGCTGAATGAGCGGATATTCCCTTACGAGGACCAGCTTGACGCGCAGAGCGTTTATGCGGCTTCCTGCCTTGGAATCGCAGAAATGCTTCGATTCGGCGTCACTTCCTTTACAGAGATGTATAATTTTTGCGATGAGATCGCGGCGGCGGTGGAAACAAGCGGGATCAAGGTGAATATCAGCCGCGGACTGCTCTGTTTTGACGATTCTGCGCTGGAGGAGCTTCCGGCGTTTCAGGAAAGCCGTACCTTGTTTGAAAAGTGGCATAATGCGGCAGACGGCCGAATAAAAGTAGATATGTGTATTCATGGTGAGTATACATCAACCCCTAAAATCGTGCGAAGAATGGCAGAGTATGCACAGTCAGTCCGGGCAGGCATCCACATTCATCTGGCGGAAACAGAAAAGGAAACGCGGGAATGTATGGAGCGGCATGGAATGACGCCTGCAGAGTATATGAATGCCATGGGGATTTTCGATTCTCCGACCACGGCGGCGCACTGTGTCTTTCTGACAGACAGCGACATGGATATCCTGGCGGAAAAAGGAGTATCTGCGGTTCACTGTCCTGTCAGTAATCTGAAGCTCGGCAGCGGCGTGGCAAATGTTCCTCTGATGCTGGAAAAAGGAGTCAATGTTGCGCTGGGAACGGATGGCTGCGCCTCCAATAATAATCTCAATCTGTTTGAGGAGCTGAAGCTGGCGGCGCTTCTGCACAAGGGAGTCAGACAGAATCCGGAGCTTTGTACGCCGGCGGAGACCTTAGCAATGGCGACTGTGAACGGCGCCAGAGCACAAGGACGGATGGACACCGGCGTGCTCAAGGTCGGAAATAAAGCTGATTTTGCTGTGCTTGACTGCGACAGAACGTACATGAGACCGGAGCATGATGCGTTGAGCAATCTGGTCTATGCGGCGCAGGGGAGTGATGTTATCATGACCGTTGTAAACGGACGTGTGCTATATCAAAACGGAGAATATCCAACCTTGGATATCGAAAAAATCACGGCGGAATTTCTGGCGGCAAATGAAAAAATTCTGAATTATTTGAAATAAATATTGTGTTGGCTGCCAAAAAGTGGTATGATTAAAACGATTTTTTCGTGCCGGTACAGTGATTTGTCCTGAAAGGGTGTGTTGCTTTGGGCAAAAAGAGAACTGGACAGAATTTTTTGCAGGGCGCTGCCATTTTGGTGATGGCTACGGTGCTGGTCAAGCTGATTGGCGCTCTGTTTAAAATACCACTGAACAATTTGATCGGGAACGTGGCTTCCGGGTACTTTGGCTCGGCATATAATTTGTTTGTTCCGATTTATTCGGTTTGTGTGGCCGGGATGCCTGTCGCAGTGGCACGGATGGTGGCGGAAACCTCTGTGAGAGGACGTTATCGGGACAGCAGAAAGATCTTTCGAGTCGCTTTGCTGGCATTTTTTATTGTCGGTCTTATTGCCATGCTTTTGCTGGCCGCCTTTGCAAAACCGTTTGTGACGATTCAGGAATCTCCTGGTGCTGTCTGGGCGGTGCTGGCGATTGCACCCGCGGTGTTTTTTGGCTGTATCATGTCAGCCTACCGCGGATATTATGAGGGACTGCGCAACATGAATCCAACTGCGGTTTCCCAGATCATCGAGGCGCTGATTAAGCTGTTGAGCGGTTTGGCAATGGCGTTTATCATTATTAAGCTGGCACAGCAGCAGTATATTTCCAGCCAGACGGTATTTGGCACGCCGATTCAGATTCCGGCAGAATTGACAGGACAAGATAAAATAGATGCTATCCAGAAGCAGGTTCAGATGGCAGCAGCACCGTATACAGCCTTGGCGGCGACGCTTGGTGTAACGGTCAGCACGCTGGTCGGCACGCTTTTCCTGATGCTTCGCCATAAGCTGAGAGGTGACGGTATCACGCGGGAAGAGCTGGCTGCTTCGCCGCGTGCAATGTCGGGAAAAACACTGCTGATTCGTTTGCTGAAAATTGCAATTCCTGTATCGATCGGATCCCTTGCAACGAATCTGACAACAGTCATAGATGTGTTTTCTATCAAATGGCGGCTGAACGGCGTCGCAGAACATTTTACAGATGTTATCATGCAGATGTATGGCAGCCATATGCCGACGGATATTCCGGTGGACATGATTCCTGACGAGTTGTGGGGCGTTTATTCGGTTGCGGTGCTGTCGCTGTTCAATCTGGTTCCGTCACTATGTGTTGCGTTTGGAAAAAGCGCTTTGCCGAATATTACAGTCTGTTGGACGCGGAAGGATATCAGAGGCACAAAGCGGAACATCGAGTCGGTGCTGCGTATCACATCCCTGCTTGCAATTCCGGCGGGGATTGGCCTTTGCGCCTTGAGCGAACCGATCATGCAGCTTTTGTATAACGAGGACACTGCAGCAATCGGCAGTCCGATACTGGCCATTTTGGGGATTGCCTGCATCTTTGTTTCGATCACGACTCCCGTTTATAATATGCTGCAGGCTGTCGGGAAAATCAACGTTCCGGTGGTACTGATGATTTTGGGTGCGCTGATAAAGCTGATCTGCAATTTTACACTGGTTGGGATACCGCAGCTGAATATCCGCGGTGCGGCTGTCGGTACGCTGCTGTGCTATGTTGTGATTCTGATATTGGCGATGACCGCGCTGTGCCGCCATACTAAGGTGGTGCCAAATATTATCAGTGTCTTTGTTAAGCCATTGGTTGCGGCTGCTTTGATGGGAGGCGGTGCGTGGGCGGCAAACGGCCTTTTGCGGCATGTTCTGCCGGAAAGCATGGGGGATTTGGTTACCCTTGCAGCGATCCTGGTCGGTGTGTTGATTTATGCGGTTTCCTTAATTTTACTGCGTGCGATTTCAAAAGATGATATTTTAATGCTTCCAAAAGGAGAAAAAATTGCAAAAGTACTTGAAAAACGCGGAATAATAGGGTAATATAGGTATTGTAACATTTCAAATGGTCTTTTCAGAGTCGGTTTGGAGCAGAATTTGGGGCGGTTCAGTCAATACAGCCCCGCTATACTGAGGCGGTTTTCATGGATTTTAAGTACAAAGAAAAGTATAACATCGAGGATCTGCTCACCATTATGAGGCTGCTTCGCTCGGAGGACGGCTGCCCTTGGGACAGAGAACAAACACATCAGTCGATCCGTAAAAATCTGATTGAAGAGACCTATGAAGCAGCAGAGGCGATTGACAGGGAGGACATGCCGCTTTTAAAGGAAGAACTTGGAGACGTTCTGCTGCAGGTTGTGTTCCATGCCAGGATGGAAGAGGAAAAGGGAAATTTCAGCTTTGATGATGTTGCAGACGGGATTTGCAAGAAGCTGATTGTCCGTCATCCGCATATTTTTGCAGATGTTACGGCGGATAATGCGGAACAGGTTTTGGCAAACTGGGACAGCATTAAGAAGAAGGAAAAAGGACAGCAGACAGCTGCAGAGACGCTGGCTGCGGTATCGAGTGCCCTGCCTGCGCTGATGCGTGCGCAGAAGGTACAGCAGCGTGCCGCACGGGCAGGCTTTGACTATGATGAGACAGGCCAGGCCATGGCTGACTTGGAGAGCGAAGTCCGAGAACTGAAGGAAGCTCTGGCATCTGATGATTCTACAGCAGTGGAAGAGGAACTGGGCGATCTGATTTTTGCAGCGGTTAACGTGGCACGATTTTCCAAAACGGATGCAGAGGAAGCGTTGTCCCGTTCGACAGAAAAGTTTATGCGCCGTTTTGAACGGGTTGAGCAGCTCGCCGGAGAGGAAAAGCTTGATTTGAAGGAAGCACCGTTGGATGAGCTTAACCGCTTGTGGAAGCGTGCAAAAGAAATGAGCCATTAAAAGCAGTTCTGCTTTTGAGGATATTAAAAAATTTACGGAGGTAAAAACTATGACCAAAACTGAATTGATCAGCGCAGTCGCTGAAAAAGCCAACCTCACAAAAAAAGATGCTGACAAAGCAGTATCTGCCGTAATTGAGGCAGTTACAGATGCTCTCGCCAAAGGCGATAAAGTGCAGCTGGTAGGCTTTGGTACCTTTGAAGTCCGTGAGCGTGCTGCAAAAGAAGGCATCAATCCTGCAACCAAGCAGAAGATGAACATTCCGGCAAAGAAAGTTCCGGCTTTCAAAGCAGGCAAAGCACTGAAAGACGTAATTGCGAAGTAATTCAGACATTACAATTTCAAAGGCATGTCCCGGTGTGTTCTGCACCGGGACATTTGTTTTCGTAGGACAACCACTGGCTCTGCCAGTGGGAAAAGAGCTTTAGCTATGGACAGAATAAAAACTCCTTGAT
>CALXBC010000033.1 GCA_944386455.1 uncultured Clostridia bacterium | reverse complement strand
GCTGTTTTGTGATATCTGTTTGTGTTGCCAAACGGCAGAAAGAGGTCGGACATTATGCAAAGTCATTTGAAGAAAATCGGTGCGAGAATATATCTCTATGAGAAGGATGCGCTGGTTCAAAAGGTCACCTATGTTTACGAAGACGGGACGGAGAGCGAGCCTCTGCCCCGATTCATCCATCTCGGTATGGTTACAGACTCCGTCCTGTTCGGAGAGGAATGTCAAATCCGATTTTTCGTCTATCCATTCTCTCTGCGTCTGTACGATACGGATGTGAACAGCCTGGAATTCTTCAATGGTTCAGACCGTACTGTAATCATATCTTGTTTCGGACGAGAGATAATCCTTTCCCCCGGTGAAAGCGGAAAGCTTGTCAACAACGGCAAAAAGTTCAGGCACAGCAGTGAAAAGTAAAACAGCAGAAAAAAGCTGACCGGGTGTGATGAACTCGGTCAGCTTCTCTGTGGCAAACTAAATAGTATTGCCCAGTTCTTAAATAAATATACAAAGGCCTTGACAAACATTTGTTCTTTGCGATATACTAAAAATAATTCAGATAAGCTCTGAATGAATATAAACAATTGAATTATAAAGCGCCATTTTTCAGTAGATACCCGTACATACATAGGCGCGGAACATTTGAAAGCGAACCAATGCCGTTCGCTTACTTGTGTTTTCGCAGTCTGTATGTGCGGGTATTTTTGTTTTGCCCGCAAAAACGGAAAGGAGTTGGTGCGCATATATGATTGTGCCGATATGGAAATCAAACAAACTCAAAACTACGAAAGGAAAACAGCATGAAAAAAGAAAAAATCAAAACAGTAGACGGACAAACCCTGCTGGATATGCGTCTGCCTCAGATTCGGTTTGTGGTGGATGGGTTGCTGCCGCAGGGACTTCATATCTTAGCCGGAGCTGCCAAGACTGGGAAATCGTGGTTGCTCCTCCTGCTTTCTCTGCGGGTAGCGCAGGGAAAACCATTCTGGAATCTGCAGACAGAAAAAGGAACGGTACTGTCGCTGTGCTTAGAGGACAGCCTCAACCGTATCCAGCAACGGCTGATGGATCTGACGGAGGATGCGCCGGAGAATCTCCACTTCGCAACACTGTCAAAATCTTTATCGGACGGACTGTGCGAGCAGATCGAAGAATTTATCACAGAACATCCCGACACCAATCTCGTCATCATAGACACGCTGCAAAAGGTTCGTGAAAACAGCGGAGAGTCCAATTTGTATGCGACTGACTACAAGGATATTGGATTGTTAAAAGCACTTGCGGATAAATACCATATTGCCGTTGTAGTCGTACAGCATTTGAGAAAACAGTTCGACAGCGATCCGCACAATATGGTCACCGGTTCAACCGGACTGCTCGGCGCAGCGGACGGCAGCTATGTTCTCAAGCGGGAAAATGCCGGTGACAGGGACGCCAGGCTGTATATCAAAGGGCGGGATGTGGAGGAACAGATTCTGAATATCCGCAGGGACGAAGAAACAAACGAATGGATATTTATTTCCAGCGATACGCCGATTGTCAATTCGTTAAAGAGCGAAGCGTTTTTTCCTCTGCTGATGAATTATCTGACGGCGGAAAAAGAATTCTGCGGAACAGCAAGTGAGCTTTCTGAAAAGCTGGGCGGCGGGATCAACGGAAATGTTCTCACACGAAAGCTGAACCGATATGCAAAAGAACTGAGTAATATGGGCGTAGAATTCACCTGCAGCCGGACAGGCAAGCGCAGGGAACTGCTGATTATCTATGAAGGCAATGACGATATGACGATTGAAACGGTATGCAAGGAAGAACTGTCACAGAGCCTGCAAACCATTGCCACAGCTTGATTTATCGGGGTGGCAGTATCGTCATAGTCCCTGCTCCCCAAAATATCGTCACTATCGTCACAGTTGAATTTTTGCCCCCCTGTCGCGCGATTTTTGGCGAGTAAAAGGACAAGACCACTATACACCCGACCGAGTGCACAAAAAGCCGCTGTGGGCGGTTTGTGAACCGAACAGGACGAGGATATACTATCGGCAAAAAACCGCATGGAATTAGTCGGCAGAGCATAGGGATTGCAGCAGTGAATTTTCAGGATCGATTTCATTGCAGGAGAAAGCAACGGCACCTAAAGGAGCCGCTGCGGTTCACATCGGACGGCAATGCCGACCGAAGAACGGCGTGGTTACGGCTTTTTCAGAGATTTGCATCGTTGCTGCGATTCGGGGTTGCAGGGTGCACCTGTTTCAGATTTTGGCATCAAAAACAGGGTTGCTGAAATGAAAAAAGCCCGAAACAAAGGCATTTCAGGCAATAAAATACGGCGTTACCGTTTGGTGTAACGCCGGGAAAGGAGCAAATATGGATTCAGAGGATAAACAGAGAATCAGCCTCTATTTAGACAAAGAAACAGTAATAAAAATGGATGAAGCCATCAAAAAATATGATTATCGTTCCCGCAATGATTTTGTTTCCTTTGCGGTGGATAACCTGATCGCAGACAAACTGCTGGATGAAAACGATACGGTCATCAGCGAAAAGCTGTCAAAGGCTATCGCAGAGATGAGCGAAGCACAAACCTTGCAGATCGCAAAAAGTATGTTCCGCTATGCTGTGGAAATGGAACTCATCATGCGGATATTTTCAGAAATTACAGACTTTACTCCGAGCAAAATTGAAGAAATGCGAAAAGAAGCAATCCGAAATGTCCGCCGCACAAGAGGCAAAGTCAGACTCGACGATTTATTTAAACGCAAGGACACACAGTCGCTTTAATTTTGACAGCCAAAAGGCAGAAAGGATTTTTATGAAAGATAAAAGTATAGATTTTGAATTACTGCGAAAAAGGCGTGAGAAAATTCTCAGGCTGAGAGCGCAGGAGAATGAACAACAGCACATCAGTCTTGGCTATGTGATAACTGTTGACGGAAAGCATTATCCCGTTATGGCTTGCTTCCCTGTCGGAACGGATGCGGGACATGCCAAAAGCAAATTTGAATATCTGATAAACGGTCAAAAAAGTTAGTGGTATTCTCGCTGGACTTTTGACCGGAGCAGTGATATGTTATCAGTTGTAAAGCAAGGCAAATCTCCGTATTGTTTCAGAAAAACTTGCGTTTATGGTTTTTCTGAAACATGGAATCCGAAATTTGCCGCTGATTTACAACCTGTATCCTATTCGGTTTGACAGAGCGAAGCTTCGCTCGGAAAGGAAATGTGAAAATGAGCTCAACCGAAAATACAAACAGAAATTTAATAACTGCGCTCTATTGCAGGCTCAGCCAGGAGGACGAAAGACTCGGCGAGTCGCTGTCCATCGAAAACCAAAGACTGATGCTGAAAAAGTACGCTGAAGAACATCGTTTCCCAAACATTCAGTTTTATGTGGATGACGGATTTTCAGGAGCCGATTTTAACCGTCCTGCCTTCAAGCGGATGATGTACGAGGTGGAATGCGGCAGGGTCGGAATCGTGATCGTGAAAGACCAATCCCGTCTTGGCCGAGACTATCTGCAGACAGGAATGCTGATGGAAATTACCTTTCCACAGTATGATGTAAGGTTTATCGCAGTCAATGACGGCGTAGACAGTGCAAACGGCGTCAGCGATTTTTCCGGCATCAAAAATTACTTCAACGATTTTTATGCCAGAGATACCAGCCGCAAAATCAGGGCGGTACAACGTGCCAAGGGAGAGCGCGGGGAACGGGTCGGGACAACCATTCCGTATGGATATATGAAAAACCCCGATAATCCCAAGCAGTATGTTCCTAATCCGGAAACTGCGCCGATCGTCAAACGTATCTTTGAGATGTATGCAAGCGGTATTGGAATCGTAAAAATCTGTGACCGGCTTTCCAGAGAGCAGATTGTATCACCAAGCGTATATGCTTTCAAAACAACCGGCAACAAATCCGGTAATCCTGATCTGACAAGACCATACCACTGGGCGCAGACAACGGTACGAAAGATGTTAGCAAATCAGGAATATGTCGGTGACACCGTAAACTTCAAAACCTATTCCAAGTCCAACAAGCTGAAGAAAAGACTGAAGAACGATCCCGAAAATATTCTCATATTTGAAAATACCCACGAAGCCATCATAGACCGCAAGACTTTTGAGTTGGTACAAAAGCATTTTGCAGGAAGAAAGCGCCCGGACAAGCAGGGGGAGATGGACAAGTATGCCGGATATCTTTTCTGCGGAGAATGCGGTAGCCGTTTGTATCTGCATAGAGGAAAAACCATCAAGCCGGAAAACAACAATTTCCAATGTGGTGGATTTCAAAGGCGGACAACCGATTGTACCGCACACTATATCCGGGAAAATGTGCTTGACCAAATTGTACTGCACAACCTCAAAACAGTAACCGCCTTTGCAAGAGAACAACCGGAAGAATTTTATGCGATGGCAACTCAAAACGGTGAAGCAGAGGCGAAGAAATTCTACAAAACCGCGGAGCGTGAAAAGATACAGATTGAAAAGCGAATCAAAGAGTTAGACAACATTATTCGGTGCCTGTATGAGGACAGAGTTTGCGGACGAATCACGCCGGAACGGTATGATGTCATGGCTGGTGGATACGAACAGGAGCAAGCAGAGCTGCGACAGGAGCTAACAACTATTACCGAACACATTGGCGAAATAGATATGCGGGAGAAATGCATACAGGAATTTGTGGTCAAGGCAAAAGAGTATATTGAGATGCCCAAGCTGACACCTGAACTGCTGCGAGTGTTCATCCGCAGGATTGAGGTATACGAGAAGCCGGAAAAGTATTCCCGAACAGCAGGAAACCCAATTATCATCCACTATGCATTCCAGCTGCCGGAGCAGAATGGAATGCCCGCCATCGAAGTCCTCGCACGCCCTACAACTAAAACCGCCTGAAAAGCAGTACCCGAAAGGTAAAATGCCTTTCGGGTACATACTACATACATTCTCCGTTAACGATATCTCGCAAACCGCGCGTCGAGGTTTCTGGACTGGTGCGAATGTTCATAACGCAACTGCTTTATAAATTGTCTGCCCTTTCAACTGGAATCCAAATTTCATAATATCTTTTTTCGCGGCGTTCGGCCCTGTCAGTCCAAAGGTGATATACTTCTACTTCGAGATCATTGACCTGACGGTATCCCGAGTTTGGCAGCCAGGAATTATGAATCAAATTGTGCAGCTCAGGTAACTCATCTCCTGCGTACCCTCCCCGCTGTGTGGTGAAGACAGCATACTTTCCTCCCGGAATAAAATGTACCTCCAGTTTTGATCCTGTAACATTTTCCTTTTCGCGGGCGATAATGTAGCTTCCCTTGCTCCAAATGCCATACCAAACACCATCATAGCAATCGCATATTTTTTCAGGAATATGGTCACAGTCATCTGTCCACATGATCTGTTCGGCCTTAAAGCGTTCCGACGTCGTCCCTCCAATCTTCCTAGAGATGCCCAAAACTCTCTTTTTCCTTGTTTCGACGATTCGAAAATCCATCTTCTTTGCTCCTTTTACCATAATGTAGAAGGATGCAGGAGGATATATTTTTAACGGCTGGTACGGGTTTCGTGCCTGTGTTGGAGTAATGCCATGATGTCGTATAAACGCCTTGGTAAAAGCATCTGCGCTGTTCCATCCATATTTCACCGCAACGTCTATCACTTTGCAACGACTGCCTTGCAGTTCATGCGCCGCCAGTGTTAGACACCTCCTACGGATGTACTCGTTCAGTGTCATCCCGGTCATATAGCTAAAAAAGCGGAGAAAACTGTCTTTAGTAACACAGGCGATCTGAGCAACCGTATCTAAATGGATTTCATCACACAAAGCGGATTCAATATATGAAATGGCCTTATTGAGCTGTTCCACTATATCCATCTGCTTCACCTCCTAACTATGATTTTAACAAAAACAAAACAAAATATCCGACTTTTTCTGGACAAAGTTATACGGGACAATACTTAAACAACTAATCTTTATCTTTTCTAGTACCAGCAAGCATCGTCTTTTTTCCTTAAAAGACATTTACGGCAACCACTGTAACCCGTAAAAAGAAAACAAGGACAGTCCCCAAAGACTATCCTTGTTACTGAATGTCGTTATGAACATTCAATCTGGTTGGGGCGACAGGATTTGAACCTGCGGCATCTTGGTCCCAAACCAAGCACTCTACCAAACTGAGTTACGCCCCAGAAAACAGCTTCCTTATTATAACGCAGAATGAAGCGGTTGTCAAGTGGTCTTTTTGCTGCTGTATGTGATCGGCAATAAATTTTTTCAGAAAATAGTTATCCACATTTTCCACAAGTATTCCACAGCCGCAGAATCGCCGAAATTTACATCATCGGGTTTGCCTGTCACAATGAATTATTATTGTGAAACCGCGTATTTACGCAATTTTATCAGGTTAAAGTCTGATTTGGCGATCGTTTGCACACTTGTGGAAAACTTTGTGGAAAATGTGGAAACAGTTATATTTAACATAGATTTTACAAATCGTATACAAATATAGTTTCTATTGTTTCATGTGAAACAATTTTTCAAAAGTGCAAAGAAATACATGGAAAAGCGCTTGAAAAAATAAAGAACTATGCTATAATAATAACATACGAATAACATACGCAAATGATGAAAAACAGGATAATGATGAAAACGGACAGCAAACAGTCTGTTTTCTTTTTTCGTCCCTTTTGCAAAAAGACAGAGACCAGATGGAATGGGATGTATAAAATAGTGTCAGGAGGAGAAAAACCGGTGAGTAAAGTGATTGCAATCGCCAATCAAAAAGGAGGCGTCGGAAAAACAACAACAGCTGTCAACTTGGCGGCTGCCCTTGGTCAGCACAGAAACCGCGTGCTTTTGGTAGACCTTGATCCGCAGGGCAATGCGACCAGCGGAATGGGGATGAACAAGCGAAATATCAAAAAAACAGCCTATGATTTGATCGTACAGGACGAACCGATTTCAAATATATTGTTATCCAGCGGGTTTAAAAATGTAGATATTGTTCCCGGCAGCATTATGCTTGCGGGAGGAGAAATTGAACTGGTAGATCTGGAAGACCGTGTTTACCGGTTAAAAGGCTCTTTGATGTCGGTAAAAGACGACTATGATTATATTTTGATTGACTGTCCCCCTTCTTTGGGGCTTCTGACCTTGAATGCGCTGACGGCCAGTCACTCTTTTATCATTCCGATCCAGTGTGAATATTATGCGTTGGAGGGCTTGTCCCAGCTGATGGAAACGGTTCGTAATGTAAAGCGGCTGTATAATGGCTGCCTGGAGATAGAAGGCGTTCTGCTGACTATGTATGACGGCCGGCTGAATTTGACGCTGCAGGTGATGAACGAGGTCAAAAAATATTTTCCGCAAAAGGTTTATAAAACGGTTGTTCCTCGTAATGTGCGGCTCTCGGAAGCCCCAAGCTTTGGACAGCCGATTCAGTATTATGACAAGGCCTCTAAGGGAACAAAGGCTTATGACGACCTTGCAAAAGAAATTATCAAGCAAAATCGATAGGAAAGAGAGGACAGACTTGAATGGCAAAAAAAAGTGGACTGGGCAAAGGACTGGATGCTCTTTTTGTTGATAACAGCAGCGGTCAGGGAAACGGAGCGGTCACGCTGAGGATCAGTGAGATTGAGCCCAATAAAAACCAGCCGCGCAAAGATTTTGACGAAACAGCTTTGGCGCAGCTTGCGGATTCGATTGCGGAGCATGGCGTGATCCAGCCTTTGTTGGTACGCCCTCTGGCGAACGGGGGATATCAGCTGGTTGCCGGCGAGCGCCGCTGGCGGGCCAGCAAGATGGCGGGGTTAAGCGAAGTACCTGTCGTTATTCAGGAAATGACCGACAGTGAAATGATGGAGTTGGCTTTGATCGAAAATCTTCAGCGGGAGGACCTGAACCCGATTGAAGAAGCGTTAGGATATCGGGAACTAATGGATAAACATAACCTGACGCAGGATCAGGTTGCGCAAAAGGTTGGCAAATCCCGTCCGGCGGTTGCAAATGCGCTGCGCTTGCTGAATCTCCCCGACAAAGTCATAGGTATGGTGCGCGGCGGTGAGCTGTCGCCGGGACATGCGCGGGCATTGCTGGCTTTAGAGGATGAAAAGGAAATGGAAGAGCTGGCCAAAAAGGCCGCAAAAGGGCTGGTGACCGTTCGGGACATTGAGAAGCAAAGCAAAAAGGAAGGCAGCAAAGCAGAAAAAACGCCCCCCCGCTCCCCCGCGTTCAAAGACAGCTATTATGAGGAAATGGAACTGGCGCTTAAGCAGGAATTGGGCCGTAGGGTTAAAATAACAGTCAATGGCTCCAAAGGGACGTTGGAAATTGAATTTTACAGCAAGGAAGAGCTGGCTGATATAGCCCAGCGTTTGGCTGAAGCATAAAATGTTTCACGTGAAACATGACAGCGAAACATAACAGAGAGAGGAACATTAATCATGCTGGATATTAAATTTTTACGGAGTAATCCCGAAGCAGTTAAGGAAAACATCAGGAAAAAATTTCAGGACGAGAAGCTGCCGTTGGTAGATGAAGTGCTCACAATGGATCAGGAATTTCGCGCAGCCAAGGTACGGTGCGATGATCTGCGTGCTCAGCGCAATACACTGAGCAAACAGATCGGCGGCCTGATGGCAAAAGGTCAGAAAGACGAAGCAGAGCAGGTGAAAAAGCAGGTTACCGATATGGCAAACGAGCTGGCGGAATTGGAAAAAAGAGAAGAGGCGCTGACTGCTGAGATCCGCAGGCGGATGCTGGTGATCCCAAACATCATCGATCCTTCTGTTCCCATTGGGAAAGACGACAGTGAAAACGTTGAGGTTGAAAAGTTCGGCGAGCCTGCTGTACCTTCCTATGAAATCCCCTATCATGTCGATATTATGGAAAAACTGGACGGGATCGATCTGGACAGTGCCCGCCGTACCAGTGGGAACGGGTTCTACTATTTAAAAGGAGATATCGCACGGCTTCATTCTGCGATTTTATCCTACGCGCGGGATTTTATGATTGATAAGGGCTTTACCTATTACATCCCGCCCTTTATGATCCGCAGCGCAGTGGTGGACGGCGTGATGAGCTTTTCTGAGATGGAAAACATGATGTATAAAATTGAAGGGGAAGACCTCTATCTGATCGGTACGAGTGAACATTCCATGATCGGCAAGTTCATTGACACCATTCTGGACGAGGACAAGCTGCCCCAGACACTGACCAGCTATTCTCCCTGCTTCCGGAAAGAGGTTGGCGCACATGGGATCGAAGAACGCGGCGTCTACCGGATTCACCAGTTTGAAAAGCAGGAAATGGTAGTGGTCTGCAAGCCGGAAGACAGCGCGGACTGGTTTGAAAAACTGTATCATTACACCGTGGAGTTTTTCCGTTCGCTGGATATCCCGGTTAGAAGTTTGGAATGCTGCTCCGGTGATTTGGCAGATTTAAAAGTCAAAAGTATCGACGTGGAGGCCTGGTCTCCCAGACAGCAAAAATATTTTGAAGTGGGCAGCTGTTCCAATTTGGGTGATGCACAGGCGCGGCGGCTGGGTATTCGGGTACGCAATAAGGAAAAAGGCAATTATTTCGCACATACGCTGAATAATACAGTGGTGGCGCCGCCCCGGATGCTGATTGCATTTTTGGAGAACAACTATAATCCGGACGGCAGCATCCGTATTCCCGTTCCCCTGCGGATGTATATGGGAGGAAAAGAAATCATCAAATAAGCACGCTGTTTTTGCAAAAGGAGCAGGAAAATCATGGTATTGCAAAAAGAGGACGGCGTATATTATGCAGAGCAGTTTTTGAATTTCTACGACTGTGATTGCTATATGCGTTTAAAACTCTCCTCCGTAATGAAATATATCGCCGATGTTGCAGGTGTGGATTACACGCTGAAGGGTTATGATCATGAGTATCTGTGGAATAACGGCATGGTGTTTTTGCTGTCACGGACCAATATTGCGGTCCAGCGGATGCCTATGGCATATGAGACGATCACGCTTTCCACCTGGGAACAGGGAAAAAAGGGCTCCCAGTTTTTGCGGCATTTTGAATTATTTGATGAAAAAGGCGAAAAAATTATTTCTGCGGCAACAGCCTGGCTGTTGGTCAACCCGCAGACCCGAAAAATTCTGCGGCCTGAGGTGTTTACCGGCTTTATGCCGATTCGCGGCGACAAGCTGCCGGACTGTGCAATGCCGGGAAAGCTGCGTATGCCCGAAGGCGGCAGCCCGGCGGGAACAAGAAAAATCCGCTACTCTGATCTGGACGGAAACGGCCATGTATACAATGCGGTTTATGGTGATATCGCCTGCGATGTGTTGCCGGCAGAGGTGCTGAAGCGGCCGCTGCGCAGCTTCCAGATCAACTATCAGACTGAGGCGGTTTTGGGTGAGGAGGTCGAACTGTGTGTTGCGGTTGATCCCGATGCGCCGGATACCTTTTATATTGAAGGCAGGAATGCTGCGGGCGGAAATTGCTTTATTTGCAAATATGCTGTAATATAATAAACCGCCGGACATTGAACTATTCCGCAAAAAATGGACAGTTCACATTCCGGCGGTTTGTTTTGCTCACGGAAAGGAAGAATCGGCGATGGCTGAAAATTTTTTTGATCGGGTTTATGCCGCAGTAAAAAGGATCCCAAAGGGAAAAGTAGCGACATACGGTCAGATCGCGATGCTGGCGGGAAATCCCCGCGCGTCCCGTGTAGTAGGATACGCGCTGCATCACAATCCCCGCCCGGGAGAGATTCCCTGCCACCGTGTTGTCAATCGGGAGGGACGGCCTGCGCCCGGGTTTGCATTCGGCGGCCCGGGAATCCAGCGGGAAATGCTGGAACGGGAAGGCGTCGTTTTCAACAAGGAAGGAAACGTTGTGTTGAAAACTTGTTTGTGGAATCCGAAAATAGAACCCTAAACAGACTCTCCGCTCCGCAGAATACATCCGATTCTGCGGAGCGGGGATTGTATAAAGATGACGATCGCTATCATATCGGCCGCCGCATTTCGTTAGATGATCTGGACTGGGGGCAGCTTCCCCGATAACTGCGGTAAATCATATGGAGCAAAACACCCGCGTGGACATTTGATTTCCACGCGGGTGTTTTTGGAAAGCGGCCAGAAGCTATTCCACAATCGAGCGTATCACGGAGATGACCTCATCCCGTGACAGACCGCTCTCTTTCTGATTCCGGAGCATTTCTTTCATAGTCAAATCGGAATTTATTTTTTCTTTCTGGTTCCATAATATATATATAGCTATGCCAGCACATATTATGGCTGCTGCTATCGCTATTCACAATATTAAATCCATAAATACAACCTCCTCACAAAACCATATTTCCCGATGCCAAAAACGTTATTAATCTTCACCTTCAATACCGTATCTTCCCTTTTGTCGAGTAATATAATTGCTGATTTTTTCGTCATATGGCGGGTACTGGTAATCCAACTGGCATGCCACTTCTGCCGAAACTTCTCGAAATAATGCCATACATTGTTCCAAGGATTCCCACATATGAGGATAGGAATCCATTATATAAGTGGACAAGAGTCGTTTCCATAATTCTTCTGGGACATATTGCTTCATAAATTTATAGTTTTTTCCCAAACTGAAATGAAATCCATGTTTAAGACCGATCAGCCAGGAAATCATACGAAGCAATTCTTTTCGTACGATTTCGTTCATATGGTCAATGGCAAAAAGAATTTCTCTGCGGCATAAGCCTTTTACTACATATGTTGCAGTATTCCAAAATTCATTGCAGCAATCGTCAAACATTCTTTCTGTAGGCTTCTGCAAATGGTAGTCCATATCCGTCGGCACCGGCGGCTGTTCAATACGGTGGTCTTTATCCAGGAGTAATTTGACCAGTTTATCCCATGTAAAATATTCGTCAATCAGATCCAGCGGAAGCAAAGTTAAATCTATCTTAACATCATCAGTAAACAGCATTAAATATGAAAATCCTTTTTCTACCGCCGGAAATAATTCCATATCTTCCGGTTTTTGCAGAATCAATCTTTCACCAAATATATCCAGCCATTTGTCGTCGCATGTGAAGCTGTCCATATCCGTAACAAAAAAAGTAATGTCAAAATCCTGAAAATCATCGGGCGGAATATTTGAATTTGTTCTAGAGCCTTCCAAAGTAACCATGCGAATACGTTCGTCCATTTTTGCGAAGCGCAAAACAGTATCATAAATTTCTTTTTCTGATCTCATTTTTGACTCTCCTATATTGTTGAAATGGGCGGGAAACCGTTTTAGGGCTTTCCCGCCTTTCTTGACCGTTGACTGGCACGGCTGTTTTTGCTATCTGCCAGAGCGTTTAAGAATGATGATTACCTTTCTTTTTCTATCATATACGACGGAAAGCTTTTTTGACATCCGTTCTTTTCATAGAAAGGTTCTATCCCTGGTTGCGCGCCAAAATATAGCATCGTAGGAGTATTATCCTTTGCGAGTTGAAGAAGTTTACTGCCGATTCCTTGTTTCTGATACTCCGGAAGAATGAGTAATTCAGTAATAGTTCCAAAATAATAACCATCAGATAAAATACGCAAACACCCTACAAGTGTGTTGTCACTGTAAGCGGTGATATTTATGGTTTTGGATAATGCTTTTTGCGTTTTTTCTATGTCGTATTCGCCTTTCCATATCTGATTGACAAAGGAGACAAAAAGCGAAGCATCAAGCTCTTTGTCGTTTACTTTATATTCCATTGTTTCGTACCTCTACTTATAGCTGTATATCTTTATTCAGAATTGATTAAGGGTTTTGCAAATAATATTCATTCAATATCTCTGCTAAGGCTTTTGGATTTTCTTCATTGACAACATGGCCTGTATGCTCAATAATTTTCAATTCTGCGCTTCTAATGTTTTGTGATAAGTAATATGCTGATTTTATGTTTGCACTGTCTTTCTTTCCGCAAAGAATAAGAGTGGGACATTTCATATTTTTCACCTTGCCACTGAAGTCTAAGTTCTTCATGGTGTTTCCTAAAGCAAAGGTATCCTTTTTATCAAATGCCATAGTTTCAAAAACAGATTTTGGTAAAAATCTGAAAATTATATTTTGAAAACCAAATGCACCTTTCGGGACTTTATATGGTGTTCCGATTAAAACTAATGTTTTCACTTTTTGCGGGAAATCCAAAGCAAAATTTAAAGCCAAAATACCACCCAATGAAAGACCGCATAAATGAATTTGTCCGTCGATTTCGTTGCAATATTTTACAAATGACGAATATAGATTTTCGTAACTTGCCTCTTTCCCTTCAAGAATGGAGGATAGATTTGGACACACAATATCTTTATGGTTTGTCATATATGAAATTGTTTTATCCCAACTTGTTGCTTTGTGCCCTGAGCCGTGAACTAAAATTTTTGTTGCCATAAGCATCTCCTTTGGAATTTGAAATCTATTTCCCGCCTGCTCCATCATCTTTTTCGCCAACTGCTGGAACAGGCCGACAGCTTTTTCGGCATCACTGTATAGGATAAACGAGTTTGGCCTCTGTTCTGCCAGAGTGCCCCAACCTCCGTTTCATGTTTGTGCGTTAAAAAAGTGTAAAATCCACCTTGCTTTTTCTGGGAGCCAGGGTAAAGCCCCTCGCATATTTCCATTATACAGAATGATTGCAAAAATACAATTTCCAAAGTGTAAACTTCACCAAAATGGCAGTCCGTCCGATTGCATACCTGTAAAACTGCTGAGATAAAGAATTAGGCCGTCCTTATACTCTCTGACAAGTTCGACAAAGCCGGAGGTGTCACCATTCAGAAAACGGCGGCAGCTACTGGCACCGTTGTTCATTCCTCCACTCCTTTCTAAAAGGAGTCTGTTCTCCTCTTCACTCTTTATACGAAAAAACAGGGAAAACCTCACAAAAAACAAACAAGGCGGATATCACACCGCCGTGTCTGTTTTAGGGTTATCTTAAGTTTTTTGGCTGACAGAGGTCTGAAAAAGAATCATATCATCCGCTGTCAACTGCTGCCCGCAGCGTGCCAGCTCCCCCAATACCCGCTGAATGCCATAATCGCTTTGAAACCAGTTGTCCTTAGTGATTTTGCGGCCTGAAACGGGGATCACGAAAAAGTCAGTCTCCGGAAAGGCAGCCTGATAAAAGCACAGACAGCGGCGTGCATGAAAATTCAGACAAACCAGCAGCGCTTTTTGAAACCGCAGCCCGGCACGGTCAGCGGCCATTCGAGAAAAATCAGCGTTCTGACGGGTATAGGCGGAGCGGTCCTCTCCAAAGAATACCTGCTGGGGTACGTCGTTTTTTAACAGGACATCCCGAAAAAAGGCGTATTCGGTTGTATACCGGCCGTTATAAATCTCTGTTTTGGACTGAGGCCCCGGAAAAAATCCTTTTTTTATGCTGACGCCGCCGCTCAACAGAATCCGCGGGGCATATCCCGCATGCCAAAGTGCGGCCGCTTTTTCCGGCAGCTGCGGATGGGAACCGCCGGCCACCATGATGACATCGGCCTGTTGAGGCTTGTCCGAAACAAAAATGAAATCCGTGATTTCCCGTATCAGATCATGCATGGTGAAAACCATCCTCCCTGTGTTAACGCTTTGCTATCATTATTTTAGCATTTCCCGGAGCAGATAACAATATGTAATTACCATAGGTATTTTATTTCTGCAAAATACCTATGGTAATTTTTTGAAAAATATTATGCAGCAAGATAAAAATATCGTATAACAGCGGCATCCTTTCCGGCAAAGGATGCCGCCTCATCATCAGGGCTGACTGTTTTGATGCGGACAGAAAATAGTAAGGCGGTCAGCGGCGGCGATGGCAAAAATACGGCTGACAATGTATAAAAGCAATCAAATATTACAAAACGTTGAAATTGATTGCATAACGAATCGTCTGCTTCCCGTCCCAGATTGGCTTTATGATCCGATATTCTCCTTTGGGCAGCGGTTTTTCCCAGGTGACGGCAAAATCCTGCGTCTTGCCCGGCGGCAAAAGTACAGCAATATCATTCACGATCTGCTCCTCATCGATCGCATACCAGTTTCCGTCTCGTTTTTGCTCCACCAGATAATCCATTCCATAGGTCATCTCTTCTGCGGTTTGATTGGTAATCAGCAAGGTCAGACCGCTGTCTGTCAGACTGTCATTTTCCACAGACATAGAGATGCGATTAGAAGAATCTATTGCTTCCGATGAATCCTGCTGTGTGAACCGGGCATAACTGTTCGTTTGAAAAACAAAGCCGCTGGTCACCAATGCGGCTGCTAGCAGCAGCATCATAATCAGTATCGTCAGTTTTTGTGTCATGTTGGTTCCTCCTGATATTACAAACTGTAAAATACGATTGAAATAATACAAATTAATTAGCGGTAGGATCATTGACAGCCCCGATTATGACTGGAATGCCGTCTTTTATCACAAGATAAAGGAAAGGACGATTCAGGGTCAGCAAATATGGCTGTTGCTGCGGCGTGCTGGAGGTAATGCTTTTTGTCGGTGCGCCGTAATAGGTAAAGGCTGCGGCTTCACAGCCGTTTTCATTGACTGTGATGCAGCTCTTTTGCGCCGCATAAGCTAAGAAAACGCCCGGCGTATTCGTAAGCGGTGAGAAATCGGCATCATCGTGAAATACACGGGAGACACTCAGCTGCGGCAGAATTTTCGTGAGATCGAGTCCGGCCGTGTATTGAAATTCCGGCATTTCCAGATGCAGCTTCATCCGGCTCCCGGAAGCGCGGCAGATCGACTCAAGCAAAGCAGAATCAGTGTAAAGCTCGTTCGGCGTCCTGTCATTCGAGGGCAGAACCACGCGCATGGTGCAGCCGTTTGTCATCGGCAGGTCTGCTGCGGTGTACTGTTCCGCAGCGATAACGGTCGTGACAAAGCTCCCGGACAAATAAGGAGCACGGACCAAGCCGTCGGTTGCCTGAAATTCTTTTGTGCCGTCGGGATATAACCGATGCTCCCACTGGCTGCTGAAATAAAGCGTATTGATCAGAATCAATGTTGTAAGAGGATTGTCTGCTGCGGCTATCTGCTCCTTCAGCCTGCCGCGGGTCTTGTCCGCAATCCATTTGGAAACCTGCTCTGCTGCGGCGTCAGTGCCAAAGGGGGCGGCGTATCCTTCCGCATCATAATGGTCTGCGAGCGTTTCAAACAGGGAATCATGATAGGAAAAACCCGGCCGGCTGTTGATCCAGAAAGAATTGGAAAGGAGCAGCGCAGCGTCATCCTTCTGAAAAGCAGTATGCTGATAAAGCAGTGAAGCCTGTTTCCGGAGCTCTGCGATATCCGCTGAGCCCAAAGCATCCAGCAGCTCTTTCTGTGTGCTTCCCGCCGTGCTTTCTGCCAGCATGGCGGTTGCCAGATACATGCTCAGCGGAGAATAAAAGCTGTTGGAACGAAAAGCGCAGTCATCATCAGCAGTGCGCAGGGCCGCAGCCGCTGAACGGCTGCAAAAGTCCAGGTAATGCTGAAAAAGGTCGGACGGAAAAGAAGCAGATTCAGTTGTCTGCCGGTCATGATCGGTCGTTTGAACAATTGGACGAAGCGGCTCTGACGGAATTCGGCTGTCGCATTCTGTTTCCGCAGACTGACCGGAACTCGTTTCGGCTCCAGACGATTCCCCGTGAACGATGGAATCTGTATTCTCTGCTTGGGGAAAAGCAGGCGCACTGGACGCTGGGGAAGTTTTTGCCGGAACGCTGCTTTGCAGAAAAAAGATGCTGACAGCAACTGCGAGGACAGGAAGTGCGGCTGCGAGAGAAAAGCGAATGATGTGCCGGTTCTTCTTTTTCATGGCGGGACACTCCTTTCGGGTCAGTCAAACTTGTCTCATACATATAAGATACCCGCCAGACCGGCAAAAAGTTTCAAGAAATAAAAAAATATATAAAAAAGCGCAGGCATGTTACTGCCTGCACCCAAACTGTAGAAAAATTACAAATAATAAAAACCGTCACGCAGGCGGACATGTGCCGCCAGTTGCAGCCTTGACAAACTGCGGTATCTGTTGTTCGCTCTGCACAGCACCTCGATGCGGCTGCCGCTACTGCGGCAGCGCGGCCAAGAGATACGGCCGCGAGCGGAGAGGTGTCAGCAAAAAACGATTCAGCGAATCGTTTTTTGCTGGAAAAGGGGGAGTCGGGGGAAAAACGCAGAACAAGGCTTTGCCGCAGTGATTGTGTTTGTCCCTCGAGAGCGTGTCGAATAATCGACACGCTCAAGTGCAGGCATGTTACTGCCTGCACCTGTCCTCTTCGTTATATCACTTTTCGGACGGAACCGCCCGGAATCGAGATCTTTTTAATATCCGCGCCCAAATTGCGCAGCTTTTTCTCAATATCCTCATAGCCGCGCTCAATATGATAAATGTCTTCGATCTCAGTCTGTCCTTCTGCTGCGAGCGCCGCAATGATCATAGCTGCTCCTGCACGCAGATCGGTAGCTTTTACCGGTGCTGCTGTCAGGTGGCCGGTCCCTTCAATGACGGCAACCTTACCGTCAACCGATATATCCGCCCCCATCCGCCGCAGCTCGTCTACATAGCGGAAGCGGTTGTCCCAAACGCCTTCCGTCACAATGCTTGTCCCTTCTGCCAGAGTCAGCAGCGCCGTGATCTGCGGCTGCATATCCGTGGGAAAGCCGGGATGCGGAAGTGTTTTGACGCTGGCCTTTTGAATCGGACCGTCCATCTGTACACGGATGCTGTCGTCATATTCCTCAATCGTGGCACCGATTTTTTCCAGCTTTGCAGAGATGGACTCCAAATGCTTGGGGATCACGTTTTTCACCAGAACGTCACCCTTTGTCGCCACAGCCGCCGCCATATAAGTGCCTGCTTCGATCTGATCGGGAATGATCGAATAGGCAGTCCCCTTCAGATGCTCTACGCCGCGGATTTTGATGACATCGGTGCCGGCGCCCATAATATCGGCGCCCATGGAGTTGAGAAAGTTGGCCAGATCAACAATGTGAGGCTCTTTTGCAGCGTTTTCAATAATGGTCAAACCCGCCGCCTTAACCGCGGCCAGCATGACATTGATGGTCGCGCCGACGGTTACGACGTCAAAATAAATCTGGGAGCCGATCAGAGTATTGGCATGCACGTCCACCATTCCGTGGTCGATGGAATATTCTGCTCCCAGAGATTTGAAGCCTTTCAAATGCTGGTCGATCGGCCGCGTCCCAAAATCGCAGCCGCCCGGCATGGAAACGCGTGCGGTGTTGAATTTCCCCAGCAGCGACCCCAGAAAATAATAGGATGCACGCATGTGCCGCGCCATTTCATACGGGACCACCGGTTTTTTGATTCCGGCGGTGTCAATCTCCACTGTGGATTTATTCACAAGCTTGACGCTTGCTCCCATTTCATATAAAATCCGAATAATCATCGAAACATCGCTGATGCTCGGTATATTTTCAATGACACACGGCCCCTCAGCCAAAATGGTTGCCGGAATAATCGCAACCGCAGCATTTTTGGCGCCGCTGATTTCGACCTCGCCTGTGAGCCGGTTTCCGCCGTTAATCACATATTTTTCCAAGGCGACACTCTCCCCAAACTTTTTCAGTGAATATTATAGCACAGCAGAGTAAAAAATAAAAGCAAAAATTTGTTTTGTAAAGAAATTTTTCCGGTTTGTTATCCGTTTGTCACGAAATCCGGCATTTTCTGTTTCATATCTGATATTAGTATCGGCAGTTTTGAAAGGAACATACCACGCTTTTGGTTTTTTTTTTAGTGGAGCTTCAGCTTATCTAAAAATTTAGGTTTAAAATAGGAGTAGTACATGCCAATAAGCCTGGTCAGCAGACAGTCGAATAAAAGAAAAACGGCGTTCCCGAGCACGAAAAGGATCAAATAGGCCCAGTAACCCAGCGCGCCAAGCTCACCCAGCACCTGTTCAATACCCAGAAACCAGGATGCAGCCAGAACGAAAACAAGCATAGCGGCATTAAAAATCAAGAATTTGAACAGCCATTCCAGCGGCCGTTTTTTGAGCTGCTCCAATTTGCCCTTCAGAATGGGATAAAACCCAAAAAAGCCGGCAAAAAGCAAGGCGACCTCTTTGTTGGGCACAAGCAGCAGAGAAAGCACCGCAACCGCAGCATAACAAAGCAAGGCGCTTTTATAGCCATATTCAATCACCATGGAAATCAGCAGGATTCCCGATATTGCCGGCAATGTATAGTCCAGCATGGGAAAAAGTCCCGACAAAAAGAGGACGGCGATCGCCAGACCGCAGATCACGCCGCCGAATGCAATCATTTTTGTTTGTGGTTTTTTTCGAGACATAAAAGTGTGGGCATACCATCCATCGTTTTGGTATGCCCGCATCCACCTTTCTGTAAAAAACTGTCCGGCCTGCTGTCAGCAGCAGGAAATCAAATCGCCGCCCATGCATTCGCAGCAGCAGTCTGCGCAGATCAGCCCCTGGCACATGTCACAGGCAGTACAGCCGCTTGCCGTCCGCTGGGGCGTACGGTAGGGCTGGTTGGGGTTTCCGCCCATATTTCCCTGCCGCTGCCACATCATACGGTTCAGTGCCGCGCGGTATTCGGGGTTGTTAGGATTCAGCCTGCATGCCGTGTTGAAATGATTCATGGCATCATCCAGCCAGCCACGGGAAAAGAAAACGCTCCCTTTGAGAAAATACCATTCAGCGTCACGGCTGCCGGCAGGGATCCCGTCCAGCAGTTCTTCCGCTTCTACCAGCCGGTTGGTCTGGATCAGACGGCGGATATCCGAAAAGCGTCCGTTCTGTGCATTCTGGTTCTGACTGTAATACTGGTTTTGCTGGTAACCGGTATCGGATGCCTCCTGCTGCGGCTGTCTGTCTCCTGCCGGAGAGCCCTTGAGCCGACGTTCGTTCATCACCTTGTCAAATGCGTCGTTGAGCTCCTGCATTTTCTGATTTGCCACATCCGCGAGCGGGCTGTCCGCATAATTATCGGGATGATATTTTTTTGCAAGTTCCCGGTAGGCGTTTTTGATCTCCTCGTCGCTTGCTTCCGGTGAAACTCCCAGAACCTTATAGGGGTCGTTCATGCTTTTGATCCTTTCCTTTCTTCGGCTTGGTCCGTCAGCGTGGTTTTGCTGTCCCGTCCGATGTCCTCCCGCATTTTCTTTTTCTCATGTTCCCCGTTTAAAACCAGGGAAAGTGTATTTTTCAAACCAAGATAGATAATATTGTCCAGAATAGACTTGTACCGTTTTAATCCAAGAAGCTCATAGGTGTTCGACAGCTCGCCGGCTGTCAGATGAATGACCCCCACTGCATAATTTCTGGCTTGAGTCAGATCGGCAGTCTGGCCGGAAAGCGAAAATTTTTGCAGATATGGATTGAAGCTGCCGGATTTGAGATCGTCCTCCATATCATCCAGCGCATCCATCAGATAAACCCAGCGGCCGACCAGATACCCGATCCGGTACAAAACACGACGGTCTGTTTCCGAAGCCGGGATCAGGGCAGTGATTTCGGCCAGCGCCCTGGCCGACGGCTCCGCGGCGGCATCGACGCTGCCGCCCTGTGCTTCAACCGCACGCTGTTTCTCCATTTCCCTGCCGATGATTTCATCCATCTGCGGATAGAGCGCCCTGGCCTTTTTGCGGGCACGGTTTGCCCACGGCAGCAAAAGCAGGGATGCCAGTCTGCCGCCGACGCCGCTGTCGCGGTAATTGTCCAGCACCTTATAATACAGCATGGTCATGGCGGCGCTGGCCGCAAAGCGGGAATCGTCACAGGCACAGAGACAGGGCTTTTTTTTCATCGGATTTGCCGCGCAGCTTTCCCGTTTGAAGCTGGGGCAGGAATCCGTTACACCAAGCGACAGCAGGGATAAAAATGCAAAATCATAGCTGAGCGTCATCCTTGCAAAAGGGCCGAACGCCCTGCCGAGCTGTTTGCAAAGACCGCAGTAAATCGCTTTATAGGTATCAAATTCAATTATTTTCATCTCGGGCTTATAGGGTTTGATATATCCAAACAAAACAGTCCCATCCTTCCCGATCTGCCTGTCAGCGCCCGGCGGATATTCTCTTCCTATTGTAACCGATATCCCTGTTAAAATCATGACAAGAATGTAAATACTTCAAAAACAGCGGCATGGTTCCGTTAATAATCCGCAGCTCCGCATGTTCTGCTTCGGCTGTAAAATTTCGGCAAACCCTTGACATTTTTCCAAACTTTTGTATAGAATAAAGAGAAGCCATTTTCAGCAAGCTGCGGAAAATAATACAGGAAAGGATGACGGGGATTCGGTTGAAAGAGCTTCAGTAAGCGCCAGACCAGATTCCGCATATGGTTGACGAGGAGGAAAGTGATCGAAGCATTCGGCGGATGCTTTCCCGGCCGCGGGCAGGTCGTCAGACTGCATACAAAACACGCAGGCAACTGCGTCTGACAAAAATGCAGGCAATGCCCTTATGAAAAAACGCCGCTGCCCGGAGAAAAAGCAAAGCTTCTCCGGTCTGTTTTCTGCGGCTGTTTTTGCAAAATCGGAAAGGAAAGATTTGATTATGTGCGGGATCGTTGGATATGCGGGAAACCGCGATTCCTCCACCGTTTTGGTGGACGGACTGAAAAAGCTGGAATACCGTGGCTATGACTCGGCGGGTATCGCTGTGTTTGAAAACGGTGTGATCAAGGTTGTCAAGGCCAAGGGCCGTTTGAATGACCTGGAGGAAAAAATGCAGGAGACCGGCGTCCCTCAGGGACACTGCGGGATCGGACATACGCGCTGGGCGACCCACGGGGAGCCGTCGGACGTCAATTCCCATCCGCATGGAAGCAAGACGCTCTCGATTGTACACAACGGGATTATTGAAAATTATCTGGAACTGAAGGAAAAGCTGATCCGCAAAGGATATACATTTGATTCTGAAACCGATACCGAAGTGGTCGCCAAGCTGCTGGACTATTACTACAAGGGCGACCCGAAAGCTGCCGTTCTGCGGGTGATTCAGGCGGTCAAAGGCTCTTATGCGCTCGGGATGATTTTTAAGGATTATCCGGATGTGATTTTCGCGGTGCGCAAGGACAGTCCGCTGATCGTTGGTCTGGGCGAGGGAGAAAACTTTATTGCATCTGATATCCCTGCGATTCTGAAATATACGCGCAATTACTATCTGATCGAAGAAAACGAACTGGTCGAGCTGACAAAGGACAAAGTGACGGTCTATAATCTTGACCTGGAGCCGGTGGAGAAAGAGGTCTACACCGCAGACTGGGATATGGAAGCGGCCGAAAAAGGCGGCTATCCGCATTTTATGCTAAAGGAGATCTACGAACAGCCGGAGGCGTTCCGCAAAACGGTGTCGCCCCGGCTGAAGGACGGCCTGCCTGATTTGGAGTTCTCCGGCGCTCTGACACCGGCGTTTATCCGGAGCATTGAAAAAATACATATCGTTGCCTGCGGTACGGCTATGCACGCGGGATTGATCGGCAAAAACGTCATCGAAGCGCTGGGCAGAATCCCGACCGAGGTCGCGATTGCGTCGGAATTTCGTTACTGCGATCCGATCCTGGGAAAAAATGATCTTGTTGTCATCGTTTCCCAGTCGGGAGAGACGGCAGATACACTGGCGGCGCTGCGGCTGGCAAAGTCCCGGGGCGTTCCGGTACTGGCTCTGGTGAATGTTGTCGGTTCGTCGATTGCCAGAGAGGCCGACTGTGTGCTGTACACCTGGGCCGGACCTGAAATTGCAGTCGCGAGTACGAAGGCGTTCACCGTGCAGATGGCGCTGTTTTATCTGCTGGCCATTGAATTTGCGCGGGTGCGCGGGGAACTGACCGATGCGGGAGCGGCATCCTACTGCGGAAAGCTCATGGAAATTCCTGACCGGATGCAGGAGGTTTTGCAAAACAGCGAGGACTGCAAATATTTTGCGTCTAAATTCCAGAATGCAGAAAATCTGTTCTTTATTGGGCGGGGGCTGGATTATGCTCTGTCCCAGGAAGGCTCCTTAAAACTGAAAGAAATCTCTTATATTCACAGCGAGGCTTATGCCGCGGGAGAACTCAAGCATGGGACCATTTCGCTGATCACCGACCAGGTGCCTGTGGTCGCGCTGGCGACACAGTCCCATCTGTTTGAAAAAACACGCAGCAATATCAAAGAAGTGGTGACCCGCGGTGCCAAAGTGCTGCTGGTCGCGGCAGAAGATATGATTTCCAAAAATGAGGAAACAAAGTACGTTCTGGCTGTTCCGTCGGTCGGCGACTTGTTCATGCCTTTGCTTGCCATCATTCCGCTGCAGCTTTTTGCCTATTATACGGCGGTGCTGCGGGGCTGTGATGTTGATAAACCGCGCAATCTTGCAAAATCCGTTACGGTTGAATAAGGAGCCTCTCAGACTGTCAAAAAAACGATTAAAAAAATCGTCACGCAGGCGGACATGCGCCGCCGGAGTGACCCCTTGAGAGAAAACCGGCGGTGAGCAGAGACAAGGTCTCCTGC
>CALXBC010000032.1 GCA_944386455.1 uncultured Clostridia bacterium | reverse complement strand
AATATATCAAGGAGTTTTTATTCTGTCCATAGCTAAAGCTCTTTTCCCACTGGCAGAGCCAGTGGTTGTCCTACGAAAACAATATCCCATCAGATTTCATATCTGATGGGATATTACTTCGATTAAAATCGTTTATTTGCTTTCCTTGATTGCAGCCTGTGCAGCAGCCAGACGTGCAATCGGAACACGGAACGGTGAACAGGAAACATAGTTGAGTCCAACGTTGTGGCAGAACTCAACAGTAGACGGGTCGCCGCCGTGCTCGCCGCAGATACCAAGCTTGATGTCCGGGCGGGTCTTTCTGCCCAGCTCAGCAGCCATTTTCACCAGCTTGCCAACGCCGACCTGGTCGAGCTTGGCAAACGGATCATTCTCATAGATCTTCTTGTCGTAATAAGCATCCAGGAATTTGCCGGCGTCGTCACGGCTGAAGCCAAACGTCATCTGGGTCAGGTCATTGGTACCAAAGGAGAAGAACTCTGCTTCTTTGGCGATTTCATCCGCAGTCAAAGCAGCACGCGGAATCTCAATCATGGTACCGACTTTATAGTGCAGGTCAGTGCCGGAAGCCTTAATCAATTCATCTGCAGTTGTGGTAACGATCTTCTTGACATAAGCAAGCTCTTTTACCTCGCCGACCAACGGGATCATGATTTCCGGAACCATTTCCCAATCCGGATGTGCTTTTTTAATATTTAAAGCTGCTTTAATAACAGCTCTGGTCTGCATTGCCGCGATCTCAGGGTAGGTAACAGCCAGCCGGCAGCCACGATGGCCCATCATCGGGTTAAATTCATGCAGGGAAGCGATGATCGCTTTGATCTCTGCAACAGACTTATTCTGCGCTTTTGCAAGAGCCTCGATATCTTTTTCTTCGGTCGGTACAAACTCATGAAGCGGCGGATCGAGGAAACGAATGGTTACCGGGTTGCCTTCCATTGCTTCATACAGCTTTTCAAAATCGCCCTGCTGCATTGGCTCGAGCTTAGCGAGAGCTGCTTCGCGCTGTTCTACAGTATCAGAGCAGATCATCTCACGGATAGCAGGGATTCTGTCTTCTTCGAAGAACATGTGCTCGGTACGGCAAAGGCCAATTCCCTCTGCTCCCAAGCTTCTTGCTTTCTTCGCATCCGTCGGAGTGTCTGCGTTGGTGCGAACAGCCAAACGACGATATTTGTCAGCCCACTCCATCACACGGGCAAATTCGCCGCCGATAGAAGCGTCAACGGTCGGGATGATACCATCATAAATGTTTCCGGTAGAACCGTCAAGAGAAATGTAATCGCCTTCATGATAGGTTTTTCCGGCTAATTCGAATTTCTTGTTCTCTTCATCCATGTTGATTGCAGAGCAGCCGGAAACACAGCAGGTGCCCATGCCGCGGGCAACAACGGCCGCATGAGAGGTCATACCGCCGCGAACTGTCAGGATACCCTGAGACGCTTTCATGCCTTCGATGTCCTCAGGAGAGGTTTCCAAACGGACCAGAACAACCTTTTCGCCTCTGGCAGCCCATTCTTTAGCATCTTCAGCAGTGAAGACAATTCGTCCGCAGGCAGCGCCGGGAGAAGCGGCCAATGCTTTCGCAACAGGAGTTGCTTCTTTCAGCTTTGCAGCATCAAACTGCGGATGGAGCAGCATGTCGAGGGTACGCGGGTCGATCATAGCAACCGCTTCTTTGTCAGAGATCATGCCTTCATCTACCAGGTCGCAGGCGATTTTCAGCGCGGCAGAAGCGGTACGCTTGCCGTTACGGGTCTGAAGCATGAAGAGCTTGCGGTCTTCAATGGTGAACTCCATATCCTGCATATCGCGGTAGTGTGTTTCCAGCGTGTTGCAGATTTTTACGAACTGATCATAAACTTCCGGCATAACTTCTTTCAGCTGAGCGATCGGCTGCGGAGTGCGGACGCCAGCCACGACATCTTCGCCCTGTGCATTCATCAGGAATTCGCCGAACAGCTTCTTTTCACCGGTTGCAGGGTTACGGGTAAACGCAACGCCGGTACCGGAGGTATCGCCCATGTTGCCGAATGCCATCATCTGAACGTTGACAGCAGTACCCCAGGAATAAGGAATATCGTTGTCACGACGATATACGTTTGCACGCGGGTTGTCCCAAGAACGGAATACGGCTTTGATTGCGCCCATCAACTGTTCCTTCGGATCGGTCGGGAACTCTTCACCGATTTTTGCTTTATATTCTGCTTTGAACTGAGAGGCGAGCTCTTTCAGGTCGTCAGCGGTCAGCTCAACATCCTGTGTAACACCCTTTTCCTCTTTCATTTTGTCAATCAGCTGTTCAAAATATTTTTTGCCGACTTCCATGACAACGTCAGAATACATCTGGATGAATCTTCTGTAGCAGTCCCATGCCCAGCGAGGATTATTGGATTTTTTTGCCATAACCTCAACAACGTCTTCGTTCAGGCCAAGGTTCAGAATCGTATCCATCATACCGGGCATGGATGCACGCGCGCCGGAACGAACCGAAACAAGCAGCGGATTTTCTTTGTCGCCGAATTTTTTGCCAGTGATTTCTTCCATTTTTGCAACATATTCCATGATTTCAGCCTGGATCTCATCATTGATTTTACGGCCGTCCTCATAGTACTGGGTGCAGGCTTCCGTGGTAATGGTGAAACCCTGCGGAACCGGAAGACCAAGGTTGGTCATTTCCGCGAGGTTTGCGCCCTTGCCGCCCAGCAGCTCACGCATTTTACCGTTGCCTTCGGTAAAAAGGTAGACATACTTTTTGCTCAAAACAATCATCCTCCAAAAATAATGTTGCACAGCCGTCCGCGCATTTTCAACAAAACTGTCCGAATACAAGGCAAAAAGCCTGCAAAAATAATTTGCAAGCGGCGGAACAATATTTGTCAAGCAGCGGCGTGTGGCAGTGTGCTGCCTATTGTTACCATTTAGGCTTGTCTATCATTATACCAAAGTCTTTCCTTTTTTTCTATATATTTATCAAATTTTTTTAGAAAAATTCATCTTTTCGGACAGATTCATGAAAATTCCCTATAACCACTTGAAAAACCAGACAAAAATTGTAATAATAGATATAAAGAGTCTGAAAAAGAACAGGGGGAAAACAAACTTTCCCCCAATTTAAGTATGTCATGGAGGGATATCATTTGTCAAATCGGTGTGTTGTAATCCTTGCCGCCGGGGACGGCAAGCGAATGAAGTCTAATAAACCGAAGGTGCTGTGCGAGGTCTTATTCCGGCCCATGCTCGGCTGGGTGCTGGATGCCTGCCAAAAGGCAGATGCAGGAGATATCTGCATCATAAAGGGAAAAGGTTCAGAACTGCTGGATACCTATCTGGATGGAAAATATGAAACGGTTATGCAAAACGAACGGCTCGGAACCGGACATGCGTTGATGCAGGCTGCCTCTTTTCTGGAAGCACATCGCGGCGGTGATTTACTGGTTTTATGCGGAGATGCGCCGTTTATTGACGCAGAAACGATTCGTAAAGCATATGAACTTCATGTTTCGGGCGGTTATTCTGCTACAGTGATTACGGCAGACCTTGACTCTCCATATGGTTATGGCAGAATGCTGCGCAGCGATGACCGGATCATTGGAATAGTAGAGGAGAAAGACGCAACCGACGATCAGCGGAAGATTCGGGAAGTAAATTCCGGCGCCTACTGGTTCAACGTAAATGATTTGCTGACTGTGGCTCCGGGGCTGAGCAATGACAACAGACAGCAGGAATATTATCTGACCCAGTTTATTCCGTTGCTGCTTGCGGCAGGCAAAACAGTAGGAGGATATCGTGCAGAGACTGCTGATGCGGTACTGGGCGCAAACGATCGAGCCGGACTGCTGAAGCTCAACCAAATTGCAGCAGAACGGGTTATCCGGAGACATCTTGAAAATGGGGTGGAATTTGTTTCGACCGACGGGGTACTGATCATGCCTGAAGTGGAGATTGGGCAGGATACGGTGATCCTTCCAGGAACAGTCCTGAAGGGCAACACAAAAATCGGAAACGGCTGTCAGATCGGCCCAAATTCTTTGGTGGAAAATTCTGTAGTTGGGGACGAGAGCGTTTTCAATGCCAGCCAGTGCTATGAATCCATCATTCATGATCACGTCAAAATCGGTCCGTTCTGCCATATTCGCCCCAACAGTGAAATTATGGACAATGTTAAGATCGGCGATTTTGTAGAAGTCAAAAACTCCACAATTGGAGAGTATACTGCTGTTTCCCACCTCACCTATGTAGGGGACAGCGATGTGGGGCGGAATGTAAATTTTGGCTGCGGCGTGGTGACGGTTAATTATGATGGAGTTCACAAACACCGCTGTGTGATTGAAGACAACGCCTTTATTGGCTGCAACACCAATCTTGTGGCACCTGTGCATATTGGGAACGGCGCTTATACCGGCGCCGGTTCCACAATTACCAAGGATGTGCCGGAAGATGCACTCGGAATTGCACGGGCCCGTCAAAGTAACATCGAGGGTTTTGCTGCCAAAAAGCTGGAAGGCAGAAAACGTAAAGTCTGATTTTGGCTGCGGAAAGATATTTGCTTGACATGCAGTAATCTAAAATTATACTTGACAACTGCTGCTTTGTATGTTATGGTTATTCCATAACAGCTGTGATGGGAAAAAGTAACAGTTTTGTTCACCCGCAGAGAGCGTCCGGCAGGTGAAAGGACGTGGGAACGATGCTGTGAAATACATCCCGGAGCTGCATGGCTGAACGTTTTTGACCAATAGGCCATGCCGTGTGCGCACGTTAAAGCGTATCCGTATCGTTTCTGGTACGGAGCGAGGCCGTTGTCCGTGAGGCATCGGTGAATCAGAGGTGGTACCGCGAATAACTTCGCCCTCTGTCTGTTAAAACAGACAGGGGGGCTTTTTATTTTCCCCTGTCAGAAATGAATCGAAAGGATGAAAAAAATGACTGTGTTTGAAGAACTCAAGCGCCGCGGTCTGATTGCGCAGGCCACTAATGAGGAGGAAATTCAAAAGCTGCTGGATGAGGAGAAAATTAGCTTTTATATCGGGTTTGACGCAACGGCGGACAGCCTGCATGTGGGACATTTTCTTCAGTTGGTGATTATGAAGCGGCTTCAGATGGCAGGGCATCGTCCTATTGCACTGCTTGGCACCGGTACCACTATGGTCGGCGATCCGACTGGAAAGACCGATATGCGGCGGATGATGACTCCTGAAGAAATCAACCACAATGCACTCTGCTTTCAGCGTCAGATGGAAAAATTTGTTGATTTTGGCGAAGGAAAAGCTATGATGGTCCGCAACGGCGACTGGCTGCTGAAAATGAATTATATTGAGTTTTTGCGGGAGGTTGGCGTTCATTTTTCAGTCAACCGAATGCTGACAGCTGAATGCTTTAAATCCCGGATGGAGCGTGGGCTGAGTTTTCTGGAGTTTAATTACATGCTGATGCAGAGCTATGATTTTCTGCACCTGTATAATGAATTTGGCTGTAAACTGGAACTGGGCGGCGATGACCAGTGGTCTAATATCATTAATGGTGTTGATTTGGTCAGACGTGTTAAGCAAGAGACCGTCTACGGCATGACGTTTACGCTTTTAACCACCAAAGAGGGCAAAAAGATGGGCAAGACTGAAAAGGGTGCTTTGTGGTTGGATCCCAATAAAACCTCACCATATGAATTTTTCCAGTATTGGCGAAATGTAGGGGATGACGATGTGATTAACTGCCTTAAGCTGCTCACCTTTGTGCCTGTCGAAGAAATCGAAGCAATGGAGCGGTGGGAAGGCAGCGAGCTGAACAAGGCAAAAGAGCTGCTGGCGTTTGAGGTCACCAAAATGGTGCACGGGGAAGAAGAGGCAAGCAAGGCACTGAATGCCGCACGGGAAATCTTTCTTTCCGGCGGAGCTTCAGCTGATATGCCCACCACACAGTTGTCCGAAAGTGATTTTACTGACGGAAAAATTGGACTGCTGACATTGCTTGTCAAAACAGGGCTGTGCGCTTCTAACGGAGAGGCTAGGCGGCTGGTACAGCAGGGAGGCATTATGATAGACGATGTTAAAGTGTCGGACCCTTATGCATCAGTTCTGCGTGCTCAGTTTGATGAGGGACATATTATGATCAAAAAAGGGAAAAAGACATATCACAAGGTACTGCTTTAATGCACGAAAAGCGACCAGCTATCAGTCAAAACCAATCCATTGGATTGGTTTTGACAAAATAAACAAATTGTGAATTTTGTGGAAATAGCTTGTAACTCCTGTTGAGAAACGGTATAATGGACTTTAGTCATCAATAAAAAGGATGAATGAAGAAATACGCAGAATGGTGGAATGATGAATGAATTTTGTAATGTTGGACGCTGTTTCGTCTGCAGCAGCAAACGGCGGCAACGGCGGATGGCTGCTTATGCTGGTACAACTGCTTCCGTTGGTGTTGATTTTTGTAGTGTTTTATTTTCTGCTGATCCGTCCCCAAAAGAAACGGGATAAGGAAACCCAGAAAATGAGAAACTCTGTCCAGGTCGGCGACGAAGTGATTACAGCCGGCGGAATTATTGGGCGTGTGGTCAGTATCAAAGAAGACAATGTGGTGATCGAAACCGGAAATGACCGCAGTAAGGTTAGAATTAAACGCTGGGCGATCCAGTCTAACGAAACTGTGCATGACGATGTAGAGATGGAGACAAAATAATAACCAAATAAGAAAAGCAGCATACAGGATATTCCAAAATCATGGAATATCCTGTATTTTTTATATCTGTCTGCGTCATAATAACGATAGCTGACCGGGCAATGCCTGGAAATATCGCAAAAAAGGTGGGACGCAGGCATAACAGCGGCGATTATGCCTATAAGCATGGAGCAAAAAGAATTCAATTGTGTATTGCGGGAAAAACTCAGACAGGCCGTTACGCCGGATGATACGGTCTGTTATATTAAAACGGGACGTGTTCAAAAAGCCGCGGCCCGTGCGTTGAAAAAGTTACGCCGACAATATAAGCAGCTGGTACTGCATGGAGAAAAAGATGAGTTTGATTCACTGCTGCTGGAACATTATTATTTGATCGAACGGGAAGGCAAGGCGCTGTTAAAAGATACAAAAGAGCTTTATCTTCCGGCAGCCGGTCAGAGCGAAGCTCCTGATATCATCCGTATTGTACGATTTTGTTTGGAAGAGCCGGGATTTGTCTTTGATACTGATTCCGTGTCAGCTTTGATTTCCGCCTTCGAGTCGGTGAGAAAAATAAAAAGCTTTGAACTGGAATATCTGCTTTCTGCAATGAAAGCGGCGGCAATTCAGCTTTTGGCGGAATTAATTCAGCGGGAACAAACAGAATCTATTCCTGCACAGCAGGCAATCAGCGCTTTGTTTGCAGTCAAAACGATAGACATGGCGCAGCTGCTGGAGTGGCACAATCATCTTGACCATCTGTTAACTGAGGAAATCTGTGGCTGTTACGACAAAATGAATGATATTACACAGGAACTATACCGATATAAGCTATGTATGACGGCGATTCATGATGGAAAAGATGAACTGGAGCTGGCAAAGGAGTATTTGGAACGAAGTGCGGCTGAAAACCGACATATCGGCTTTTTTATTTATGAAGCCTACGATCGCTTATTTTGCAGAAAAACATCATCAAAATGCTATATCCCGCTGATGTTAATAGCTCCAGCGGTACTGGCTGTCCTGTGCGGCGTACTTTGTCAATCATTGTGGCTGCCGTTTTTATTATATTTCCCCATTTGGGCAATCATCAAACCGGCGGTTGATTATTTTTGTCTGCTGCCTGTTAAAAGCGAATATCTGCCACGGATGGAGCTGAATGGCAGTATTCCGGAAAAAGGCAGAACGTTGATTGCAATCGCCACTTTACTGCCCAATGCAAAGGAAATTATGCGGCTGCGGGAAAAGCTGGAAAAAATCTATCGTACCAACTGTTTTGGAGATGTGAGGATTGTACTCCTGGCAGATTTAAAGGAAAATCGTCTGCCCAGTACCAGCGATGACCAGCTGCTTATTCGTCTGACACAAAAAATGATTCAGGATTTAAATCACGAATTTGAGAACCATTTTCTGCTTTTAGTGCGAAAGAGAAGCTACAGTAAAACACAGCGCATTTATACGGGAAGAGAACGAAAGCGCGGCGCTGTTGACACACTAATCGGAATGATCATGGGACACGATGCAGAACTGGAAGCATTTGAAGGTGACCGCACCTATTTGCTGGGTGTAAAATATCTTTATATTCTGGACTATGATACCAAAGCACTGATGGATACTGCCGAACAGCTTGCCTCTATTGCGCTTCATCCCCTTAACCAGCCTGTAATTGATGAGGAAAAAGGAGTGGTACGGCAAGGATATGGTATTTTTGCGCCGCGGGTCGGAGTGGATTTAAAGGAGTCACTGAAAACTCCCTTTGCAAAGATTATGGGCGGTCTCGGCGGCATATCGGCCTATGACAAAGGATGCGGGGATTTATATCAGGATCTGTTTGGTGAGGGGATTTTCGCCGGCAAAGGCCTTATTGATGTCAGTCTCTTTTATCGTTTATTGAAGGATCGATTTCCCGAAGAGGTCGTACTCAGCCATGATATTTTGGAAGGCAGTTTTCTTCGAACCGCATTTGTTTCAGATGTTGAAGTGCTAGACGGCTTCCCGCAATCGGCTTCCTCATATTATAAACGGCTTCACCGCTGGATTCGGGGAGATTTTCAAAACATTCCATATTTATTTTCATGGATTCAAACTCCGGCAGGAAAAGCAAAAAATCCGCTGAATGGTCTTAGTCGTTTTAAATTATTTGACAATCTGCGGCGGGAATTGAATCCCTTCCTTTCTCTAACCAGCTTACTGCTGTCCCTGCTGTTAAAGGGCAATACGGCTGCCATACTGGCTGCTGCCGGGATTCTGGCGGTGGTTTCTGAACATCTGTTTGGATTGGTTTGGTCGATTGGTTCGGGCGGTCTGTTTAGTTTATCTCGAAAATATTATTCCGGAACGCTGCCACAGTCGTTTGAATTATTGTCACAGTGTTTTTATGAACTGATTTTATTGCCCAAAACGGCAATAAACGCAATAGACGCCGTGCTGCGTGCGCTTTACCGTCGGTTTGTCTCGCACAGAAATTTGATGGAATGGACAACCGCAGCGCAGGCAGAACGTAGAAAAAATAGTTTTTGGCAGGTACTGGCGGGGTATTGGTACACCTGTATTCCGGGACTTTTGCTGCTCTTGTGGGGCAGGGGATTTGTACGTTTAACCGGTCTTTTGTTCCTGTTTGCTGTCCCTGTTGTGTTGTATTCGCAGCGGAAATATCATGAAAAAACGGTTTGCTTAACCGATGCCCAGACGGATGCACTGCTGTCTGCCGCGGCATCAATGTGGGAATTTTATCAGGATTTTGCAAACGAAAGTGAAAACTGGCTGCCGCCTGACAATGTTCAGGAATCCCCCGTCTATCATACTGCGCATCGTACTTCACCCACCAATATCGGAATGCTGCTGCTGTCCGCGCTTTCCGCCAGAGATCTGGAGTTGATTGACACTGCTGTAATGGTTCGGCAGGTTACGAATACGATCACGACGGTAGAAAAGCTGAAAAAATTTCACGGAAATCTGTATAATTGGTATTCCACCCGCGATTTGGAAGTACTCAAGCCGCAGTACGTTTCTACAGTAGACAACGGAAACTTTGTCTGCTGCCTTGTAGCCCTGAAGGAAGGAATGAAAGAGTACCGCGGAGAGAGTACAGAAATAGAGCCGCTGATTGACCGAATCGCAAGGTTAATCGATCAAACTGATTTGAGCATTTTCTATGACAAAAGCAAAAGACTGTTCAGCATCGGCTATGACAGCAGAACAGGAAAACTTAGCGACTCCAGCTATGATATGCTGATGAGCGAGGCACGGATGACAAGTTATTATGCCATTGCAAAAAGACAGGTACCGCTGAAACACTGGTCTGCACTAGGCCGTACTCTTGCACGACTCAATTTTTATACCGGGCCAATTTCCTGGACAGGAACGATGTTTGAATATTTTATGCCGGAACTGCTGCTGCACTGCATCGATGGTTCGCTGGGATATGAAGGGCTTCGGTTTTGCCTCTACTGTCAAAAACGGCGTGCCAGACAGAAGGGCGTGCCGTTTGGAATATCGGAAAGCGGATATTATGCGTTTGATTCCAGACTCAATTATCAATATCAGGCATTTGGAGTTCAAAAACTCGCATTGAAAAAGGGACAGAACCTCAATACAGTGATTTCGCCTTATTCCAGCTTTCTGGTACTGCCTTACGATTTTGAAGCAGCTTACCGCAATCTCTACTGGCTCAAACGAATCGGAGCGTTTGGAAAATATGGATTCTATGAAGCAGTCGATTTTACAGCCGGACGGGTCATGGACAGCCCGTATCAGATTGTGAAAAGCTACATGGCACATCATGTGGGAATGAGCATGATATCCGTCAATAATGTCTTGAATCATGGTGTCATGCAGCGGCGTTTTTTGCGGGATCGGGAAATGAATCGTGCCAACGAGCTGCTTCAGGAAAAGGTCATGACAGGAAGCACCGTTTACCGTGATATCGACGGGCGCGAGTTGGTACGCCGCAGCCCACGGGAAGAAAGTGTAGAACTGGAATACAGTAATATCAATCCCCAAAGTCCACGCGCCGGATTTCTTTCCAATGGCGAAATCACCTCTATACTGACCGACTGCGGAGCTTCTTTTATCAAATATCAGCAGAAAGATCTGACACGCCGAACAACAGACCTGCTGCGGCGTCCAACGGGAATTTTCGCTTATGCGAAATGTGAAGCTATGATGCTGCCGTTCTGTGCAGCTCCGGATTATGATAATCGATTCGATTATCAGGTGAAATTTGGTGCCAACAGCGTTTCTTATATTACCACCGGCAACGAAATGGAAGTGGGAATGAAAGTATCTCTTCATCCGGTGCTGCCCTGTGAACAGCGTCAGTTGGTAGTCTGTAATCTTTCTTCCAGAAAAAAGCAAACAGAGTTGATGGTCTATTTGGAGCCAGTGTTGGATGCGTTCCGGGATGACGCAGCGCATCCGGCGTTCTCCAAGTTGTTTCTGCAAGTTCGATATGACAGAGTTTCCAACACTCTGATTATCTCACGGCGGGAACGCAGCGGCAAGGGAGATCCGATATTTATGGCGGTAGGGTTTCTGGAAGATTTTCCTTTTGAATACGAGACCAACCGTGAAAATGTTTTGACCCGTCCGTATGGTATTTTTTCACTCAAGGATGCGTTTGAAAAAAAGTTTTGCGGCGGGAACGGTACGCCTGATCCCTGTCTGGCAGTTCGGTGGAAAGCATCGGTTCCGCCAAAAAGCCAGCAGGAATTTACACTTGTACTATCTTCAGGCCGTTCTGAGAATCAGGCAGTCAACGGAATCATTGCCATGCGTTCTGAGGGAATGCTGCGGGAAGAAAATGCGGCGCATCCGATTATTCCCATTGATTCAATTGAAGGCCGGATTGCTTCTGTTCTGCTGCCGCGTTTATTATATCGTAAATCCGACAGCAGTCTGATCCCGGAGGCAGTCAGCCAAATACAGGCGGCAGGCATCAATCACGCTGCGCTTTGGCAGTATGGGATATCGGGTGACTTTCCAATCGTTCTGGTCGAGCTGCAAAGCGAGAAGGAAACCGAGCGGGTGAAAAATTATATTTCCTGTCAAAAGCGGATGAATATGTGTCATCTGGATTTTGATTTGGTGTTTGCTTTTGATGAAGAAGAAGACTACCATCAGCCGATCCTCCGGATGGTCAGAGAGCAGGCAGAACGTTTGGGACAAAGCGGAATGCTGGATGCTGCCTGCGGCATTCATCTGGTCAACATTATGGCGAGAGAGGAGATTAGACAACTGCTGAGGGCGGCGGCCTGTCATATTGCACCGAAATCCATGGTACGGCTGAATAAGCCTGCAGAGCCATATACTCCTCTTATCCTGCTTCCGGCGGAATTGCCGCAGGACAGCAAGGGGACAAACCGCTTTGAAAATGAAAAATATGTCATTGAATGCCATCCAAAGCTGCCTTGGTCACACGTTTTAGCTTCTCCTGCTTTCGGAACACTGTTGTCCGATTGCAGTTTGGGTTATACCTGGGCAATGAATTCACGGGAAAACAAGCTGACCCCCTGGTACAATGATACGATGTCCGATAACCATGGTGAACTAATCATTTTGCATATGGAAGGAAACTATTATAACCTTGCCAGCCACGCCAGGACCATATTCTCTCCCCATGCGGCGATCTATGAGGGCGGCGCCAAAGGCGTGCGTTATTCTGTAACTGTGACGGTTCCGCCAAAAGGCATGGTCAAACAAATAGAGGTTGTGCTCAAAAACCAAACGGAAAGGCGGATATCAGTGGAATTGGCATATTATACAGAACCAGTATTGGGAGTAGATCGAAGCAGAGCAGGGACGCTGCATGCCCAACAGGAAAATAATATGCTGTTGTTTCGAAACAGCTTTTGGCAGACTATACCGGCCAGAATGGGAATAGCCTGTGACACAGAATGTTCCATTCAATGTTCCAGACCTGCCTTTTGGTCTGGCAGATGGAAAGCCTCTTCTGATCTGCCATATCCCGATCCTTGCGGTGCACTGATCGTGAAAAAAGAGCTTCCGCCGCAGCGGGAGGAAAAGATAAGTTTTGTGCTGGGGTGTTCCGCCTCAGAAGCGGGTTTGAAAAAACTACTACAGGAACATTTAAAACCTAAGAAAGATCTCACAGATCATACCGAAAACCAACTGATTGTTAAGACGCCCGATCCTGCACTGAATCATATGATCAATACCTGGCTGCCTTGGCAGACAACGGCTTCCAGAATTTACGGAAGAACAGGATTTTATCAATGCGGGGGAGCATGGGGATTCCGGGACCAGTTACAGGATACAGCAAATCTGGCATTGCTGTCCCCAAGATTACTGAAAACCCATATTTGTCGTGCCTGTGCCAGCCAGTTTCCGGAGGGAGATGTACTTCACTGGTGGCATAATCTGCCTGGTGACGGTAAAAAAGGAGTCCGTACCCGTTACTCTGATGATCTTCTATGGTTGGTATACGCGGTCTGTGAATATCTGGAAAAAACTGATGATTATTCTATTTTGGACATCTCCGTTCCCTTTGCATCTGCGGCTACACTGAAAGAAGGAGAACAGGAAGCATATCTCACAGTAAGCCAAAGTAAGGAGAAAGACACCGTTTTCAACCATTGTATCCGCTCTATCGAGAAAGCATACCAGCTGGGCACACACGGTCTGGTGCTGATGGGATGCGGAGACTGGAATGACGGTTACAACAAGGTGGGGGTTTTTGGGAAAGGAGAAAGCGTTTGGCTGACCCAGTTCCTGGCTTATCTGATGAAACGTTTTTGCGTGGTCTGTGAGCGATATGGAGCTGGCGGAAAAGAATATTTGGAAAATTTGAAAAGCAACGCCGCAAAATTGCTTGCCGCAGTGGACGAACAAGCTTGGGACGGAGAATGGTATTTGCGTGCTTATTTTGACGATGGCAGCCGAATGGGTTCAAGCACCTCAGAGGAATGCAAAATTGATTCTTTGCCCCAAAGCTTCAGCGTGATTTCGGACATGGATAACCGGGAAAGAAAAAAACGTGCGTTAAAAAGTGTGGAACAGTATCTTGTTGACTGGAAATATGGCATCATCAAGCTGTTTTCACCATCTTTTGCAGAATCGGAGCAGGAACCAGGTTATGTGAAAGCGTATCCGCGCGGGCTGCGCGAAAATGGCGGACAATACACCCATGGCGCAGTATGGTATGCTATGGCAGTTTTACTGTCCGGTGACACAGAAACGGGGTCTCGTTTACTGCAAATTCTGAATCCCGCATCGAGATATCAGAACGAAATACAAAAAAACGCTTATCAGCTGGAACCATATTATATGGCAGCGGATATTTATACGAATCCCAACGCATACGGAAGAGGCGGTTGGAGTATGTATACCGGTGCTGCAGGATGGTACTACAAAACAGCGGTCGAGTGTTTGCTGGGAATTCGTGTTCTGTTTGACAAAGTTGTTTTGTCACTATCATTGCCTAAGGAATGGGATGGCTTTTCCGCGATGCTGAAGCTGCGCTCCACCACAATCGAAATTACAGTACAACGCTCTGCGCAGGCGGGCTTGTATGACAACGGGGTTGTTCTGCAAGATAACAGTATTCCGTTGGACGGCGGCAGACATCAGGTATTGCTGAATCTATGCGACGCTCATAATCCCGAATCATAAGTGTAAAGCTGAACAGCTTTACAAAAATCAAAAATGATAATACCCTGTGGAAGAAGAATCATCTGCTTCCACAGGGTACTGTTTTTGGACAGATATTGTATCTCTCAATAATGAATTTCTGTCGGTTTCAGCAATGGATTTTTGATATCTACTGTGTTAAGATAATTCGTGGATAAAATGCAAAGGATGTTTTTCAAATTGAATAAAGAAGATAATCTATTGATGGGCAGTGTGCCACGCACATTTTTTTCCTATTTGGTACCGACGATTATTGGAATGCTGACTAACTCCGTCTACTGTATGGTGGATGTCATGTTCGTCGGAAATTGTATTGGAGAGCAGGGACTTGCGGCTTTTAACATTGCTATGCCGATCTTTACGATTTTTTCCTCGGTCGGTCTAATGCTGGGTGTCGGTGGCGCTGTGACCATCTCAGTGCTGATCGGTTTGGGTGAAAAAGAAGAAGCTGACAGAGTATTTAGTCTGACGGTAGTTTCCAGTTTTGCAGCGGGAATGCTGATGTCAGTGTGCGGCACTCTCTTTCTCAGGCTGCTCTCGATTGCACTGGGAGCTACGCCGGAACTGCTGCCGGACGTGATGGATTATTTGCGGCCGCTTCAATATATTGCAGTTTTTTATATCATGAACAATACTATGCAGGTTATCATTCGGACGGATTATAACCCGAAGCTGGTGATGGCGGCAGCTGTGGCAGGGAACGGCATGAATATTTTTCTTGACTGGCTTTTTGTCAGCGTATTCGGATGGGGGCTGACGGGGGCGTCAACAGCAACCGCGGTAGGACCATGCGTTGCAATGCTCATTCTGTCTTTTCATTATTTTTGCCGAAAAAACACTCTTCGTTTTCGGACGGACTTTTTTCGTATGGAATACCTAAAACGGATCATGAAAAACGGATTTGGCACTTTCATCCTGGAATTCAGTTCGGGAACCGTGGTTTTTTTGTTTAATGCCGTTCTTTTGCGGGTCAGCGGGCAGGCAGCCGTAGCGGTTTATGCGGTGGTATCCAACATCGCATATGTCGGAAAGGGCATTTTTAATGGTATTTCTCAGGCAGCGCAGCCTTTGATCAGCGTAAACTTTGGCGCCGGGAACAAAGAAAGAATTAAAAGGGCTCTGCGTTTCGCTATGCTGACAGCAATTGTTTTTGCTGCTTTGTGCTACATATTGATCCTGCTGTTTCCAAAGCAGCTGCTGGTTTTCTTTGTAGGAAATGACAGCACGCTGATTAAAATTGGTATTCGTTCGCTGGATGTCTATTTTATATCATTTATTTTCACTGGAATCAATACGATCTACATGTATTATTTTCAGTCTGTGGAAAGTGCTAAAGTCAATATTGCTATTGCACTTTCCAGAGGAATTGTACTTATTGCAGCAGGGCTGTTGATTTTTCCCTTTTTCTGGGGAGAAACTGGTGTTTGGCTGACCATAACTTTTGCAGAGGTTTTCACTTTGGCATGGATTATTCCAGTCAAACGACGCTTCGACCGCCTGAATCAGGAACAAATGCTGCTTCATCCTAACATATAGCGATCCTATGTCATTTAAAAATGCAATCCAAATCAGCTTTATTGCAGTTTGAAAAGATATTTAGCTCCAAAAGATTTCAACAATTTCATGCGAAGGACGTTGCTTAGACGAAAAATTAGTTGTATTCGTAAAAAATACATCCTGGTTCTATAACATTTGAATTTCTTGTCACATAATGTTCATTTGTGTTATAGAGCAGAATGTGATATAATAATTCAGGGATTCTATCTTGTCAAACAGCGATTCCGTATTGACTTTATCAGGGTTGCAGCCGAAAGGAGCAAAAGCCGTCAAGGCTTAATTTGATATTATGGAAATCAATTTGAACTTGGGAGAATGGAATACCGTTTTTGCGGTTCCTGTGTCTGTAGTGGACAAACATCTGAAGACCGCCAGCAGTGTTTATATAAAAGTACTGTTATTTATTTTGCGCAATACTGGAACGCGGCAGAACACCCTGCAAATTGCACAGGCTGTCGGGATAACCGCAGATGAAGTAACCGAAGCCGTCAGATATTGGGAGTCCGCCGGTTTATTTTCATTTGGCAGCGGGGAAGGAATGCGGATATCAAATGTTTCCCATGTCACCGACAAACCGTTATATGCATCGCCATCTGAGATATCACAGCTTATGGATACCAAACCGGAGCTTCGTTTTATGTTTGACCGTTTGGAACAGCTTTATGGGAGACCGGTCACTTCAACAGAACAGCGTTCCTATATCTATTTGCATGAAGCTGCCGGATTGCCGGCAGATGTTCTGGTAATGATTGCTGAACATTGTGTGCAAAATGGAAAACTGAGTATTCGATACATTGAAAAAACGGCGTTGGCATGGGCTGATGAAGGAATTGACACCCATGAAAAAGCAATTGAGCGAATTTCAAGGCTGTCTGAAGCTCAAAGAGCAGAAGACAGCGTTAAACGCTGCTTTGGCATTGATAACCGCAATCTGTCTTCTAAGGAAAAAGAATATGTCAGATCCTGGACAAAAGACTATCATTTTGACATGGAGATGATAGAACTTGCATATAACCGTATGGTGGACGGAATTGGCCGTCTGTCCTTTCCCTATATCAATACCATTTTAAAATCCTGGTTTGAAAACGGAATATTAACCCCGGAGGATGTGGCCAAAGCTGATAAAGACATCCCCAAACGAAGTGTCAGAAAAAGCAAAGAACGGGGATCTGCACCATCCTATGACACAGAAGCATTTCGTCGTCTCGGTTACGATATACCTGATATCGAACCGGAAAAATGACAGTATAAGCTGACACAGGAAAAGCTGCAGGAAGGTACCTGCAAATAACGAGGAAGAAGGATGATATATTTATGGCGATACAGAAAAATGCAGAAAATAGAATGATACTTCCAACCATGGCATTGCGGGGAGTGGTTGTATTTCCGGGCGAACCGATCCATTTTGACGTTGGGCGGGATCGCTCCATTCAAGCGTTAAAGCGGGCTGTTTCAGGAGATCGAAAAATTTTCCTTGTGACGCAGAGGGATATCGGAGTAGATGTTCCTGGGCAGAAGGATTTATTTAAGGTCGGTGTAATCGCATCGGTGGAACAAATGCTCAAAAACGCAGATAATGTAGTGCGTGTTTTGGTCACGGGGCTGATGCGCGCTGAAATTGCAGAACTGACTGAGCTAAAAGATGGCAGCTTATCTGCAGCAGTGGATCCAATCGATGAATTTGAAATAAGACCTCTGAAGGAAGAGAAAAAGATTGCACTTCTGCGGATGCTCAAAGACAGCTTTGCCCGTTTTATTTCTGTTTCCTCTCAGGTGCCGAAGGAACTTGAGAACAGTGTTTTTTCCTGCAATGATCTTGCTGTACTGGTACCTATGATCATTTCACAGCTTCCGTTTCAGTATACCGACAAACAGGCAATTTTGGAAGAGAACTCACTTGAAAAACGTGCAAAGCTGTTAAATGTAATTTTAGAGCGGGAAGCAAGAATTTTCGTCTATGAAAATGAGATATACAGCCATGTTCGTGCTAACATCGATGAGCGTCAGCGAGAAATTTTTCTTAGAGAACAGATGCGCGTTCTTTCTGAGCAACTGGGGGAGAGCAGTGAGGACGATATGTCTGATGTGGAAGATTATGAACGCCGTATTCGCAAAATTGTTCATATTTCCAAGGATTCGCGTGAAAAGCTGTTAAAAGAGGCAGAAAAACTCTCCAGACTGCCGATTATGTCACAGGAAGCCGCTGTTATTACTACTTATCTGGACGCTTGTCTGGAACTTCCATGGGATGCACATACCAAAGACAGGCTCGACCTCAAAAAGGCACATGCAAAACTGGACCGCGATCACTATGGTCTGCAAAAGGTGAAAGAAAGGATTATCGAATGTCTCGCTGTCCGCCAGCTGGCAGAACGGACGCGTGGCCAGATCATCTGCTTGGTCGGACCTCCTGGGGTCGGCAAAACTTCAATTGCTCGTTCTGTGGCTGAGGCAATGGGACGGAAATATGTCCGTGTGTCTTTGGGCGGCGTACGGGATGAAAGCGACATTCGCGGCCACAGGAAAACCTATGTCGGTGCCATGCCCGGGCGTATTATGACCGCTATGGCGCAGGCTAAATCGCGAAATCCGTTGATGCTGCTGGATGAAATAGATAAAATGGGAAATGACTTTCGCGGCGACCCTGCTGCCGCAATGCTGGAAGTACTTGACAGTGAACAGAATGTTGCTTTTCGGGATCACTATCTTGAAATACCGTTCGATTTAAGCGAAGTTTTGTTCATTACTACGGCCAATACATTGGATACCATTCCGGCGCCTTTGTTGGACCGAATGGAAGTCATTGAACTGACCAGTTATACCCGGGAAGAAAAATTTCAAATTGCCAAACGTCATTTACTGAAAAAACAGCGCAGCAATAATGGCATTACGGCAAAGAATCTGAAAATTACAGACGATGCAATATATTGTATCATCGACTGCTATACCCGTGAGGCTGGCGTACGCAAATTGGAACGGCAAATAGGCGCTTTGTGCCGTCGGGCTGCCAAGGAAATTGTAGAAGGCAATTCTAATGGTATCCTAGTAACAGAAAAAAATATGGAAGACTATCTGGGACCCAAAAAATATCATACAGATTTGATATCACAGGAGGATTTAATTGGCGTTGTCAATGGATTAGCCTGGACATCTGTCGGGGGAGAAATGCTGGAGGTAGAGGTCTCTGTGCTTGACGGCACCGGACGTTTGGAATTAACCGGAAGTCTTGGAGACGTTATGAAGGAGTCTGCCCGGACGGCAGTCAGCTTTGTCAGATCGGCTGCCGCCGAATATGGAATCGCAACCGATTTTTATAAAACGAAGGATATCCATATCCATGTACCAGAGGGTGCGGTACCAAAAGACGGACCTTCTGCCGGCGTTACAATTACGACAGCTTTGGTATCTGCCTTAAGCGGTATGCCGGTCAGACATGATTTTGCAATGACAGGTGAAGTCACATTGCGCGGCAGAGTCCTTGAAATCGGCGGCTTGCGGGAAAAGACAATGGCTGCATACCGGGCGGGAATCAAAAACATATTGATACCCAAAGGAAATACTGCGGATTTAGCCGAAGTAGATGAAATCGTCAAGGAAAATATCCGTTTTATTCCCTGCAGTGATGTCAGACAGGTATTGCGGGAGGCGTTGATTGACACGCCTAAGACTGAGACAAGCCAAAAGAACGATCAGGTCAAATCTGGTGAATTTTTGCTGCCAGTGGAAAATGGAAAAATATTGACAGGAAATACGATTAACGCCAACTGATTTTTCGGATTGAGGAGGAACATCATGCTGCGATACAATCAGGCAAAGTTTACAGCTTCCTATGGCCTTTTGAGCCAGCTTCCAAAAAGCGGACCGCTTGAATTTGCGTTTGCAGGACGCTCCAACGTCGGAAAATCCTCACTGATTAATAAATTATTTGGACGAAAAGGATTGGCGCGGGTCAGTTCTGTTCCTGGTAAAACTGCTACGATTAATTTTTACACGACGGATGGCGTTAATTTTGTGGATCTTCCAGGCTATGGATATGCTAAAGTTGGAAAAAAGGAAAAACAACGCTGGGCGGAATTGATCGAGGGCTATTTTAATGATGAACGCAATGTGGGACTGGTTATCCAGCTGATTGATATGCGCCATCCTCCAACCCAGCTGGATCTGGATATGGTAAATTATCTGATTGCCCGGGAATTTCCGTTTTTAGTGATACTTACAAAAAGCGACAAACTTAATAAATCGGAACGGGAAAAGCGGCTTGCCTCAATCCGCTCCGAACTTCCCTATGGAGAAGAAATAACAATCATTCCTTTTTCAACGGAAACCGGAGAAGGGGTAGAGACGCTGCGTCAAATTATTGACGAACTCGCTGAAACAGAAGAAATGCAATAACAGAAAGGAAGCAGAATATGGCGGAATTTTTAAATGGACACATGGCAGTAAATGAAAAAGGACATTTCATGTTCGGCGGTGCTGATGTCACAGAACTTGCAAAGAAATACGGTACGCCGCTTTATGTCATGGATGAAGCGCTAATCCGTGAAAACTGTCGGGCATTCCAAAGCAGTATCGAACGCTGCTATGGAGGAAAGGGGATGGTTTGCTATGCAAGCAAGGCTTTTTCCTGTAAAGAGATTTACCGTATCATGAATGAGGAAGGCATGGGAATCGACGTAGTTTCAGCAGGAGAACTTTATACTGCGTTGAGCGTCGGATTTCCGGCAGAACGAATCGGATTTCATGGAAATAATAAAACACAGCAGGAACTGGAGTATGCGGTAAGCAATGGCGTCGGACGGATTATTGTGGACAATCTGACCGAATTGGAATTGCTGGAAAAAACTGCAGAAGCTGCTGGTAAGACCGTGTCTGTTATGTTTCGTATCAAGCCGGGAATAGACGCACATACGCATAGCTTTATTCGGACAGGACAGATCGATTCCAAATTTGGATTTGCACTGGAAACAGGAGAGGCAATGGCAGCAGTGAGGGAAGCAACTGCTCTGCGTCATGTCCTGCTAAAGGGTGTGCACTGCCATATCGGTTCGCAGATTTTTGATGTCGCACCATTTGCAGAAGCTGCAAGAGTAATGATGCGTTTTATTGCTGATGTCAAAACCGAAACCGGAATTGAAATCAGTGAACTGAATCTGGGAGGCGGTTTTGGCATTAAGTATACCGCCATGGACAAGCCTCCGGCTTATGACAGCTATATGGAACAGGTATCCATTGTGATAAAACAAATGGCCGGCCAGCTTGGCGTTGAGGTGCCATTTGTTTATATTGAGCCGGGCCGCTCGATTGTAGGTGCTGCGGGCATTACGCTTTATACAGTAGGAGCAGTCAAAAATATCCCCAATATTCGCACTTATGTTTCTGTAGATGGGGGTATGACCGATAATCCGCGTTATGCTCTGTATGAGTCTCAATATGAGATGCTGATCGCCAACAAAGCATCGCAGGAAAAAAGTCAGACGGTTACAGTGGCCGGCAAATGCTGTGAAAGCGGCGATTTGCTTGGAAAGGATATCTCACTTCAGACGGCAGAGCCAGGGGATATTCTGGCGGTGCTTTCCACGGGTGCATACAATTATTCTATGGCCTCGAATTATAACCGGATCGGCCGTCCGGCAGTAGTTATGATAAACAACGGTGCTGACAGGTTGATTGTAAGGCGTGAGTCATTGGAAGATTTGGTAAAGAATGATATATAAAGTTTTCAGCAGCCTTCTGAAACGATTCAAAAGGCTGCTGAATTGTTAGTATCTTTTGAAAATAACACCTGCTGATTGTAAATTAATTTCAACCAGCAGGTGTTATTTATTTTGACAACAAACCGACCTTTTTTTTCACTTTTGCAAGCGTTCTTGATGATATCAACGAAGCCGTTTCTGCGCCCTTACGATACATATCTTCCAGATATGTCTTATCCTGCATCAAACGGGCAAAGTTTTCCCGTATTGGGCGCAATGTTTCTGCAACAGCTTCTCCGACCGCTGTCTTAAAATCACCATAGCCTTTTCCGGAAAAGTCATGCTCGATCTGCTCATAGCTCAGCCCGGTCACAGCTGAATAAATTGACATCAGATTGTTGATGCCGTCCTTGCCTTCACGATAACAAATTTCGGTATCGCTATCGGTTACAGCACGCTTAAACTTCTTTACGATCACACCAGGTTCATCCAAAACTGTAACAAATGCATTGATGTTGGTATCGGATTTAGACATTTTTCTGGTCGGATCCTGAAGTGACATGACCCGCGCACCAGTTTTGGGAATATAAGCTTCTGGAATTGTAAAGACATTTCCATACAGATTGTTGAATCGAATCGCAACATCTCGCGTCAGTTCCAGGTGCTGTTTTTGGTCTGCTCCCACCGGAACAAAATCCGGCTGATACAGTAAAATGTCTGCAGCCATCAATGCAGGATAGGTAAACAGGCCGGCGTTGACATTATCAGTATGCTTGGCGGATTTGTCCTTAAACTGTGTCATTCTGGATAACTCACCGAATTGGGTGTAACAGGACAGGATCCATGAAAGTTCAGAGTGAGTATGAACATGGCTTTGTATAAAAACCAAGCTCTTCTGTGGATCGATCCCGCAGGCGAGCAGAAGTGCAAATGCTTCGAGTGTCTGTTTACGAAGAGCAGCAGGTTCCTGGCGGACAGTCAGAGCGTGCAGGTCTGCAATAAAATAAGCACATTGAAATTCTTCCTGCATTCTTCCCCAATTTCGGACGGCGCCGATATAATTGCCAAGCGTAAACACTCCTGTCGGCTGAATGCCGCTCAATATGATCTTTTTTCGTTCCGTTTTTTCTCTTTCTTCCATTTTTGTCCTCCAACCTACAAGGCTTTTGTCATCCGGCCAAGTATTTCGACCCCTTTGATAATCTGTTCATCAGGCGGTGTGGAAAAGTTCATCCGGAAAGACTGGCTTGCATAATCTTCATATGGCATAAATGCAACGCCTGGTACAACCGCCACTTTTTTCTGTACTGCATCGGAGCAGAATTTCATCATGTCTACGCCGTCAGGCAGGGTACACCAGATAAAAAGCCCGCCTTCAGGCACAGTATGTTTCACAGCAGGATTAAACTGCTGTTCTATACAGGATAGCATCAGTCCACATTTCTTTTTATAAATCTGCTTTAGATTGGCAAGATGTGTTTCCATATCATAATTAGCCAGAAAACGTTCACAGATCATCTGTGCCAGAATGTTGGTGTGGACATCAGCCGCCTGTTTTCCCACTACCACTTTTTGGAGAAAATCGTGGTCAGCAACCAGATATCCAACCCGCAGGCCGGGGGCAAGGATCTTGGAGAAGCTGCCGCAATAAATCACAATGCCATCTTCATCAAATGATTTGATGCTTGGAATGTCCTCGCCGTCAAACCGGAGGTCACCATATGGGTTGTCTTCCAGAATCATGACACCATACTTTTTGGCAAGATCATAAAGTCCCTTCCGTTTTTCCAAACTCATACAGGTTCCGGACGGGTTTTGGAAATTCGGGATCACATATATCAGTTTGGTGCGAGGATTTTCTTTCAATGCCATCTCCAGCTTTTCCAAATTCATTCCGCCGTTTTCAACAGGGACTCCTACCAGTCTGGCGTTAAAAGATTTAAAAGAGTTGAGAGAGCCAACAAAACTCGGCACCTCACAAATCACTACATCACCCTCATTGCAAAGCACCTTACAGCTTAATTCAATGCCTTGCTGAGCCCCTGACATAATAATAAGATCATCTGATTCGTTACCGATATGATAATGCTCCCTGACAAACTTTTTTAATCGGGTACGCAGTGCAGGATATCCCTCTGTCACACTGTACTGCAAAGCGGCGATCGGATCATTTGCAAATATATCAGCGGTAATTTCTGCGATTTCTTTCACTGGAAATGCTTCCGGTGCCGGATTACCAGCTGCGAATGATATTACACTGGGATCGGCAGTAAACTTCAGTATTTCCCGGATTGCAGATGCCTTCAATCCCTTTATCCGGTCAGCATATTCAATTTCCATAATGCCAAGTCCTTCCTAAATTTGAAATATATAATGTTTTTATTATACATCAAAGCAAAAAGGTTTTCAAGCCATTCATTTCATAAAAATTGCTGGCAACTGTAGGTGTTACAATGATGTGAGACAAAAAGTAAAAAAAGATAGCGAGTAGACAGGACCTGTGTTAAGGTAGAGTTGCCCAACAAAACCGAAAGGCAGGTATCCATCTA
>CALXBC010000031.1 GCA_944386455.1 uncultured Clostridia bacterium | reverse complement strand
AATGTTATAAATCAATAACGCAGTTATTGGAATTTTCCAACTTGAAGTTGGATTTTTAAGTTAATAACACCACATAACATAGGCAATAAAATAATTTTGTCCCTATTGTAGCGCAAGCATATCACATCGGCGGTGGATACTCAACCTCTTTTACCGTAAAATTGAGGGAAAAGCGGTAAGAATGATAGTTCACTTTATGAACTCAGCTCATTGTTATTATTACATTTGTCGGAAACAACAGGCAAAATTATAACTAAAACGCACATATCTTATAATAAAAATCACAATATTGTAGAATAATATTATTTATATTGTCCGATGATCTGTCAAATAATAGCAAATAATATGAAATAATCATAATTATATTGCAAATAATGAATGCAATTTTGAAAAACTGTTAGATAAAAAGCACAACGGAAATATTTCCGGCCGGTAAAATTTAGTTGAAACAACAGTTATTTTGGCAATCGCTATTCTTCGACAGCAATCGCCTTGCAGCGTTTTGGCAGATTTGCTAGAATTTGTTCAGGAACTGAAAGAACGCGCTGTTTTTTCGGTTTTAAAAACTCAGACCAGAAAGGATTAACACAGCAATGGAAAAACAAGTGATGGTGATTGTAGGAGACAATTCAACAGAATTCGGGCAAATTTGCTGCAGTATACTCGAAAGCTACGGATTTCAGGTAAAGAGCACGGCAAAGGATGGAAACGAGATACTGCGGTTGATAAAAGAGCTTTCTCCCGACGTTGTGGTAATGGACGCTTATATGAAAAATCTGGATGCGATCGCTGTGATGGAGCAGGTGGGAGAGAGTGAAGGCAAAAAGCCCGCGTTTATTATCACGTCGGCGTATGAAAATGCGTTTACGCAGAGTGAGGTCATGAGACTCGGCGCCGCTTATTTTGTGTTAAAGCCCTTTGATCTGAATGTACTTGCGCAAAGGATATCCGATTTGACCGGTTTTATACAAAACGGATACGATACCGGAAACGGAAAGGAAAAAGAAAAGCACAGTCTGGAAAGCGAAATTACCGATATTCTGCATCAGATCGGTGTTCCTGCCCATATCAAGGGCTATCATTATCTGCGCGAGGGAATACTGCTGGCAGTCAACGACAGTGAAGCGCTGGATTCCATTACCAAAATTTTGTACCCCGCGATTGCGAAAAAGTTTTCCACCACCTCGTCCCGTGTGGAGCGCGCGATTCGCCATGCGATCGAGGTTGCATGGGACAGAGGCGATGTGGACATCCTGGATTCCTATTTCGGATATACCATCCATAACCTGCGCGGCAAGCCGACCAACAGCGAATTTATTGCCATGATCGCGGACGATATTTTGCTGAACAAATCGGAGCTTATCCCAGGAAAAAAGAAGAAAAACTTCAAAAAAATCAACTGAAAAAACAGGCGGCAGCAATGCCGCCTGTTAATCTGCAGAAAAAGGGGGACATTTTAGAGAAAATTCCCTTTGAAATGGAGCAGCCGAGGACATGTGCCGCCGGTTGCAGTCTTGACAAACTGCGGTATCTATTGTTTGTTCTGTGCAGCACTTCGCAGTGCTTGCCGCTATGGCGGCAACGCGGCCATCCTTTACGGCCGCGAACGAGAAGTGTCATTCAAAAGCGTTCCGGCGAAATGCTTTTGAAAAACAGCGCGGTTTGTTGGGATGATATTATAAGAGGGAGGGCACCTCTCCTATAGAGCGTGTCGATTTTTAGACACGCTCACAGACGGCAGCAATGCCGCCTGTTGCAGTCTTGACAAACTGCGGTATCTATTGTTTGTTCTGTGCAGCACTTCGCAGTGCTTGCCGCTATGGCGGCAACGCGGCCATCCTTTACGGCCGCGAACGAGAAGTGTCATTCAAAAGCGTTCCGGCGAAACGCTTTTGAAAAGAGCATTTTGGACAAAGATTATTCGTATTTCCTGTCGAAATTGGTTGCCGGAAAGCGCCAAAAAGAATTGACTTCCCGGCGGCAGTGCTTTATAATAAAGTTAAGAAAGTGTTAAAGCGGCGTTGGCGCCCCGGTTTCAGCTCTGCCGCAGGAAAGGAACGATCGTTGAAAAATGGATATCAGAGACAGTGAAAATCTGGCGTTGATTTGTATGCGCGGATGCGAAGAATTTGGTCGCAAGGTGGAATTTTACCTGCAAAGATGGCACGAGACGGAGAGAACTTATATTTTGGAAGCCGAATGCCCCAGGTTTGCAACCGGCGAAGGCAAGGGCCTGATCCGGGAAAGTTTGCGCGGCAGAGATATCTATATTATTACAGATCCGTTCAATTACAGCGTGACCTATAAAATGTACGGCATAGAGGTGCCGATGAGTCCGGACGATCACTTTCAGGATTTAAAGCGGATCATTGCGGCCATCGGCGGCAAGGCCAAAAGAATCTCCGTAATTATGCCGATGCTTTATGAGGGACGGCAGCACAAGCGGACCTACCGGGAGTCGCTGGACTGTGCGACTGCTTTGCAGGAACTGGTACATATGGGCGTTTCGGACATTGTAACCTTTGACGCGCATGATCCCCGGGTACAGAACGCCATCCCGCTCAGCGGCTTTGACAATATGCATCCCACCTATCAGATGATTAAGGCGCTGGTCAAAAATGTGCCTGATATTTGTTTTGACAGAGACAAGCTGCTGATTGTTTCGCCGGATGAGGGCGGCATCAGCCGATGCCTGTCCTATACCTCGGTTTTGAACCTGGATGTCGGGATGTTCTACAAGCGGCGGAATCTTTCCAAGGTCGTCAACGGCACCAATCCGATCGAGAGCCATGAATATATTGGAAACGAGATCAGCGGGAAGGATGTCATCGTTGTCGATGATATGATTGCGTCGGGCTCTTCCATGATCGATACATTCCGCCACCTGAAGGAAAAGGGCGCGCGCTGTGTATACAGCTTTATCACCTTCGGTCTGTTCTGCAACGGGCTGGAGCAGTTTGACAAGGCGTATGAAGAAGGCCTGTTCGACAAAATCTTTATTACCAATCTGACCTATCATCCTCAGGAACTGATTGACCGTCCGTGGCTGGTAGATGTCGACCTTTCCAAATATACTGCCTATGTGATCGACGCGATTCATCATGACGCTTCGGTCGGGGCTATTATTGACCCGAACCAGAAGATTCTGGCACTGCTCGAAAAGCTTCGCGTACAGCGCGGCTGTCAGTAAAATTTTCCCTGCGCCCGGCCGCGATATTAACGGCCGGGCGCATTTTGTCGGCGAAAAACAGATCGTCTTTCTTGCAGATAATGCGTTAAAATGTTACAATAAAAATGGTCTGCTGTTTGTCAGATCACGCTGCTTCCGGGCGGCAGCTGCCGGAATGTTTGGTTAATTTGCCGGCTTGATTTTGTCGGTTTTATATGATAATATATTAGCATGTTACTATGATAAAGCGAAAACGAAGGAGAGCGGGTAAATTTGAACCGAAATAAATGGATAACCCCGGAAGGGACCCGGGACCTGCTGTTTGAAGAATGTGAAGCAAGACGAACGGTGGAACGAATCCTCAGCAAAGTGTTTTCCGGCCGTGGATTTACCGAGGTCGTCACACCTGGTCTGGAGTTTTTGGATCTGTATGACCTCAAGGCGGGCTCCATGCCGGTGGAGCGGATGTATAAGCTGACGGATTCCAAGGGGCGTCTGATCGTGATGCGGCCGGATTCCACCATCCCGATCGCGCGGCTGGTTTCCACGCGGCTGAAAGGCTGTCAGCTGCCGGTCCGCCTGTTTTATAATCAAAGTGTGTTTACCTCCAATCCAGGACTCAAAGGCAGGAGCGACGAGATTGTCCAGACCGGGATCGAGATTATCGGCAGCGATTCCCGCCGAGCCGATCTGGAAGTGATGACGACTGCGGTGGAAGCACTGGGCGCATGCAATGTCAGTGATTTCCGGCTGGAGATTGGACATATCGGGCTGTTTCACAGTCTGATTTCCAGCCTGCGGCTGGGGGCGGAGGAGCAGGAAGAAATCCGTCTGCTGATCGAGGGGAAGAACTATCCTGCGCTGAACGATTATCTGGATGAAATCTGTGCAAACGGCGGGGACCGGAAAACGGTTGAGGTGCTCAAGCAGCTGCCGCGGCTGTTCGGCGGGGAAGAAGTTTTTGACAAGGCAGCTAACCTGTTTGATGACGCCAAGACAGAATACATCCTGTCCTATCTCCGTTCGATCTATCATGATCTGGCGGCGTTGGGAATGAAAGAGAAGATCTCGGTAGACCTTGGCATTGTCAACCGCAACGATTATTATACCGGCGTGGTGTTCCGCGGCTATATCGAGGGCTTTGGGGAAACCGTGCTTTCCGGCGGACGGTATGACACGCTGCTGTCCGAGTTTGGAGCCGATCTGCCCGCCACCGGCTTTGGCGTCAATGTGGACGCCGTGGCGAGAAGCCTGCTCAAAAGCAGCGGTACTGCGGCCAGAGTACCCGATGTGCTGGTCTTTGGCGCAGACGGCTATGAAATGAAGGCGCTGCTGCATGCAAAGGAGCTGATCGACAGCGGACTTGTGGCGGAATACTGTGTGTTGAATACCGCGGAAAAGGCAAAGGAATATGCCGCCGCAAAACAGATCCCGCGGGTCGACATCGTGGGGGAAGAAACAGAAAGCTTTAGCGGAAAGGAGCGGCCATAACAGATGAAACCGATTCGGATTGCCCTGACAAAGGGACGGCTGGAAAAGGATACTGTCGCGCTGTTCCAAAAGCTGGGCTTTGACTGTGAACAGCTGATCAACAAGGGACGGAAGCTGATCCTGGAGGTGCCGGACGCCAATCTGGAGGTCGTGCTTGCCAAGGCGGCGGACGTCATCACCTATGTGGAGCATGGCGCCTGCGATATGGGCGTGGTCGGAAAGGACACCATCATGGAATATGGCGGCAGCTTTTTTGAGGTGCTGGACCTGGGGTTCGGCCGGTGCAGGTTTGCGCTGGCAGCCAAAAAGGGAAACGATTTTTACGGCGGATATGCGGTCAGGACGATTGCGAGCAAGTATCCCAATGTGACCAGAAGCTATTTTGAGGCCAAGGGGATGGATGTGGATATCGTCAAGATCGAGGGCTCGGTCGAGCTGGCGCCGCTGCTGTCTTTGGCCGACGCAATTGTGGATATCGTGGAGACCGGTACCACGCTGAAGGAGAACGGACTGGAAGTCATTGAAGAGGTCGCACCCATTTCGGCGCGGTTGATCGTAAACACCGCCGCCATCAAGCTGCGCAAGACGGAGATCGAAGATCTGACCGCGAAAATGGAGCTGGCGGTGCGCAATGCAGAATAGAGACTGGGAAAGGACGGTGCAGCGGGCGGAACGCCCCGGAATATGAAGATCAGAATCATCAGAGCAGACGGAAAGAGCGAAATGGAGCTGCTGAATTCCTTAAAGGAGCGGAGCACGGCGGTAGACAAGCAGGTGACTGAGGTCGTCTCCGAAATCATTGAAAATGTCAAAAACAAGGGCGACGAAGCCGTGATGGCCTACACCAAAAAGTTTGACGGCGAGCTGCCGCCTTATCTGGAGGTGCCGCGCGAGGAGATCAACAATGCGCTGACCGAGGCGGACCCGGAATTTGTAGAGGCTTTGCTCAACGCGATGGAGAATATCACCGATTTTCACAGCCGCCAAAAGCAGCAGGGCTTTTTGAATCCCATGGCAAACGGTGTGATCGTGGGCCAGCGGGTGCGGGGGCTCAAGCGGGTCGGTCTGTACGTTCCCGGCGGCACGGCAGCCTATCCTTCGTCAGTGCTGATGAATGCGGTGCCCGCCAAAATCGCGGGCGTGGAGGAGATCGTCATGGTCACGCCTCCGACAAAGGACGGCAGGGCCAATCCCGATATTCTGGTCGCAGCGGCGATCTGCGGCGTGGACCGGGTCTTTCTGCTGGGCGGTGCGCAGGCAGTCGCAGCGCTCGCCTACGGGACTGAAACCGTGCCCAAGGTGGACAAGATCGTCGGGCCGGGAAATATTTTTGTGGCAACTGCAAAAAAGCTGCTGTTCGGCGTAGTGGATATCGACATGATCGCGGGACCGAGCGAGATTCTGGTGCTGGCGGATCATACCGCCAACCCGAAATTTGTGGCTGCCGACCTGATGTCACAGGCCGAGCATGACCGTTTGGCGTCTGCCATTCTGGTGACCACCGACGAGGCACTGGCACAGGAAGCCGTGAAAGAAATCGAGCGGCAGTCGGCTTCGCTCTCCCGCAGAGAGATCATTGCCGAGTCGCTGGAAAACTACGGAGCGGTCATCATCTGTGACAGCACGGACCGGGCGGTGGAGCTGGCAAACATCATTGCGCCCGAGCATCTGGAAGTCTGTATGGAAAACCCGATGGAATATCTTGGAAAGCTGGACAACGCAGGCTCCCTGTTTCTTGGGCAGTATGCGCCTGAGCCTTTGGGAGACTATTATGCAGGCCCGAACCATGTATTGCCCACCAGCGGGACGGCGCGCTTTTTTTCACCGCTGTCGGTCGATTCGTTTGTGAAAAAAATGGGCTATGTCTATTATACGGAGGACGCTCTGCGCGCCGCAAAGGACGATATCGTCACCATCGCGGAACGGGAACGGCTGACAGCCCATGCCAACTCGATCCGGGTGCGGTTTGAAGAAACAGGAGTGTGAAAGCAGAATGGCCTTTCAATTGAGTGAAAAACTGAAAAATATGGTGCCGTATGAGCCGATCAGCGGCAGCTATGACGTGCGTCTGGATGCAAACGAGTCCTTTCTGGAGCTGTCGGACGACCTCAAAAGCGAACTGGGGGATGTGCTGCAAAGGATATCGCTCAATCGCTATCCCGACCCGCTGGCCGCGGAGGTTTGCGAACGGTTTGCAGCCTATTACGGGGTTGACCCGGATCTGGTGACGGCGGGAAACGGCTCGGATGAGCTTCTGAACATCATCTGCAATGCCTTTTTGGAGCCGGGAAACAAGCTGCTGACCGTATTGCCCGACTTTTCCATGTATGCGTTTTATGCGGGCCTTTCCGGCGCGGAGACCGTGACGCTGAAAAAAGACGCGGACCTGCAGATCGACGTGGACGGGCTGATCGAGACCGCAAGGAGGGAACAGGTCTCCTGCGTGATGTTTTCCAATCCCTGCAACCCCACCGGACAGGGGCTGAAGCGGGAGCAGGTGCGCAGGATTCTGAAGGAACTTGACTGTCTGGTGGTGCTGGACGAGGCCTATATGGACTTTTATACCGAAAGCCTGCTGGACGAGGCGGGCGATCATGACAATCTTATTATTCTGCGCACCTGCTCCAAGGCGATTGGCCTGGCAGGTCTCCGGCTGGGATTTGCGGTGGCGAACCGAACTCTTTCCAATGTCCTGCGGGCGGTGAAATCTCCCTATAATGTCAACACGGTCTCACAGGCGTTCGGCGCCGTCGTTCTGTCCCACCGGGAGGAGGAACAGAAAGCACTGGCGCAGATTCTGGAGTCGCGGGATGCGCTATATGGTGCATTGTCCCGGATGCAGGAGAAGGCCGGCTGTTTTGAGCGGGTCTATCCTACGGTGACCAACTTTGTACTGGTGAAAACGGACCGGGCACAGGAAATTTTTGAAAAGCTCAAAACACGCTCGGTCGTGGTGCGCTTTATGGGCGGTTATCTGCGGATCACAGCGGGCAGCCCTGCGGAAAACAAGCGGCTGCTTGATGCGCTTTGTGATATTCTGGAGCTGGAAAGGACGGTGCTGGCATGAGACTTGGCACAGTAAAACGGAATACCAAAGAGACCCAGATTACCCTTTCGCTTGATCTGGACGGCGGCGGGATCAACCGAATCGACACCGGAGTGGGCTTTTTTGACCATATGCTGACCGCGCTGGCAGTCCACAGCGGGATCGATCTGGATATTGAGGTGCATGGGGATCTCGATGTAGACTGCCACCACACGGTCGAGGATACCGGGATTGCGCTGGGGGACGCGCTGTCAAAGGCGCTGGGAGACAAGGCCGGTATCTGCCGCTACGGCAGCATGTTTATCCCCATGGACGAGGCGCTGGGCTTTGTCAGCCTGGATATCAGCGGCCGGCCGTTTCTGGTGTTCGACTGTCCGTTTGTGACCGACAGGCTCGGTCAGATGGATACCCAGATGGTAGAGGAGTTTTTTCGCGCATTTGCCTATCATGCGGGGATCACGCTCCATGCGAAGCTGTTATACGGCGTCAACGACCACCACAAGGCAGAGGCGCTGTTCAAGGCGCTGGCGCACAGCCTGAAGCAGGCGGTGCGGCGGACGGACGACGCCCGTCCGCTCTCGACAAAGGGCGTGCTTTAAGCCGAAAGAAAGGAAAGGCCTTATGATCGCAATTATTGATTACGGCGCGGGAAACATCTTCAGTGTGATGAACGCACTGGAATATCTGAACATCCCCTCAGTTTTGACGGCAGACCCTGCACAGATCCGGACGGCGGACGCTATTATTCTGCCGGGCGTGGGCGCGTTTCCCGACGCGATGCGGATGCTGGGTGCCACCGGACTGACGGCGCTTTTGAAGGAAGAAGCGGAAAAAAAGCCGTTCCTGGGCATTTGTCTGGGGATGCAGATGCTGTTTGACAAGGGCTGGGAGTTTGAGGAAACCGCAGGCCTTGGGCTGATTCCGGGGGAGATCGTCAAAATCCCGGATATGGGTCTTAAAATACCGCATATGGGCTGGAACCAGCTGGAAATTCAAAACCCCTGTCCGATGCTGGATGGAGTCGAAAACGGGGACAGCGTTTATTTTGTTCATTCCTACATGGCGCAGACAGCGCCCGAATATGTGAGCGCATTCTGTGAATACGGGACAGAAATTCCTGCGCTGGTTAGACGGGGCAATATCTGCGGCGCGCAGTTTCATCCCGAAAAAAGCGGTGCGGTCGGACTGCGGATGCTAAAGAATTTTTATGATCTCAGCAAAAAATAGCGGAAAGGAAGCGATGCGGCTTTTAAAGCGCGTCGCCGGTTGGAAAAACAGATGTTAAACATACTTCCTGCAATCGATATCAAGGACGGAATCTGCGTCCGTCTGGTAAAAGGAGATTTTGCCACCGCCGAACAGGTGGCAGAGGATCCGCTCCTGACGGCCCGCCGCTTTGAGGCACAGGGCGCGCGGTGGCTGCATATGGTTGATCTGGACGGTGCAAAGGATGCAGCTCCCCGCAACCGCGAAATCTTTATTCAGGCCGCACAGCGCACGGGACTGCAAGTCGAGGTCGGCGGCGGTATCCGCAGCATGGAGACGGTGGACGATTACCTGTCAAACGGGATCGCGCGGGTCATCCTGGGGTCGGCCGCCTTGAAAAATCCGGCATTTGTTCAGCAGGCCGTGCAGAAATACGGGGAGCAGATCGCGGTCGGGATCGACGCCAAAAACGGCAAAGTCGCGGCCGAGGGCTGGCTGGACGACAGCAATGTGGATTATATCGAGCTGGCAAAGGCGATGGAGCAGATCGGTGTGAAATACATGATTTTTACCGATATTTCAAAGGACGGAACACTTTCCGGCCCGAATCTGGAGCAGCTGCGTATGCTGCAGGATGCAGTCTCCTGCGAGATCATTGCGAGCGGCGGAATCTGTGACATCGGGGACATCCGTGCCCTGAAGGAGCTTGGGGTATACGGCGCGATCTGCGGAAAGTCGCTGTATCGCGGAACGCTCGACCTTGCGCAGGCGATTCGGGTCGGAGCAGAGTAATCAGGAGGGCGGTGAACAAAATGCTGGCGAAACGGATTATCCCTTGTCTGGACGTGCGGGACGGCCGGGTGGTCAAGGGCGTGAATTTTGTGGGGATCAAGGATGTCGGCGATCCGGTGGAGTGCGCTGCCATGTATGACAGACAGGGGGCGGACGAAATTGTCTTTCTCGACATCACGGCGTCTCATGAGGGCAGGGGCACCATTGTGGATGTCGTGCGAAAAACCGCAAAAAAGGTATTTGTTCCGCTGACGGTCGGCGGCGGCATTCGGACGGCGGAGGATTTCAAGGAAATTCTCCGTGCGGGCGCCGACAAGGTCTCGGTCAACTCCGCGGCGGTGAAGAATCCGGAGCTGATCCGTGAGGCTGCGGATAAATTCGGCAGCCAGTGCGTGGTAGTGGCCATTGACGCCAAACGGATCGCCGGAAGCTTTCATGTTGTGGTGCACGGCGGGCGGATCGACACCGGGCTGGACGCGGTCGAATGGGCAAAACAGGCTGAAAGGCTGGGAGCGGGGGAGCTTTTGCTCACCTCGATGGACACCGACGGAACCAAAAACGGATTCGACCTGGAGCTGCTGAATGCTGTGACCGATGTCGTGAGCATCCCGGTGATCGCATCGGGCGGCTGCGGAAAGCTGGAGCATTTTTCCGAGGTGTTTGAAAAAACGGGAGCCGACGCAGCGCTGGCGGCATCACTGTTCCATTACCGGGAGCTGACGGTGGAGCAGGTCAAGCAGCATCTGCGGGAAAAAGGCATCCCGGTGCGCAGCACCCGCTTTTCGGCGGAATAGCAGAAAGGAAACGGCATGGAGAATCAAAAACTGGATTTGGACCGATATTTTGTCAAAAGCGAGCTGATTCCCGCAATCGTGGTGGAAGAAAAAAACAACGCGGTGCTGATGCTTGCTTATATGAACCGGGAAAGTCTGAAAAAGACGCTGGAAACGGGGTACACCTGGTTTTACAGCCGGTCGCGGCAGGAACTTTGGAACAAAGGCGCGACCTCAGGGCATCTGCAGCGGGTGGTCAGCATCACGGCTGACTGTGATGACGACACGCTGCTTTTGGTGGTCAACCAGACCGGGCCTGCCTGTCATACGGGAGCATACAGTTGCTTTTTTAAGGAAATCTACAGAAGAGAGGATGGAAACCGGGATGTCAAATGATACCATAAAGGGTCTTTATGAAGTAGTAAAGGAACGGAAGCAGAACCCGCAGGAGGGCTCTTATACCTGTTATCTGTTTGATCAGGGAATTGACAAGATCCTCAAAAAGGTGGGCGAGGAATGCGCCGAGACCATTATTGCGGCCAAAAACACCAATGCGGAGGATCTGAAGAACGAGACCTGTGACCTGCTGTACCATTTAATGGTGATGCTGGCGGAAAAGGGAATCGACATCGACGAGGTAATGGACATTCTGGATCAGCGCCGCCGGAAGATCGGCAACCTCAAGCAATTCAAACAGGTGGACAAAGAAACCTGAAACAGGAGAAAAACGCTGTTTTTGGGCAGGTGCTGCCCTTGCACGGCCTGCATCACATGCCGGCGGATAAATATTCGGCGGATATTGATTAACCCTCTCGAAATCCTGTCCATAATAAGGACAGAATTTTTCGGGAGGGATTTTTATGTTGAAGGCAGTCATTATGGCGGGCGGAGAGGGAACGCGTCTGCGGCCGATCACCTGCAGTATGCCAAAGCCGCTGGTTCCCCTCTGCGGCAAGCCGGTGCTGTGCTATATTTTGGAGCTGCTCCGGCAGCATGGGTGCGAAGGCGCGGTCATGACGCTGCTCTACCTGGGGCACCAGATCGAAGCACAGTTCCCTGAGCGGGAATATCTCGGCATTCCGCTCGGGTTTTGCTATGAGGAGCACCCGCTTGGGACGGCGGGAAGCGTAAAAAACGCCATGCCGTCCTCCGCCGAGCCGATCCTTGTGATCAGCGGGGATGCCATGTGTGATTTCGACCTGACCGCGGCCATGGAATATCACAGGGCGAAAGGGGCCGCGGCTACACTGGTTGTCAAGCGCGTAGCCGACCCGCGGGAATATGGACTGGTCAGCCGTGCCGCGGACGGACGGATCGAGGGCTTTTTGGAAAAGCCGCCGCTTTCCCACTGCACCACCGATCTGGCAAACACGGGGGTTTATATCCTGTCCCCCGAGGTGCTGGAACGGATCCCCGCGGGAAAAAATACCGACTTTGCGTCCGACCTGTTTCCGCAGATGCTGGCGGAAGGGCTGCCGCTGTTTGCCTATGAGGACAAGGGCTACTGGTGTGATATCGGGGATATCCGCAGCTATCAGCAGTGCCAGCGCGACATGCTGGAGGGACGGGTGAAGTGCCGCATTCCAGCGCAGGAAAAAAACGGGATCTACAGCAATACCGACCTGTCAGGACTGCACTGTGTGATCGAGCCCCCCGTCTTTATCGGAAGAGGGGTCACTGTCGGAGAAAACAGCCTGATCGGAAGCGGCTCGGTCATTGGGGATTATGCGACGATCGGGGATAACGCCAAGGTACGGGGCGGCATTTTGCAGGAATGCAGCTATGTCAGCGACAATGCGGTCTGCAACCAGGCGATTTTATGCAAAAATGCAAGAATGCTCCGCGGCAGCGCCGCCTATGAACAGGCCGTAATGGGAGAAGACAGCACCCTTGGCGCCGAAAGCGTGCTGTCGGGCGGTGCCAGACTCTGGAACAAACGGGAGACTGCCGACGGCATCACCGTCAGCGGCGATGTGAAATACGGGGCGGCGCGGAATATTGTGATCGACGACGACGGCATCAGCGGTGAGACCAACCGAAATATCACCCCCGAGCTGATGGTGCGGCTGGGCGCGGCGGTAGGCAGCCTCAAATCCGGCTGTACCGTCGGGATCGCCAGCAGCCGCACCGGAGCGGGACAGTCTTTCCGCCGGGCGCTTGCCGGCGGGATCACGGCGGCAGGTGCGAACGTACTGGACTTTGGCGAAGCATTTGGCGCAGAATATGATTTTTGCCTGTACAAAAGTGAAGCGGATTTCGGCATCTATATCGACAGCAATATCATCACCAATGTCATGGTGAGCGAAAAGCGCGGGATTCCCATGATGCGCGGGCTGGAGCGGAGGCTGGAGGGCTTTCTCAACCGCGGGGAATATAAAAAGGCGGCATGGAACAGCTTCGGCACGATGCTGGACCTTTCCGGGCTGCGGCAGCTGTATCAAAGCACCCTGCTCCAAGAGGCGGGCAGCGATCTGCAGGGCATGTCCGTCCAGATAAAATCCGCTGACGCGCTCGTCGGCGAACTGCTCTGCGACACTCTGAAGAAACTGGGCTGCGGAACAAGGGACACAAGGCTCTCCCTGATTCTGTCCCCGGATGGCAGGAATCTGTCTGTCCATACGCCTGAGACAGGCTATTTGTTCCCGGAAAAGGTTTTGTGTCTGGTCTGTCTGGGAGAATTTCTAAATGGGAACGATGTGGCGGTTCCCTTTGAAACGCCGCTGGCAGTGGAACAGCTGGCGCAGCGGTATGGCAGACAGGCGCTGCGGTATTATTCCTCGCCCTGCGATGAGACCGATGCTCAGGCGCGCAGAATGCTGGCAGAGCATATTCCGCTGCGGGATGGGTTTGTGCTGGCTGTCCGTCTGCTGGCCTTTTTAAAGCAGCGCGGCATGACAGTCTCCGAGGCCGCCCGCCTGCTTCCTGAATTTGGAACCGCGAGCAGACTGGTAGGACTTCACGGCGGACCTGCGGCAGTGATGAAGCATTTCAGCAGCAGCGGGCAAAGTCGAGGAGAAGGCGTTTCCATAATAGACGGAGGCAGCCGGATTTTGCTGCGGCCCATGAAATCCGGCCGGGGAATTATGCTGTTCGCAGAGAGTCTGCGCAGCGAGACCGCAGCAGAGCTTTGTGATTTTTATGAGAAAAAAATCCACGAGACGGAACAGCAGGAACGCCGCAGCTGAGGCGGATTTCCGGCCGCGCATGGACAGTCGACTTCTTTTTCCTTGACAGAAGGACAAAGAAAGGGTAAAATAAAGATAAGTATTTGTTCGGATTCTCCTGCTTTGGCAGGCTCCTGCCAGCGTGCGAGTTTTAGCTGACGGCAAAGAGGGGCTGCCGCTCCCACTCAGCGGCGCTTCTTTTGCTAAACCCTGTTGGTATCCGGCTTAAGATGGCGGATACAGGCTCGCTGGCTGTGTTTTTCATGTTGATTCGTCTGAGTAAGGAAGAGAAAAAGCCGTACTTTCAGGGCGGCTTTCTTCTCCTACCTTTCTTCGGGGGTTCCCCGGATGACAAATGATTAAAAAGGAATAAGTACGATGCTACATATCAAGGCGGAATGCTACCGCTTTGGATACGATGATTACGGAAAGAAAGGATTCTCTGCGCCTTGAGAAAAAAAGGTGCAGGCAGGTGAAAGAAATCGTGGCAGAAGAAAAAGAAAAATCAAAACAGGCCGGCAGGCCGAAAACCATGGGCCGCAAAAAAACAGCGCCGCAGAAGGAAGCGGACGGCAGCAAGGCAAAGGAGCCCGCGGCGGCCAGGAAAACGGCGTCTCGTACCAAAACAAGCGCCAAAACAAAAAAGCAGATTGATAAGCCGGACAACGGCACAGCAAAAAATGAAAAAGCTCCGCTGGGTGCAGCGCAGAAGCCCAAGGGCAGGCCGGCGGGCTCGAAAAGCGCAAAGGCCGCACCGCAGAAAGCGGCTGCGACCACAATGAAGATGAACTCTGAAAATGTCAGCGACGCCAAACGCTCCCCTGCGCGGCGGGCGGTCAGACGGACGCCGGTGCGCATCATGCCGCTGGGCGGTCTCAATGAGATCGGCAAAAACATGACTCTTTATGAGTGCGGGCAGGATATGTTTATCGTGGACTGCGGGCTGATGTTCCCGGATCCCGATATGCTGGGCGTCGATCTGGTGATCCCCGACTTTACCTTTGTGGAGCAGAACGCATCCAAGATCCGGGGCATCGTACTGACGCACGGACACGAGGACCATATTGGCGGACTGCCCTATTTACTGAAAAAGATCAACTGCCCCGTCTATGGCACAAAGCTGACCCTCGGATTGGTGGAGGGCAAGCTCAAGGAGCACGGTCTGCTGGGCAAAGTGAGCTTAAATGTTGTCAAGCCGCGTCAGACTGTCAAGATGGGCTGTATGGCGGTGGAATTTATCCATGTGAACCATTCCATCCCGGATGCGGTCGGTCTGGCGATCCACACGCCTGCGGGCGTGATTGTTCAGACCGGAGACTTCAAGGTGGATTATTCCCCGATCGAAAGCGATGTCATTGACCTGGGGCGGTTTGCCGAGCTTGGGAACCGCGGTGTGCTTTGTCTGCTGGCAGACTCCACCAATGCGGAACGCCCCGGCTCCTCGATGAGCGAAAGCAAGGTTGGCTATTCGTTTGACAATCTCTTTAAGATGGCGGGCTCCCGCCGTATCATCATTGCGACCTTCGCGTCCAATGTTCACCGCGTCCAGCAGATTGTGGACAACGCGGTGCGGTACGGCAGAAAGATTGCAGTATCTGGACGCAGCATGGTAAACGTTGTAGGCAAGGCGATGGAGCTGGGATATCTGAATGTCCCGGATGGCGTTTTGATCGATATCGACACCATTGGGCGGTATCCGTCCGACCAGATCATCATTATTACCACCGGAAGCCAGGGAGAACCCATGGCGGCGCTGTCCCGGATGGCGTCGGGCGATCACCGCATGGTATCGGTTACGGCGGATGATTTTATCATTATTTCTGCAAACCCGATCCCGGGGAACGAAAAGCATGTCAACCGTGTGGTCAACGACCTGATGCGGTTCGGCGCCGATGTGGTTTATGAAGCCATGTATGACGTGCATGTATCCGGGCACGCGTGCCAGGATGAGCTGAGGCTGATGCTGACACTGACCAAGCCGCAGTTTTTCATGCCGGTGCATGGAGAATACAAGCATCTGAAGAAACACGCCGGGGTGGCCAAAACGGTCGGTATCCCGGAAAGCAATATTTATATCGGGGAAATCGGTCAGGTGATCGAGCTCGACGGCGTTTCCATGAAGATGGTAGGGACTGTCCCTGCCGGAAAAATCCTGGTAGACGGATACGGCGTCGGCGATGTGGGCTCCATTGTGCTCAAGGACCGCAAGCATCTGGCAGAGGACGGTCTGATCGTAGTGGTTGCGACAATTGACCGCGAACTGGGGACACTGGCTGCAGGGCCGGACATCGTCTCCCGCGGATTTGTTTATGTGCGGGAGTCCGAGGAACTGATGGCAGAAGCCAGACAGGTGGTAAAGGAAGCGTTCCGAAGCTGTGAGGAGCGGGGCATTGGCGACTGGAACAATCTGAAGATGAATGTCAAGGATGAGCTTTCGGGCTTTATTTACCGGAAAACCAAGCGTTCTCCGATGATTCTGCCCATTATTATGGAAATATAGGACGAGTAGCAGTCAAAATATTGATTGGAAAGACGGGTCTCTTTTGAATGAAAAAAAACGGAACGGGAATGATTAAGGCGGCATACGCCCTGCTGGTGGCAGCATGTATCCTGATCGCGGGTGCCACCTTCTTTTTTGACAGAACGCTGTTTTATATCGTGTTTCCGGCTGCAGTCATCATAGCGGTCGTGTCGCTTTTGCTGATTCTGCGGGTAAGACATGAAATTTACGGCATGGTGAAAAGCGTCAACCAGCATCTCAAGCCGGGAGAACACACCGGCGTATCCTTTCCCATGCCGGTTATCGTTGTCAGCGAAAACCGGGAGATTATCTGGTACAATGATCTGTTTGAATCAGGCGTGGCTGACAGCGAAGAGGTCCTGGGAATGTCCTTTGACAGCATCAGCGATCTTCCGCTGGAGCGCTTCTGCACCGCCGCCGGCGCCGAGGTGAGCTATGGCGGAAGAAGCTACATAGCCTATGGAATCTGCGATACACAGGGCGAGAAAATTTATATGCTGTATTTCAGCGAAACGACCGCGCTGAAAAAACTTGCGGACCAGTATCTGCTGACCCGTCCGGCGGTGATGCTGATTCTGGTGGACAATTATGAGGAGCTGCTGCAGACTGCAAAAGAAAGCGAAAAATCCCAGCTGCTGGGGCAGATCGATGTGCTGCTGGAGGAGTTTATTTCCGGTACCAGCGGGTTTATCCGCAAACTGGAGCGTGACCGCTTTATTGCGGTGATCGAGGAGCAGCATCTGCGCCAGCTCATGGAGGAGCGGTTCCAGATTCTGGACAAGGCCCGTCAGCTGGTCACCTCCAGCCGCTATCCCGTGACGCTCTCTATCGGCGTGGGACACGGCGGAAAAAATTTAGCCGAATGTGAGGCGTGGGCAAGACAGTCGGTCGACATGGCGCTCGGCCGGGGCGGCGACCAGGCTGCCATCAAGTCGCCGGACGGGTTTGAATTTTTCGGCGGCATCTCCAAGGGGATAGAAAAACGGACAAAGGTCAAGACCCGGATCATTGCAAGCGCTCTGCGGGAGCTGGTGGAGACCAGCGACAATGTGATTGTGATGGGGCATCGTTTTGGAGACCTTGACAGTATTGGCTCTGCCATTGCGCTCGCCGCTGCGGTCCGTCAGCTTGGAAAGCACAGTGTGGTCTGTGTCAGCCGCGCAAGGAACCTGGCGCGTTGTCTGATCGACATGGAGGAGCAGGCTGGTGTGACGGATCTGTTCGTCGAGGAAACAACAGCGCTGGAGATGATGACCCTGAAAACGCTGGTCATTATCACAGACACGCACAATCTTGCGCTGGTCGAGTCCGCTCAGGTCTATCAAAACGCAAAAACTGTGGTGGTGATCGACCATCATCGAAAAGTCGTCAACTTTATTGACAACGCCGTTATTTTTTATCATGAGCCGTTTGCCTCCTCAGCTTCCGAAATGGTAACGGAACTGCTGCAATACCTCGGAGACAATATCCAGGTGGGCAAGACCGAGGCAGAGGCTCTGCTGGCGGGAATTATGCTGGATACCAAAAATTTTGTGCTGAAAACAGGTGTGCGGACCTTTGAGGCTGCCGCTTTTCTCCGCAGAATGGGAGCTGATACTGTTGAAGTCCGTCAGCTGTTTTCCAGCACGATGGAGTCCTATCAGCGCAAAGCGCGGCTGGTTTCTGCGGCAGAGATCTATAAAAGCTGTGCGATCGCCAGCAGCGATTTTTCCTCTGACGATCTGCGGGTTGTGGCGCCGCAGGCTGCGGACGAGCTGCTGGGGATCAGCGGGGTCAAGGCCTCGTTTGTGCTGTACGAAGTCGGCGGAATGGTCAATATCTCGGCCCGCTCCATGGGGCAGATCAATGTACAGGTTATTATGGAGCAGCTGGGCGGCGGGGGGCATCTGACCATGGCAGGCGCACAGCTGGAAGGAATCGACCTGGAAAAGGCGCGGCAGATGCTGCTGGATGCAGTTGACAAATACCAGGAAGAATATGGAAAGAAGTGAGAGGCATTGCCTCAGATTATCATATAAAGGAGGAGAGCTCCCGGCCGGGAGCGGAACCAAAATGAAAGTGATTTTAACACAGGATGTAAAAGGCTCCGGAAAAAAAGGAGACCTTGTGAATGTTGCAGACGGATACGCAAAGAATTTTCTGCTGAAAAAGGGCATGGCAGTGATTGCCGATGCAAATGCGGTCAACGTTAAAAATGCCAAAGACGCCGCCGCACGTCATCATGCCGCAGTTGAAATGCAGCAGGCACAGGATGCGGCAAAGGCACTCTCCGGAAAAACCGTCCGATTGACCGCGAAAGCGGGAAGCGGCGGCAGGCTGTTTGGCTCGATTACCGCAAAGGAGATTGCGGAGGAACTAAAAAACAGTTTCGGCCTGGAGATCGACAAGCGGAAAATTTCGCTGGAGTCTGACATCAAGGCGTTTGGCAGCTATGCCTTTGAGGTAAAGCTGCATGCGGGCGTGACCGCAAAGATGACCGTCATGGTTTCGGAGGCATAGGGCACTTGAATCGATTTTGATAAAAAGGAGCAGAGACCATGAAAAAGAGACTCTTTCTTTTAACAGCAGCCGCTCTGCTGCTGCTTTCCTCCTGTGGGGAAGGCGGACAGACAGACAGCAGTGCGCCGTCCCCGTCCTCAAGCCTCTCAGAAACGTCGTCTGTACAGCAGACAACAGAAGAAACTGTCTTTGCCTGGGGAGAGGCAGAGGTCGGGATGACCTATGACGCGGTGACGCAGGCGCTGGGAGACGGTCAGCCGCAGCAGATGGACGGAAGGACCTATCTGTGGTATGTCTATGAGGAAGTGCCGGGGATGAAGCCGGGGAGCCGGACGAATGTCACCTTTGTTTTTAATGCGGAAAAAACACTGGAGGAGATCCAGTATCTGGTGAACCCGGAGCATGAAGTAGCCTATGAGGATATGAAAGCGGTTTATCAGGAGCTTTACGGAACCCCGGCAGTGCTGGAGGAAGACGGAGCGGAATCCGCAGTCTGGAAATTCCAAAACGGGTATCTGGAGGTTTTGGAGATTCAAAACGACGAACCTGTCTGCGCGGTGACCTTTTATGCAGCAGCCTGCTATGAAAAGGATTTTCCGGAGAAAGCTGCTGCGGCCGCCTGATCGTTTGACAGGACGTAACGGTCAAAAGCGGGAAATGATGGAATGAAATCCTTATTCCGATGGAAACGGGCTGTGGTGTCCATTGCGGCGGTTTATCTGCTCTCCTCGCTGATGGCGCTGATCCCTTTGACGCAGCAGACGGACGGGAACAGTTTTTTGTTCGGGTACCCGTTTGCGTTTTTTGCTGTCCATGTCAGTACGGGGGGAGAGGGGTTGGATTTTTCCACCGCATTTTTGCTGGGCGCCTTTTTGGGTGATTTTCTGGTGATGTATTTGATCTGTTTTGGAATAAAAAAGCTGATGGAATGTCGAAAAAGCCGTCGGTATGGCGAAAAACAGTTAGATCAGGAGGCTGTCGGTCAGGATGGCAGAATTACAGGAAACTTATGACGGGCTGGAACAGATGCCCTATAATTTGGAAGCGGAGCAGTCCGTTTTGGGTGCGATCCTGCTGGAACCCGAAAATCTGACGCGGGTGATGGGGGAACTGACACCGGAGTGTTTTTATCGTACCCAGCATCAGCAGATTTTTGCGGTCATGTACCGGATGTTTGGATCCGGTCAGGTGCTGGACAATATTACGATATTTGACGAGGTAATCAAAGAGCATATTTTTGACACCACAGAGTCCGCCAAACAGTATTTGGTACAGCTGATGGAGATTGTGCCATCGACTGCGAATATTGAGGTTTACGCCAAAATCGTACGGGAAAAGTATTATCTTCGCGCTCTGATCGGCGCTGCAAGGGACATCATCGCCAGCGCCGCAGAGGGCACGGGAACGGCAAGCGAAATCCTGGACATGGCGGAACAGCGGATCTACGACATCCGCCAGGGACGCAGCTCGGACGGGCTGGTTCGGATCGACGAGGTGCTGGTCCAGTACTATGACAGGCTGCAAAAGCTGGCAGGTCCCGAACGGGAAGAATTCATCGGACTGTCTACCGGGTTTACCGGGCTGGATACCCTGCTGACCGGTTTAAACAAGTCGGATTTGATTATTATCGCAGCCCGTCCGGCCGTGGGGAAAACCAGCTTTGCCCTGAACATTGCCTCTTATGTTGGGAAAAAAAGCGGCAAGGATGTGGCCATTTTTTCACTGGAAATGTCCAACGAGCAGCTGGTTGGCAGACTGCTGTCCGCAGATGCAAAGATTCCGAGCAGCAAGCTGCGGACAGGCGAGCTTGACAGCGAAGAATGGGTGCGCGCGGCAATGGCGGCATCCAATTTGGCGTCTTATCATATCTTTCTGTCGGATTCTCCCAGCCTGACAGTGGCGGAAATGAAAGCGAAGCTGCGCCGCCACCGCAACCTCGGGCTGGTGATCATCGACTATCTGCAGCTCATGACAAACGGCCGGAAGGATGGCAACCGGGTTCAGGAGGTCTCTGAAATCAGCCGAAATCTGAAGATTATGGCGAAGGAGCTGAACGTCCCGGTGATCGCGCTTTCCCAGCTGGCCCGCGGACCGGAATCCCGTACCGACCATCGGCCGCTGATGTCCGATCTGAGAGAATCGGGCTCCATTGAGCAGGACGCGGATATTGTCATGTTTCTTTACCGCGATGAGGTTTATAATCCGGAGACAGAGGACCGCAATATCGCAGAATGCATTGTTTCCAAAAATCGTCATGGCGAAATTAATACCGTCAAGCTGGCCTGGGACGGGCAGTATACAAGATACAGCAATTTGGAGAGTTTCCGTGATGAACCGCAAGGTTATTGAGACGATTCAGAAATATCATATGCTGGACCCCTGTGACTTTGTTGTCACAGGGGTTTCCGGCGGTGCAGACTCTTTGGCGCTGCTCCACTTTCTGAGGTTCGGCCCGCACGGACTGCATCTGCGGCTGCTGGCTTGTCATGTCAATCACAAGCTGCGGGGGGCGGAAAGTCTGCGGGACCAGCAGCATGTCGAAGCGATCTGCCGGGACTGGGATGTCCCGCTGCATGTTGCGGAAACAGATGTTGCCGCGCTGGCAGCCCAAACGGGACTGTCGCTGGAGGAAACGGGCAGACGGGAACGGTACCGTATATTCGCCGCGCTGGCAGGAGCAGAAGGAAAGATCGCTACAGCCCATACCTTATCGGACAGCTATGAGACCATGCTGTTGAATCTGACGCGGGGAACCGGGCTAAAGGGACTGTGTGGGATACCGCCCATGCGGGGGAATGTTATCCGTCCGCTGTTGGGAGTCACACGAAAAGAGGTCGAGGAATACTGTCACAGATGGCAGATTTCATATATAACAGACAGTACAAATAACAGTACAATATACAGTAGAAACAAAATACGGCTGGAGATCATCCCCAGATTGGCGGAAATCAACTCGAATGCTGTCACACAGGCGGCACATACGATGCAGCTGCTGGCTGAGGATTCCGCGCTGCTGGAACGGCTGGCGGCGGAAAATCTGGCACAGTGCCGGGTACAGGGCGGGCTGTGCGTGAAAAAGCTCAGCGCAGAGCCGGCGCTCAGAGGACGTGTCCTCAGAACGTGGCTGAAGGAAAACGGGACTGAGGCTGACTTTGACACCATCGGCCGGCTTCAGGCGCTGGTTCAGACAGGCGGCAGACTGAATGTCAAGGGAAATCTTTTCTGTACCGCGCAGGACGGCCTGCTTCGGATGGAACAAAAGACCGTTCGACAGCCATATTTTGCCTTATCACCGGAAGAAGGAAAGGCGGTCAGAATGCCATCCGGAGCAGCTTGTTCTCTGTTTCGCACAAACAGGGACGGCTTTCGCCGCATTCAAGAAATATTCAAGAATTCCACATACAAATATATTGATTGTGAAAAAATAACTGGTAAACTATTAATCAGACAACGGCAAAGCGGAGACAAAATATGTTTATTTCCAAGAAATAATACAAAAAGTATAAAGAAATTGTTCAATGAAGCAAAAATTTCGCAGGAATTGCGAGAAAAACTCTTTCTTATCTCCGACGAACGTGGTATAATATACGTTGAAAACTTTGGCGTGGATCAAAGAGTTGCCCCCGGACCGGAGACCTCTTCGTATCTGGTCATCGGTCTGCACCAGGCTGCGGACACCGCTTTCTGCGGAGACGGGGAAAGAAAGGACAGCAAACATGGAGCAGGATATTTTGAGGACTCTCATCAGTGAGGAGCAGCTTCATCAGAAGGTTGCACAGATCGGAAAACAGGTCAGCGCGGACTATCAGGATAAGAATTTGCTGATGGTCAGCGTGCTCAAAGGCTCGGTCGTGTTTATGGCGGATCTGATGCGTGAAATTTCGATTCCCTGTGAGATTGACTTTATGTGCGTTTCCAGCTATGGCAGCGGTACCAAGACAAGCGGGGTTGTCAAGATTATCAAGGATCTGGATATCGACCTGAAGGACCGTGATCTGCTGATCGTTGAGGATATTCTGGACAGTGGAATGACGTTGAGCTATATTAAGGAAATGCTCAAGCAGAGGGGAACCAAATCCATTAAAATCTGCACGCTGCTTGACAAGCCGGAGCGGCGCAAAGCGGATATCACGCCGGATTATGTCGGCTTTACAGTCCCCGATGAGTTTGTCGTCGGATATGGCCTTGATTATGATGAAAAATACAGAAATTTGCCCTATGTGGGTATTTTGAAGCCGGAAGTATATACTAAAGCTGTGATGTAATTGATATGCTTGTAGTTAAAAGTATCCTTGCAGTTAACGTTGTGATTATATGACCTGAGAGGAAATAGGCATGAAAATGAAAGATGTTTTTACGATGTTTCACACAGACGAAATCAAGGTAAAAAATCCTTATTCGTTGCAGCTTATGGATAATCCGGAACTTTTTCCGTGCGGCACTGACAGAGACGGAAAGCAATGCTTTTTTGCTCTCGATATTCCAAAGTTTGATAAAGAAGAGAAAATTGGTACAAAAATGAAGGATGCTTTTACGACGTTTCACACAGATGAAATCAAGGTAAAAAATTCTTATTCATTGCAGCTTATGGATAATCCGGAACTTTTCCCGTGCGGCACTGACAGCGACGGAAAGCAATGCTTTTTTGCTCTCGATATTCCAAAACATCATAAAAACGATTGGGAACTGTAGCCGACTGATAAGCTTGTGCAATTCAAGCGAAACGCTTAAGAAATGCAGCAAAAGGAGTTGTGAACTGATTGGCCACAAAAAACACGAAGAATATTGTCTTATATGTCGTTTTGATTGCCGCCGTACTGATTGGCATGGTTTTTCTGATGTCGATGTTCCAGTCGAATCAGACCGAGACAATCAAATACTCTGAGATAATTGGATATTTTCAGGATAACAGGGTGTCCGAGTTTACCCTTGATCTGGGCAGCGGGCAGCTGACCTATAAGCTGCGGGACGATGTGCCCGCGGCAGAGCCGGACGGCTCGGACGGAACAAGCTCCGCGCTGACCTCTTCATCCGGCACCTCGTCTGACACGGACTCCGAGTCCTCTGCTGCTGCGGCGCCGCCGGCATCGCAAACAGCATCGCTGCCTGTTCTTCAGACGGCTGCAAACAATAACAATAACGGCGGCGGACTGTTTGGATTCGGCAGTCAGACACAGCAGACCCAGGAAAAGGTCTATGTCTACAAGGTTCCAAATGTCAGTCTCTTTGTTGAGGCGGTGGAGCCGCTTGTATTAAAGTATAATGAGGAGCATCCGGATGACCGGATTTCCTTTACCTATAAGGAAATCAGGGATTATTCCTTCCTCTGGAGCTTTTTGCCGACGTTGCTTCTGATCGGCGTGATGATTTTCTTCTGGGTATATATGATGAAGCAGGCAAACGGCGGCGGAAAGATGTCGCAGTTTGGCAAAACCCAGCTGAAGAACACCTCCGCGCAGGCCAAGAAAACCACATTTGCAGAGGTCGCAGGCTGTGACGAGGAAAAAGAAGAGCTTTCTGAAATCGTCGAATTTTTGAAAAACCCCAAAAAGTTTAATGAACTGGGTGCAAGGATCCCTAAAGGCGTTTTGCTGATGGGGCCTCCCGGAACCGGTAAAACTTTATTGGCAAGAGCGGTTGCAGGGGAAGCGGCGGTGCCGTTTTTCTCCATTTCGGGTTCTGATTTTGTCGAAATGTTTGTCGGTGTCGGTGCGTCCCGTGTGCGTGACCTGTTTGATCAGGCAAAGAAAAATTCACCCTCTATTATCTTTATTGATGAGATTGACGCGGTGGGACGTCATCGTGGGGCCGGTCTTGGCGGCGGACACGACGAACGGGAGCAGACGCTCAACCAGTTGCTGGTCGAAATGGACGGCTTTGGTGCCAACGAGGGCGTCATTGTCATTGCGGCAACCAACCGCCGTGACATTCTTGACCCCGCGCTGCTGCGTCCGGGCCGGTTTGACCGTGAGATTGTGGTCAATTATCCCGATGTCAAGGGACGGGAAGAGATCCTCAAGGTTCATTCCCGCAACAAGCCGCTTGGATTTGATGTCGACTTGGGCGTAATTGCAAAATCAACGGCCGGATTTACAGGCGCTGATTTGGAAAACCTGATGAATGAGGCTGCGCTGCTTGCGGCAAGAAAAGGCCGTAAGGCGATTACCGAAGCAGATATCGAAGAAGCAACGATCAAGGTAGTTGCAGGACCGGAGAAAAAGTCCAAAGTGATTACAGAGAAAGAACGCAAGTTAACTGCCTATCACGAGGCCGGTCACGCTGTCGCTACATTTTATTGTGAGACGCAAAGTCCGGTGCATCAGATTTCAATTATTCCACGCGGCATGGCAGGCGGATTTACGATGTCCCTTCCGGAAGAAGACCGCAGCTACCGCCGTAAAAATGAGATGAAGGAAGAAATTGTGACCCTGCTGTCCGGCCGCGTTGCGGAGAAGCTGGTACTTGATGATATTTCGACCGGCGCCTCCAACGATATTGAGCGTGCGACCGGGATTGCGCGTAGCATGGTGACAAAATACGGATTCAGCGAAAAGCTGGGGCCGATCATGTACGGTCAGGGCGATCATGAGGTGTTTCTCGGCCTGGAATACGGCCAGGAGCGGAATTATTCCGAAAATGTGGCTGCTGAAATTGATGCCGAAGTGCGTGAAATTATTGACACCGCCTATGAAAAATCAAAGGATATTTTGTCTGCGCACATGGACCAGCTTGATCTGGTGGCAAAATATTTGATCGTTCTCGAAAAGGTCGACGGAGATACATTCAAAAAGCTGATGACAGGCGAGATGCAATATGATGCTGACGGAGAACTGGCGCAGTATCAGGCAAGCCTGGCGGAAAAGAAAGAAAACGAGGATTCTGAAAAATAATAAGTTTTAAGCTCCTGCCGGATATGCGAGATATCGTTAAGGGAGAATGTATGTAGTATGTCCCCGGAAGGTATGATGCCTTCCGGGAACTGCTTTTT
>CALXBC010000030.1 GCA_944386455.1 uncultured Clostridia bacterium | reverse complement strand
TCCACAGCATCCCTTACAGTGTAGCACACAGCCCTTGGAGAGGGGCTCTAATAACTACTACTCTATAATACAAGGAAGATTCTGCGATGAATGAAGTTTTGGAAGCCATCAAAACAAGGAGAAGCATTCGTGCTTTTACGGACAAAAAAATCAGCAGAGAGGATCTCGAACTGCTGACTGACGCTGCACGCTATGCGCCAAGCGGTCTGAACCGCCAAAGCTGGCAGTTTACAGTGGTTCAGAATACCCAAATGCTGGAAAAACTCGCCAAAGTGATCCGTGAGGAATTGAACCGCGGCGCGGACTACAACTTTTACGGTGCCAACGCGCTGATTCTGGCATCCAACGACCGCGGAAACCCGCTCGGAATGCAGGACTGCGCCTGCGCGCTGGAAAATATCTTTCTTGCTGCCCATTCTCTCGGACTGGGGTCGGTCTGGATCAATCAGCTTAACGGGATCTGCGATGTTCCGTCGATTCGCGCGGTCTTGAGTGAACTGGACGTTCCGGAAAGTCATCTTGTATATGGTCTGGCCGCTCTTGGCTATCCTGCGGAGAACGGAAGGCCTGCAAACAAAAAAGATGATGTTGTCGAATGGGTCTTATAGACTTGACTTTGTTTACTCATTCTGTTATAATGGGTTACAATCAATGAATGGGTGAGGTGAAAGGATGTATCACTTTTCTTGCTGAGTGTTATCTGCACAGAAAAATGCCGCGGTTTTTACCGTCTGTTTTTCTGTGCCCTTGCAGGAAAGTGATCCGTTTTTTCTCCTCTTGACTGACATAACAGCCGGACAGGCTTTTGGCGCTGTCCTCTGTTCTGTGTGTATGGATGAACTGCGGAGCGATGCTTTCCCGCAGTTCTATTTTTATGCACAGGAGTTGATTTTATTATGTCTGTGATACAAGTTACCGATTTGAGCTTTGCCTATGACGGAAGCTATGACAGCATCTTTGAGCATGTGAGCTTCCGGCTCGATACCGATTGGAAACTGGGATTTATCGGCAGGAATGGCCGGGGAAAAACCACCTTTTTAAACCTGCTGCTGGGAAAATACGAATACAGCGGTACAATTTCCGCCGGTGTTCTCTTTGAATACTTCCCATATGAAGTAACAGACAAACGGGAATTGACGCTGGATGTTGTCAGCCGCATCTGCCCGGAAATCCCCGAATGGGAAATATACCGCGAGCTGAACCTGCTGGAAGTAGAAGCTGATGTGCTCTTCCGTCCGTTTGACACGCTTTCCAACGGGGAACAGACCAAAACGCTGCTTGCCGCTCTGTTTTTGAAAGAAAACCATTTTCTGCTGATCGACGAACCGACAAATCATCTTGACGCGGCTGCCAGAAAAGCGGTCGGTGAATATCTGAAAAAAAAGTGCGGTTTTATTTTGGTTTCCCATGACAGAAGCCTGCTGGACTGCTGTGTCGATCATATTCTTTCAATCAACAAAACAAATATTGAAATCCAGAGCGGCAATTTCTCTTCCTGGTGGCAAAACAAGCAGCAGCAGGATCACTTCGAACTTGGGCAGAACAAACGGCTGAGAAAGGAGATCAGCCGCCTGACCGCTGCTGCCAGACGGACCTCCGACTGGTCGGACAAAACAGAAAAAACAAAATATGCCGCGCCAAACGCCGAAGCGAAACCAGACCGCGGTTATGTTGGGCACAAGGCAGCAAAAATGATGAAGCGTTCCAAGGCGATACAGGAGCGTCAGCAGAACGCTATTGACGAAAAGTCCAAGCTGCTCAAAAATATCGAAACCACAGACAGCCTCAAGCTGTTTCCACTAAGCTATCATGCGGACCGTTTGGCTGAGCTGCAGAACGTTTCTTTATTTTATGGGGATAAGGCCGTATGCGAAAATATTACCTTTTCCATCCGACAGGGCGACCGAATCGCACTGTGCGGCAAAAACGGCTGCGGAAAATCCACCATTCTAAAGCTGATCTGCGGAGAGGCGCTTTCCTTTGAAGGTGATTTTTTCAAAGGAAGCCAGCTCAAAATATCTTACGTTCCGCAGGATACGGCAGGTCTAAGCGGAAACCTGAGAGACTATGCACAAGCACTCGGAATCGAAGAAACACTGTTCCTTGCCATTTTGCGCAAGCTGGATTTTGAGCGTTCCCAATTTGACAAGGATATCTCCCTTTTTAGTGCGGGACAAAAGAAAAAGGTTCTGATTGCCGGGAGCCTTTGCGAAAAAGCCCATCTTTACATCTGGGACGAGCCGCTGAACTACATTGATATTTTTTCCCGCATGCAGATCGAAGAGCTGATTTTACAGTATACCCCCACCCTGCTGTTTGTCGAGCACGACAGTGCATTCTGTCAGCATATCGCAACCAGGACCGTTATGATGTAAGAACAGAAGCTTTCAGGCAGAACATACACAGCAGCCAAAATTTGCTGCTGTGTTTTTTTATTTATTTTTGAAAAAAGACTTGCTTGTGACCCTACGTCATGGTTTATGATAGTTTATAGGAGGTGAAAATCATAATGAATGGATACAAAGCGATCCCGCAAGGCTATATGACAGTTGGAGAAGCCGCAAAGAAAATGGGCGTTACGGTCCGAACCCTGCAATACTATGATAAAGAAGGTCTGCTTTCCCCTTCCGCAGAAAGCGACGGCGGCCGCAGACTGTATACCGACAAGGATCTGGTCATGCTGCATCAGATTCTGTCGTTAAAATCCTTGGGCTTTACCCTGAATGATATCAAGCAGCAGCTGATCTCTCTAAATACGCCCGCCGATGTAGCAAATGCTCTGACCAAACAGGCAGATGATCTCCGTCAAAAAATAGAACGGCTTTCCGCTTCACTGACAGCAATTGAGCAGCTGCGGGCAGAAGTGCTGCAAATGAAGTCAGTCAACTTCAAAAAATATGCGGATATAATCGTCAATCTCCAGATGAAGAATGAATATTATTATCTGATCAAGCGATTCGATGATGACACACTCGACTATATCCGCCGCCATTTTGACAAAGACAGCGGCCTGGATTTTTTAGATCGGTTCAACCATCTAAGCGAAGAAATTCTACAGCTTCAGAAAAAGCATGTACCACCCGAAGATGATGAGTGTCAGCGGCTGACGAAAGCCTATTGGGATTTAATCATGGAGTTTACAGGCGGAGATATGAATATGCTGCCAAAACTAATAGAAGTCGGAAACTTCGACCATGCTGCCAATGAGTGGGAAGAAAAGCAGAAAATCATAACCGCTTATATGGAGCCCGCCTTGGCGCACTATTTTTCAAAGCTTGGTATAAACCCATTTGGGGAGGATGCAACATGAATGCGGTCGAAGTCAATGGACTTATAAAAAGCTATGGGAGCAATATCGTCCTCAAGGGAATTGATCTTCATATCACATCGGGAGAAATTTTCGCCCTGCTCGGCGTCAACGGGGCGGGAAAAACAACAGCGCTTGAATGTATTGAAGGCCTGCGAAAATATGACAGCGGAACAATTGAAATTCACGGCAAAACAGGCATCCAACTGCAATCATCATCATTGCCTGCCCATATTAAACCAATGGAAGCGGTAAAGCTGTTTGCAAAATGGAACAAAGCTGTCATCGACAATACCACACTTGATGCGCTCGGGATCAAAGAAATGGAAAAGCTGCAATACTTCCAGCTGTCAACAGGACAAAAAAGACGTCTCCATCTTGCACTCGCATTAATCGGCGGTCCGGACATCATCTTTCTTGACGAGCCGACCGCAGGGCTTGATGTCGAGGGCAGGATATCTCTGCATAATCAAATACGCAAATTGAAATCCCAGGGGAAAACCATCGTTTTAGCAAGCCACGATATGGCGGAAGTGGAAGCGCTTTGTGACAGAATTGCAGTTCTCACCGGCGGCGCCATTGTGTTTTGCGGCACTCCCGCAGAACTGACCGAACGGACGGGGAAAAAATATCTGATTCATGTCAAGACCAACCAGGACAGCCGGACCATAGAAACCGACAATATCAGTGACACCTTATTTCTTCTGCTTCAAAAAATCAGTCAGAAAGGACTGGAAATTACGGATATCAAAGTGGACAGAGGAACACTGGAACAGCATTTTATTGAAATGACAAGGGGTGTGGCAAAGTGAACGCTTTTTGGTACAGTGTGATTCTGCAATGGAAGCTGGACATCCGAAGCAAGTCTCTGCTGGTCACTTGTTATCTGGTTCCGCTGGCCTTTTTTCTGCTGATGGGCGGTGTTTTCACCTCCGTCATGCCGCAGATGAAGGAGACACTGATCCAGTCTATGATCGTTATGGGAATATCCATGGGAGCCTTTATCGGACTGCCTCCTTCCCTGACAGAAACCTATGGGAGCGATATAAAAAAAGCATATCAAGCAAACGGAGTCCCTTTATATTTAGGACTTGCAACTATGTTTCTTTCTGCTTTTCTGCATCTGATGATGCTGTGTATCATCATTCTTGTACTTGCACCTATTATTTTTCAAGCTGTCCTGCCTGCAAATCTCTGTTTATTCTTTGTAGGGCTGGCTGTATACACTGTGTGTTCTTTAAGCATTGGATGTGTTTTGGGACTGACGGTAAAAAGTCAATCCAAACTGACCATGATCGCACAGCTTATCTTTTTGCCATCCATTATACTGTCAGGCATCATGTTTCCAATCGACCTGCTCCCAAATTTTTTTCAAACAGCAGGGCAATTTTTCCCTGCCTCCTGGGGATATCAATTGATGCAGGATCAAGGTTTTCGGCTTGAAAACCTGTGGTATTTATTGCTTGTATTCGTTACAGCGGCAGCCGGATGTGGAATCTTACTGAAAAAGCAAAAATCCCGATAGTCTCTGACAGACAAGAATCCCACGGAAAGGTTTCAAACCTTTCCGTGGGATTCTTGAGCGTGTCGAAAAAATCGACACGCTCTCGGGGGGACAAACACAATCACTGCGGCAAAGCCTTGTTCTGCGTTTTTCCCCCGACTCCCCTTTTTCAGTCGAAAACCGGCTCCGCAAAAGGCTTCGCCTCGCTCACCGCCGGTTTTCTCTCAAAGGGTCACTCCGGCGGCGCATGTCCGCCTGCGTGACGATTTTTTTATTTTTTACCCCTTTTTCTACAGACTGAAGAATCTTTCAGCCAAATTATACAGGATGGATTTGATTCACCTTATCTACATGTGCGCCGTCAATTCCCAATTCTTTGTTTCTCCTGTTTTCAAAGAATTTTACAGCAACTTGACCAAACTGTGCATAGCTGAGCACGTCTTCGTCCTGTTCCACCCATTCTGCGCATTCCTTCTTCAGGGTTTCCAGTTCCGGCTGGATCAAATCGGCCGGACGGCAATCGATCGGCTCGGCGTCACCAATAATCTTTTTGCGGAATTCCGGATCAATCGGTACCGGCGTTTTGCCATACTCACCGCGAACCAAGCCTTTAAATTCCTTTGTGACTGTTTTATACCGTTCACCCATAATGACATTGAATACTGCCTGAGTGCCCACAATCTGAGATGTCGGTGTAACCAGCGGCGGCATTCCCGCATCCGCACGGACCCGCGGAACTTCATCCATAACGGCGTCAAGCTGGTCTGCTTTTCCAGCCTGCTTCAGCTGTGACAACAGATTTGACAGCATACCGCCGGGCACTTGATAAATCAGTGCATTTGCGTTTGTTGCCAGCATCTTCGGATCCAGCAGTCCTGATTTAATGTATTTTTCCCGCAAGGTCATGAAATAATCACGAATTTCATTCAGCAGTACCAGATCAAGTCCAGTATCATATTCTGTGCCCTGCAGCGCGGCAACCATGGATTCAGTCGGCGCATGAGACGTTCCCAATGCCAGCGGAGACATCGCAGTGTCAATGATATCTGCTCCCGCCTCAATTCCTTTCAGCAGACACATAGATGCAAGTCCGGAGGTGTAATGCGTATGCAGCTGAATCGGAATTTTCACCGTCTCTTTCAGGGCTTTTACCAATTCCGCCGTATGATACGGCGTCAGCAAAGCTGCCATGTCTTTGATACAGATCGAATCCGCGCCTGCTTCTTCAATCCGCTTGGCATAATCGACATAATACTCGGTGGTAAACACCTCGCCTGTCGTATAAGAAATGGCAACCTGCGTATGAGCCTTTTCTTTTTTGGCTGCATTGATTGCAGTCTGAAGGTTTCGAATATCATTGAGTGCATCAAAAATACGAATGATATCAATCCCGTTTGCCACACTCTTCTGCACAAAATATTCCAAAACATCGTCCGCATAGTGGCGATAGCCAAGCATGTTCTGTCCGCGGAACAGCATTTGCAGTTTCGTATTCGGCATTTCCCGACGAATAACGCGGAGTCTCTCCCAAGGATCCTCGTCCAAAAAACGAAGACATGCGTCAAAGGTAGCACCGCCCCATACTTCAGCGGAATAAAAGCCGACCTTATCCAGCTTGTTCAGAATCGGAAGCATTTCATCCAGGCGCATCCGGGTCGCGATCAGCGACTGATGGGCATCCCGCAGAACGGTTTCGGTAATTTTCACTTTTGCCATAATCACAACCATGTGCAAAACCGCACATTATCCTTTCTTTCAAGATTGCCGGCCAGATCTTACTGAATGGTCAAAAGCACATCGTTGGACTCGACCGCGTCACCTTTTTTAACTTTCACAGAAGTCACCGTGCCGTCACAGACTGCAACAATGTCATTTTCCATTTTCATAGCTTCCAGAATCATCATAACCTGTCCCTCTTTTACGGTGTCGCCGACCGCAACATTGACGTTAACGATCGTACCGGGCATCGGAGAAACGACCTTGGTGCCGGCACCAGTTCCGGCGGAAACAGCAGGCTTTGCCGCAGGGGCAGCCGGAGCTGCAGCAGGTGCCGCAGGGGCGGCAGGAGCAGCGGGAACAGCAACAGGAGCAGCGGCTTCACCGCCGGAAACCTCTTCTACCGCAACATCATAAGCAGTTCCGTTGACTGATATGTGAAATCTTCTCATTTGATTACCCTCCAAATTCTATTTTGTCCGCTTTCTTACAGCGGCATGTTTCCATGTTTTTTCGGCATCTTGCTGACCCGCTTGCCGCTGAGCATATCGAGAACACTGACCAAGGTCTGACGGGTATTTTCAGGTGCAGTAATAAAATCGACATAACCGCCCTTTGCGGCCTCAAACGGCGACGCAAGCGTATCCTTGTATTCTTCCGCCAGTTCAGCGCGTTTGGCTTTGTCTGCTCCGGCTACACGATCCTGCCAGAGCACTTCAACAGAAGCTTCCGGATTCAAAGCAGATATCACAGCAGACGGCCATGCGATGACAACATCCGCGTTTGCGCCCTTTCCGGCCAACGCTATATACGCCGGGCCGAATGCGTCTCCCGTAATAACAGCCACCTTCGGGCAGGTCGCTTCCGCATAAGCATGAGCCAGCTTTGCGCTTTCCCGAACGCTGCCAGCGAGTTCCCCCTTGGCAGACGGAACAAATCCGTCCGTATCGACCAATGTGACGACCGGCAGAGAAAATGCGTCACAGGTACGAACAAAACGTGCAAGCTTTGCACAGTCATCCGCATTCAGCTTTTCCCCGACTGTAGCTGCAAATCCCACCGCACTGCCGTTAAGTGTTCCCAGCGCCGTTACTGCGCCGCTGCCGAATCCGTTTTGCAGCACAAGCAGATTTTCGGCATCTGCAATCGCTTCCAGTGCTTTAACCGTGTCGGTCTCCTCACCGGTCATATAATTCATCAGTGTTTGCACACCGGCTTCGTTTTCCTCAAATTCAAACATGGGAGCAGCAGAGAGATTATTGATCGGCAGCAAAGACAGCAGCTTCCTTGTCTGGTTCATCGCCTCTTCATCGTCTGCACAAACAAAATGTGCCATGCCTGCTTTCATCGCATTTGCCGCAGTGCCGGCACCTTCCGTTTTGTCCCCGAGCGCCTCTGTCACAAACGGCGCCGTCAGGAAAAACTCCGACTTTTCGGACATCACCACAAAATCTGCACTGCAGGCCAGCATTGCACTGACACCCGCGCAGGTTCCAAGTACGACCGAAATCTGCGGAACAACGCCTGAAAGATTATTGGAGACTGCAAGCAGCTCACCGTAGCCTGCAAGCACATCATGTCCTTCGTTCAGGCGTGCGCCCTTGGAATCATAAACGGCCACGACCGGAGCACCGGTTTTAGCTGCCATTTCGTAAAGCTTTTTGATTTTTTCTGCATGGACTCTTCCGACCGCACCGCCATCCACTGTATTGTCCTGGGCGAAGGCATAAACAGGGCTGCCGTCCACATAACCATAACCGGTGACAACGCCGCTCGCCTTATCTCCTGCCATGGTAAAGGCGCCGACCTCGACAAAGGTATCAGGGTCAAACAAAGCGTTCAGCCGTTTTTTTGCATCGGTCTCAGCCGCTGTTTCCTGCCCGGCGAGCCGCTGCATATTGCTTTCCAAGCTCATTGCTGTTCCTCCGTTTTTTCTGTTAAAATACTTCCGTGCGTCAAAACCGTTCCAATCAACAGAAAAGTCCGGCCGGCACAGAAAAATTTTCCTAAAATCCTAATTTACATTATACACTGCTGTTAATTAAATAACAAGGCATAAAACTTACATTCTGCATTTTTTACAAGTTTTTAAAAATTCCCCTACCGAATCTACATAATTTTTATCATCCGTTATAAAGCCATACTGCTTTAAAGCTCTCTGATCCAGCATTTCCCCGAAATACAAAGCCGTATTTCCGCTGTCCTCAAGATATGCCATACCTGCCCGTACCAGTCCGTCCAAAAGCGCTCCATCCGTTCCATATTCCGCATGAGTCAGGACGACCCTGTCGGTCATATGTTCAAATACGGCATAACCAATTCTTTCACCGCGTTCTGTGGCCTCAAAGACAAAGGCTTCTTCATTTATAATCCCAAGCTTGTCCAATAATACTTTTTTGTCCGCTTCCTGCATCCGTTTCATGGCCAGCATGCTTTATTCCCCCTGCTTTTCTGTTGTCTTTACAATCGCGTTGCGCAAAGCTTTGAGTTCTTCTTTTGTCAGTTCCCGATATGAGCCGGGCTTAAGCATCCCGAGTCTCAGCGGTCCCACTGCCGTCCGTTTCAGGCGGGCCACCTCCAGCCCGACTGCTTCGCACATTTTACGAATCTGACGGTTTCTGCCCTCACGAATTACAAGCTCCATTACAACGCGTCCCGGCTGCTTGTCCAAAACACGCACTTCAGCAGGAGCTGTCCGCCTGCCGTCGATCTCTACCCCCTCTGACAGTCTGACTGCCTGCTCATCGTTCAGCGACGGACGCACCGTAACACGGTAGGTTTTAGAAACATGACGGCTGGGGTGCATCAGATCATTCGCAAAATTTCCATCATCAGTAAAAAGCAGAAGACCTTCCGAATTGACGTCAAGGCGACCGACCGGATAAACACGGACACCGGCGTCTGCCACCAATTCTGCGACACAGCGGCGTCCCTTTTCATCCGACATGGTAGTGATATATCCCCGCGGCTTATTCAGCATCAAATATGTATACTGCTTCTTTTTCGGAATGCCAAGATGCTCATCCCCTATCATGATATCATCCTTTGGCAGCGCTTTGTCTCCAATAGAAGCTTTTCTTCCGTTGACCCTGACCAAGCCTTTTTCGATCAGTTCCTCCGCCCTGCGCCGGGAGCAGTATCCGCTTTCGGCGATCAGCTTTTGCAGTCTTATTTTTTCCATTTTGATTCTGTCCTTTTTCAATTTTATCATACAGAAAGCCTGTGTCACAACAGGCTTTGAGCGTGTCGAAAAAGTCGACACGCTCTCGAGGGACAAACACAATCACTGCGGCAAAGCCTTGTTCTGCGTTTTTCCCCCGATTCCCCCTTTTCAGTCGAAAACCGGCTCCGCAGAAGGCTTTGCCTCTGCTCACCGCCGGCTTTCTCGCGTGGTGTCACTCCGGCGGCGCATGTCCGCCTGCGTGACGATTTTTGTAATTTATAGTTTTTCTACAGGCTGAAGGCCTGTGTCACAACAGGCTTTGCACAAATGCTTTTATTTGATAAAACAGGTTCTGAAACCACATCTTGATTTTTTCCCAAAACGAAAATTCAATTTCCGTAATTTTTTGCTCCACATGATCCTTTGCAATCAGCGTACAGGAGCCAATCTCTTCTCCATCCAGAAACAACAGGATCTTTCCAACTGCGTCCCCTGCCTGAAGCGGCGCATAATAAAACGGTTCCACCAAAACCTGCTGTGTGATGCGGGAGAGGTCTGCCTCCTCCACATTCACCATCGGCATGGCAAGCGGGACAACGCCGACGCTGTCTGTTTCCCCGCCGACCACATCAATTCGGATATCCTCATAGGATACGTCAAACTGCCTGGACGTTACATTTCCAAATCCATAATTGAACATTTTGGCATGGTCCTGCCAATCGTCGGGCGCATTCAGCGTTACCGCAATCAGCCGCACACCGTCCCGCTCCGCAGCCGAAACCAGGCAGCGCCCCGATTTCTTCGTAAAACCTGTTTTGACGCCAATGGCGCCTTTGTATTCCTGAAGCAGACGGTTGTGATTTTTCAGCCACCGTTCATAAGGCGGATTTCCAAATTCCACCTTGGCAGTGCTGCAGGAACAGATATCACGGAAAGCAGTGTTTTGCAGCGCAACCCTGGCGAGCTTAGCCATATCATGCGCAGTTGTATAATGCTGCTCATCATCCAGGCCGGACGGCGTTACAAAATGACTGTTATTCATCCCGATTGCTTCGGCACGAGCGTTCATCAGGACAGCAAATTCTTCCAGGCTGCCCGCAATTCGAACAGCAGCCGCATTCGCCGCATCATTTCCGGAAGGCAGCAGCATTCCATATGCAAGCGTTCTCAGGGTAACGGTGTCTCCCTTTTGCAGACCCATGGAAGAGCCTTCTACCTGGATCGCTTTTTCATCCACTACAAACGGCGCATCCAGATTTCCCGCTTCCAGTGTAATCAAAGCGGTCATGATCTTGGTCGTGCTTGCCATCGGCAGACATTCGTCCTTGTTTTTGGCAAACAAAACCCTGCCTGTGTCTGCCTCTATCAGCACAGCCGCTTTTGCAGAAACAGACACCCCGCTTTGTGCCGCAGCCGCTTTTGGCACAGAAACAAGCATTCCCGACAACGCCATCAGGACTGCCAACCATACAGTAAACAGCTTTTTCCCCATCTTGATACGAAACCTTTCCGCAAAGCGCCAAATTCAGGAAGCATATTTTAAAAGGCAACATGCCGCCAGTTTTATTACTATGCGGAAATAGCTTGTATTTATCACAAATGGTTATTCGGCTTTCGGCTGGGCTTTTTCACTCTTTTCTTTTTTGTCCTTGCCCGCGCCGGAAATCAGTCCGCCGATTTTATCAATGACATCGGGGACCAAATTGACCATGCGGTCCACGGTATTTTCGCTTTCCTCGGTCATCTGAAGCAGACGGACATCGCCATTGGATACCACAAGGAAGGCCAGCGGCTGGATCGAAATGCCTGCTCCCACGCCGCCGCCGAATGCATCCTTGGATGTTGCCTTTGTCGGCCAGTCCGAGCCGCCGGAGCCAAAGCCAAACGACACCTTGGAAACCGGAATAATCACTGTACCGTCCGGAGTTGTGATCGGATCCCCGATGATCGTATTGGAATCCGTCATCTCCCGAATTTTTTCCATTGTCGTACCCATCATTCCCTCGATCGGATGGGGCGCCTTCTCACTCATATCTGTTCACCAACCCGGCATATGTTTCAACCGGTCCTTTCTGTTGTTGATATTATAAAACTGCCGGTTTATCCGGCGTTATTGCTCTCCACAGCCAGACAGCAGTCCTGTTATACTGCTGTTGCTTTTCCTCTGTTCAGAGTATGCGCCAAAAGATTCCAAATCATGCGCAATGCCGCAAGCAAAAGAACATAAATCCGAATCTGTACGATTCCGCCTGCTGTAAGCGTAGTTTCTTTTTGGGTAAAATCCACTGCCAGCATAATTTTTCTGCATTTGATTTTCACAAAATTCCGCAGGGTTGCTAAACCGCTGTAAACAGCCGCATTCCAACGGCCGAACTGTATTGCGGTCTGATCGGGTTCTTCCCCGCCGATTACAGCATGGATATCCAGGTCCTTGACTTGAATATTCCGCAGCATAAATTTGGTGGGGTTGACCAACGCCCGGATGATGTCACATACCATCGAAACTGTTTCCATGAAATCCCGTTTTTCGTTGTGCGATACCGCAGACGGTGATTCTGTTTCCGCAGCCCGTGCCTTTTGAGAAGGCCGACCTGCCTCAGGCATCTGTTTGGCAGGTTGCTCTTCCTGCTTTGGAGAAGGTATTTTTCCCTGTGAGGAAATTTCCTTGAGCCGCTCAACCGTACTGCTTTTTGGCGGTGTATGAACATGTTTCTTTTGACTTTTTTTCTTTTTTTCTTTTTGGGGAACAAGCTGATAACGAAAAAAAAGGATGCCGGCCGACAGAAAAAATTTTTCATTTTCATAACGGATAAATAGCTTCAGATTCAGAAGCAGAGGCAGGATCAAAAGCAGTAAAACACAAGCGATGATCAGCAAAGCTTTCATCCGTCATCCATCCTTTCTCCATAACTTCAGCTGTCGGATGCCGCTTTTATGTCGGGTCTGCAGTCGTCTTTTCCTCCTGCGCGGCTGCCACAGCCTTTTCGCTTTGCTTTTCTGCCACCACCTCTTCCAGCAGCACCTGACCGTTTTCATCCGGAAGCGGCGGCAGCTTGTCCAGTCCCGACAGCCCGAAGCAACGCAAAAAGTTAAGAGAAGTGCGGTAAGAAATCGGCCGGCCGGGCACCTCAAGCCTTCCGGCTTCTTCCACCAATCCCTTCTCTACCAAATTATTGACAGTTTGAGAGCTGTCTACTCCCCTGACCTGTTCTATAAACCCCTTGGTAACAGGCTGATTATAGGCGATTACCGCCAGGACCTCCATTGCGGCCTGAGACAAGGGAACATTTTTTTTGATTTCCAGCGCTTTTTTAATGATATCTGCAAATTCAGGTTTGCTGCACATCTGAAAGCAATCGTTCATTTCCATCAGACAAACGCCGCTTTCCTCTTCATTGAGCCTGTCCTGAAGGGTTTTGCAAATCTTGTAGACCGTTTCTTCTTCCACTTCCACTGCCTCAGAAAGCCGTTTGACGGAAACCGGTTCCCCGCTGGCAAATAAAACAGCCTCGATAGCTGCTTCCGCTGATTTGATATTACTCATTGATCTCGTTACCCTTTCTGTGTGTCCTGTCAAAGTAAACGGTCGAGTTGTCATCGCTCACATGAATCCGCTTGGATTTGATCAGTTCCAGCATTGCAAGAAACGTTGCCACCATTTCGGAACGATCTCCAACAGCAAAAAAATCGCGATACGGTACTTCGCCGCTGTTGTACAATTTCCGCAGAACGAATATAATCCGCGATGTCACCGATACCATCCGCCTGGTCACGATCCCGGAAAAGGCAGAGGCAGGCGGCGGAAGTCTCCTCTTTGCTTTTCCCGCCACGTCTAAATAAGCATTTAAAAGCTCACCGGCAGCATGCTCACGGGTATATGTCCTATCCGCGGGGATTTCCACCGGCCGCCGCACAAAAATATTGAATCCATTGTTCAGCAGCGCCAGCCGAGCAGCGGCGGCTTTACAGGCCTGGTATTCCAGCAGCTGACCGGTCAGCTCTTTTTTTAGTTCTTCCGCTTCTTCGTGCTTGGGCAGCAAGGAAACGGTCTTGATATAGACAAGATGGGCCGCCATTTCCAGAAATTCGCTGGCGACTTCCAGATCCGCCAGCTTCATCTGTTCGATATAATCAAGATACTGCTCCAGCAGCTTGGAAATTTCCACATCATAGATGTTCAGTTTATGTTTTGCGATCAGATGCAGCAGCAGATCCAGCGGTCCCTCAAACACATCCAGTTTAAACTGCAGCTGCATCAGGCGCCTCCTAACAGCGCACGGATGATTAAATCCATGAACCCGGTTGCAAAGTCAAGTCCGTTGGCAATCAGCCCGGAAAGATAAGAAATCGGTGTGTAAATAAAATCCGTCAGCATCAGCAGAGCCATAAAGCCATAAAGGATATACTGCTCATACTGCTGAATCGTATAGTAGATCCTGTCAGGCAAAAACAGCGAGATAATCCGATAGCCGTCCAGCGGCGGAATCGGGCAGAGGTTAAACACTCCCAGTGAAATATTAATCGTTACCATCCAGCTGACAAGCGAGTAAATCAAATACAGCCAGTGCGCGCCGTCAGTGAGTACATAAAAAATCAGAATCAGCTTTGCGAGAATCAGCAGAACAAACGCCATGATAAAGTTGGCGATCGGACCGGCGGCGGCCGTTATCGCCATCCCTTTGCGCTCGTTTTTGAAATTGCGGGGATTGATCGGCACAGGCTTTGCCCATCCGAAACCGGTTATCAGCATCAGCACAGAACCGATCGGATCAATGTGCTTAAGAGGATTCAGTGTCAGACGCCCCATCCATTTTGCAGTAGGATCACCCATCTTGTTTGCCACCCAGCCGTGTGCCAGTTCGTGAAACGGCAGGATAAGTGTCGCAATCAGCAGACGAGCTATAATAATAGTAACCGCGGTTTCCGGTGACGAAAATAAGCCCGTCAGATTAGAAAATATTGGCATGATGCCCTCCCGAAGCCCAAAAAATTGATGTGTTTTTATTATACAGTTTCCAGGACCAAAATACAAGCCAAAAAGCGTTTTATTTCCTATATTTTCAAGAATTATTATTTTTATTTTAAAAAATACTTGCTTTTCTCTTTAAAAGATGATAATATATATCTGTTAGTTTTCTGAAGAGCCTGTTAAAGGAGGTGCAGATCATGGCTAAATGTGATATCTGCGGTAAGGGCGTTACCTTTGGTATCAAGGTGTCCCATTCCCACAGAAGAACCAACAGAGCTTGGAAACCAAACGTGAAACGCGTCAAAGCGGTTGTCAACGGTAAACCTTGTCATATCTACGCCTGCACTCGTTGCCTGCGTTCCAACAAAGTTACCCGTGCGGTTTGACCAAAAAGAAGAAACAGCCCTGTGCGGCTGTTTTTTGTTTATACGAAAAAAGCGGCAGCTGTAAAATCAGCTGCCGTTTTTCTTATCTCCTGCCTATTTTAAAGACAGACCATCCCGAAATGCGTTTCCGACCTTTTCTCCGACTTTCAGATAAGCGTTATTGACCGGATCGAAGACAATCGGCTCCAGCTTGGACGGATCAATCTTACCGTTTTCATCCAAAATCCGTTCGTCCGCGCTGACGTTCACAATTTCTCCTACCATCCGGCAGGACTCCGGATCATAGCTGACCAGTCTGCATTCCACTGTCATCGGCAGCTCCTCGATCAGCGGCGCATCCACAAATTCCGCCTTGACCGCATGAAATCCGGCTCTTGCAAATTTGTCAGGCACCTTGTTGGCTGATTCCACCCCGACATAATCACATGCCGTCACATGGGCAACATCTGCCATACTGACGGTAAACGCGCCCCGTGCCAAAATATTTTTAACCGTTTTGTGTCCCGGACTTAAGCACATGGACAATTGGGTGTCGTCACTGATCCCTCCCCACGCCGCATTCATAGCGTCCGGCATGCCATCCTCTCCATAGGCAGCGATGATAAACACAGGCTGCGGATAGGTATAGGGCTTGGCTCCAAAGTTTTTTCTCATTATCGTTTCCTCCGTTTCTGGTTGATTCCAGTCAATTTTTGCAAACTTCCCGTCGGCTGCTGCCACAAAAAATATGGCAGGACACTCTTTTCAATATATTGTATCCCATTTCATGATGCTTTTCAAGACAAAAAACCTCATCAGCTGCTGAAAATAAATTTCTGTTTAAAACAGGATGTCGGACAAATCTTTTCATCTTTCTATAAATATCAGGTGCCGGATTGGCTAAACACTGTTTTTCCCGTCAGTGCGCTCCCGCATGGACATCGTCTGGGGGAACAGCGAAATTTCTTTATCTCCGGCAGGGTCAGGACGCAGGAACAAACAGCGTGATACACGGAACCGAATATGAAGGCATGGCGTAACATCCTTACGCGGCATACCATATGAAGTAGGCTTTCCTCCAGTAGGCTGACCGACAACTGCCGCAATTCCATTATCCTTTAAAGTTACAGCAAAAGTTTTGGCGCTACTGAATGTATCATTGGAAACCCTGCAAATAATATTATTAGGGAAAAGCTTTGACCTTTTCCTGTTTTTTACCAGAACATTTCGGTCCGTAATCAAGCATGGACTCCCTGACGAATAGTCAATCATGCCAAACCGCCTGTAAGAATCCACATTAACCCTCGCTATAAATTCATCAATAACAGCCGAATTTCCGCCCATATTTTTACTTAAATCCAAAATCAGGCGTTCCATCCGCTTTTTTTGACATATGTCGGCAAGCCGATCCAGCATAAGTTGGTAATATTTATTATAAACACAGGCATTCAAATGTAAAATCGCCGTATTTCCCTCCAGCTCATAACAGACAGCGGGACTTGGGGAAAACTCTGGAAATCCCTGATATGTTGTCAGCCGACAGCTTTTTCTCCATTCCTGCCGATTCATACAAAATTTGATTTCATAAGTTTCCTTTTCTCCAAACAGCTGAATCAGATTCAGTCTGCTGAATATATGATAGTTTTGATAAGGATAATGCAGCATCCTGCTGCGGACCAAATATCGGTTTTCATGCGGTATCATCTGCTGTGCCCGTTTTAATAATTCATGCACACTTGCTCCCTCAACTGCTGTGATTTCTGCACCGGCATCAATATCCGCATATTTTTCCTTTAAAAACAAGCGGTCAGTTCCGTCTTCCCATTCACATCTGAGTGGGAGACACAGGTCTTCATCTGTATATGGAAGCTCAATATTCGTATGTCCGTCGTTAAAAAACATGGTTAGTTTCGTCATGGCTTGCAAAAAGGAGTACTCGTCTTTTAATGTTTGCTTCAAATCCTCATATAATTGCATAAACCGTATTCTATTTTCTTCATATACCAAAGAGGGATGAGATTGCAGTGAAAAATAAAGGTATTGCAAATCCGTATCAAAAGCATCGTCCATTTTAGTCACCATGCCTCTATATTTATATCCCAAAATGAATCATAAACTGACTCTGCCGTCTGGCCTGCCGCAGCAATTCCCGCAGCGCAGCGAGCTGTGAGATCCCATCTGCTGCGGCCAGCAGCTCACCTGCCGTTTCCGGCGGAATCAACGTGATACCGCAGTACGCAAGTCCTTTAGCGGGGCAGTCAAGGGTATGCCAATACACTTTGATGTCCGCTGTTTTCCGGCAAAGTTCTTCTATTATCTCATCATCCACGGTAATACAATGATATCGATAAGGCTCATACACATCATAGCGTTCGCCCGCAAGCGGCGCCCGCGGCATCAGCCCGAATTCATGCTTGGCCATATTGACACACCGCTCCTTCATCAGTCCCAACATCCGAAAAACTTTTTCCAATCTTATTTTCTGACCGTTCCAGCAATACCACACACTCGACGGTATTACCAGATTCCCATAATTTTTTATATGAAAGTCACCTTAACAACGAATTTGGTTATCCATATTCAGTGCTTGATAAGACATATCCCTTTTAAAACTCCTTTTGTGTTTGTTCCGGGAAAGGTATATGCAAGCTCGTTCATAGCAAACGGTAACGGTGCAGAATTATCAAGCTTGATAATCTTAAAATTTGTCCGTAACTTTTCGGAGTTCCTGATTATAGATTCTTTAATTGACGGTTTCTTTATACTATTCGCATTTGCGAGTATATTTTCAAGGGAACCAAACTCACCGAGCAACGACGTTGCCGTTTTCGGACCAACTTTATCTGCACCTTTAATATTATCCGAGGTGTCTCCCGTGAGCGCTTTAAAATCAGCGTATTGCAAAGGTGTAATTCCAAACTTTTTATTTATGTATTCTGGCGTGCATATAACGGTATTATCACCACGATATCTAAGTACCGACACATTGTCTGTTATTAGCTGAAAAAAGTCACTGTCAAATGATGAAATGACAATCTCATTTTCCTGCCCATATGTAAAAGCATATCCTGCAATCCAGTCATCGGTTTCACAGGAACATGTTTCTGCACGTTTTATACCAAGATAATCCAAAGCAGCATACACATCCGGCAACTGCGAAAACGGGTTATTCTCCTCCGGTGTTTCGCTGTAATCAAATCTGTTTGCTTTGTAATCAGCATCAAGTACTGAGCGAATATTTTCGTGTTCGCCGTCAAAAAACACGGCAATGTGCGTAGGTTCGGTTTTGCGTATTATTTTCAGCAATGCCCCAACAAAACCTAGTGTTCCCTGAATGGCTTTGCCTTGTTCGTTTACGATCCTTGCGGGCATCCCAAAAAACATTTGAAATAGCAAGTTGCTGCCATCAACAATTAAAAGACGGTTCATAACAAATACTCTTTTCTATTCCTATATTATTTGTAGGAAAGCAGTACCACACACTCCACATGCGCCGTTCTGGGAAACATATCCACCGCCTGCACCTTCCTCACGATATAGCCGAGTTCGCGCAGCCTTGCACAGTCTCTTGCCGCAGTCGCAGGATTGCAGGAAATCATCACGATGCGCTCAGGCGCCATAGCTGCAATATCACATAACACCGTATCGCCGCAGCCCTTCCTGGGCGGGTCTACAACGACAACATCCGGCGTGATTTTTCTTTCCCGCAGGCTTCGGGTCGCCTCTGCCGCGTCTGCGCAAAGGAACTCCGCATTATTGATCCCATTTCGTACCGCGTTTTTCTTCGCATCCTCCACAGCCTGCGGCACAGCCTCGACCCCGATCAGCCGTTTGACGCGGTCAGCCATACTCAGCCCGATCGTTCCGGTCCCGCAGTAAAGATCTATCAGCGTTTCTTTTCCCGTCAGCTGCGCAAAGGCCTTAGCCAGACCATAAAGGACTTCCGCCTGGTCGCGGTTGACCTGATAAAAGGAAAGCGGTGAGATTGCGATCTGATTACCGCAGAGGATATCAGTGATCTGCGGTTTCCCGAATGCCGTCCTGCACTCCTTTCCCAGAATCACATTCGTCCGTTCCCGATTTTGATTCACAATGAGCGATGCAGTCCCGGACACAAGTTCGGTCAGCCGTTCGGCCAGCTTGTCAAGCCCGGGCAGCCGCCCCTGCGTCACAACCAGTACGACCATCCACTCTCCGGTCTGTTCCGCATGGCGGATACAGATATGGCGCAGGACTCCCTTTCCTGTGCTTTCATCATAGGCAGGGATACTGTACTCGTCTGCATATGCCAAAACCGCCTGCTTCAGCATCTCAAATTCGGGTGCCTGCAGTCTGCAGGCCTCACAGGGGACAATGCGGTGGCTGCGGCTCGCATAAAAACCCGTACATAAAGCGCCGTTCTGACCCGTTCCCACCGGATACTGTGCTTTGTTGCGATATTCATCGACCCGTTTACTGCCGATGATGGGCAGATGCTGCGTCTCTATCTTTCCAAGGCGTTCAAACGCGTCCTGCACGGTCAGTTCCTTGATTGCCAGCTCCGCGGAATAACGGATGTGGCGGTACACGCAGCCTCCGCAGCGGGAAAACACAGAGCAGTCTGACGGCACTCGGTCTGCCGAAGGTCTGAGCAACTCTTCCAGCTTGCCATAGCAATAGGTACGGTGTACTTTTACGATTCTGACAAGCGCCAAGTCACCCGGGGCAGTCAGCGGGACAAATACTGTCATCCCGTTGATTTTTCCGACCCCGTTCCCTTCGCTGGCCATCGCCTTGATTTCAACTGTATAGCACTCGTTTTTCTGAACAGCTGCTTCCATCATCAAACAATCCTTCTGCCATTCTGTTATACATATTGTGCCGGATTTTCTCCAGCCGTATAAAACGATATTTCCGGGAACCGAGCAGCAAGCTCTTCTGCAAGCGGGGTTATAATAACCTGCTCCGTCTCATAATGCCCGGCGTCGATCACAGTCAGCCCCGCTGCTTTAGCCGCCAGCAGCTCATGATGCTTTACTTCCGCGGTCACCAACGCATCCACGCCCGCACGAATCACATCATCCAGCAAGTAGCTGCCCGCGCCGCAGCTGACAGCCGCCGTTTTGATCCTGTGTCCCCCGTTTGTAAACTTCACGCTTTTTCCGGACAGAGCCTGTTTGATAAAAAGCGCATATTCTTCCGGTTCCATCGGTGTTTCCAGCACTCCGGCCAGCCCAAATCCATCCGACTGCCGTTCCGTATCCTGCGGAAGCCGGCGCAATGTGTTCATTTCAATGCCGCAGTGCGCTGCCAACTGATAATTTACACCGTATTCCGCCATGTCCAGATTGGTGTGCGCAGACAGCACGGTCAGCCCTTTCCGGATCAGAAGATAAACAAGGTCTCCCTTCAAAATCCGCTTCATTCCATGAAAAATGACGGGATGATGGGAAACGATCAGCTCGGCACCGCACTGTTCGGCTTCCTCTGCGATTTCCTCTGTGACATCAAGGCAGACCAGCGCCTTGCGGACTTCTGCCTCCGGGTCTCCCACCAGTATCCCGCAGTTGTCAAAGGAAAGCGCCGTGTCAAACGGTGCCTGCCTGTCCAAATAATCACGGACATCAGAAACAACGGTCATATACAACACCCCTTTATTTCAACAGGAAACGTTCCAGTTCCTCGGCCAGCGCTTCCCGCCGTTTTGCTTCGGTAAAATTTTCCGCTGTTTTCAAGCCGGCGGCAATTTTTCTCTGTTTATCCGCCGCCGATTTCAGATATCGTTGAGACAACTCGTCCGTTTGCTCCAGGCACCTGCCTGCCAGTGCCTCTGCGTCAGAGAGCACCCGCTTTTTTCCGTCCCAGCACGCCTGCAAGACGATATACAGCCGTCTGCCTTCCTGCGCAGGCTGCTCCCGCAGGACGGCAAAGCCGTTTTCTGCCAGATAGCGGCGCAGATGTGCAGCCTGTGTCATAGGCTGCAGCAGCAAATTCTTTTGCGGATTCTTTATCCATTCCGCCCTGCCGATGATCTGTGCAATCAGTTCGCCGCCCATTCCTGCAACGGCAATATCCTCCACGCTGGGGTCGACGTTTTCCAGCCCGTCTGAGCAAATTGTGACGATTTGCTGCTCCAGATGATGCTTCTCGATTGTTTTTTGAGCCGAGGCCAGCGGCTTTTCATTGATGTCAGCAGCAATCGCACGCGATATCCGCCCGTTTTGAACCAGCCAGACCGGAAGATATCCATGGTCTGTCCCAACATCCGCAAAATAGGCGCCGCCGCGCACCAGTTCCGCTACCGTTGCCAGCCGTTTCGTCAATGTAACCGCCATATCTGTGAAAAACAGTACCGCGAAACGGTACCATACCTTTCTTTTTCTGGTGTTTATAAAATATATTATAGCATATTTTTTGGTTCTGACCAGACATCCCGGCAAAAAACTTATTTTTATTTTTCCTGAGATTTATTTACAGGAATGCGGTATAATATAGAAAAGGAAGTGACAACATGAAAGAACGGGTAATTCACACGCTGGAGCCGATCTTTGACCGCCGTTCCCGTGTGCTGCTGCTCGGGACGATCCCCTCCCCGAAATCAAGAGAAACGGGTTTTTATTACGGCAATCCGCATAACCGCTTTTGGAACGTGCTGGCCGCCGTCTATCGGGAGCCTGTCCCCCAAAGCATTGCAGAAAAGCGTATGTTTTTGCTTCGGCACAAAATCGCACTCTGGGATGTACTTTCTTCCTGTGAAATCCAGGGGGCAAGCGACGGCAGTATTACAGCCCCGGCCGCCAACAACCTGAGTCTGATCCTCAGCCGCGCTGATATCCGTGCCGTTTTCTGCACAGGCGCCAAGGCGGCGCAGCTTTATCAGAAGCACTGCCAGTCCCTAACCGGAATCGCCGCCATTGGACTGCCCTCGACCAGCCCGGCCAACTGCCGGATGACGGTACAGGATTTGGCAAAAGCGTATAAAATGATACGCCAATACACGGACGATACATAAAACGGAAAGAAAAGGTGATGAAAATGTCACAAATTCTATATTACGGCGGGCCGATTATCACGATGGACCAGTCGCTTTACGCAGCTGCCGTTTTGGTCGAAGACGGCATCATCCGCTTTGTCGGCGGAAGAAGAGAGGCCGAACTGCTTGCAGGGTCTGACATAAAGCGGGTCAATCTCGGCGGTTATGCGCTGCTTCCGTCCTTTATTGACTCTCACAGTCACATTACCGCGCTGGCGCGTACAATCTCCTTATTGCATCTGGAAGAAGCCAAAAGCTTTGAGGACATCTTATCTCGTGCCAAAAAATTTGTGCAGGAGCGGAATCTGAAGCCGGGCGAATGGGTGGTCGGGTTCGGATATGATCACAATTTTTTGGCAGAAAAACAGCATCCTGACAAGGCGTTGCTGGATACTGCCGTTTTTAATCATCCCATGCTGATCACCCACGCTTCAGGCCATATGGGAGTTTTTAACAGCATGGCGCTGAGAGCGGCAGGAATCACCGGGAATACGCCGGATCCGCCGGGCGGCAAAATCGGACGGTGCCCAGGCAGCACGGAGCCGAACGGTTATCTGGAGGAAACCGCTTTTATCCAGGCATCCTCCATGGTCCCTGCTCCGACCGCCGATCAGCTTTGCAATCAGCTTGCAGAAGCACAAAAGGAATATTTTAAATACGGGATCACCACGATACAGGACGGGATCACCCGCAGCGGAGAATGGCAGCTGCTCCGGACGGCTGCGGAAAAAGGGATTTTCAAGGCAGACGTCATCAGCTTTGTTGATCTGGAAAACAGCAAAGATATCCTTATGCAGCATTCAGAATATGTCAAAAAATATTGTGGACGCTTAAAAATCGGCGGCTATAAAATTTTTTTGGATGGTTCTCCGCAGGGCAGAACTGCCTGGCTGACCCAGCCCTATCAGGATGCAGCTGACGGATACCGCGGATATCCCGTCCATTCGGATGACGTGGTGCAGAGCTTTGTTCGTACCGCGGCAGCAGACGGGATGCAGCTGCTTGCTCACTGCAACGGTGACGCCGCGGCAGATCAGTTTATCAGTGCCTGTCAGCATGCTCCCGAAATCAAGACGCAGCGCCCCGTCATGATCCATGCGCAGCTGTTAAGGCGTGACCAGCTTTCTGCAATGGCCGCCTGCGGGATGCTTGCTTCCTTTTTCGCCGCCCATATCTTTCATTGGGGAGATATTCACCGCCAAAACCTTGGTGATCAGCGTGCATTTGAAATCAGCCCGGCAGCCAGCGCGCGGGATAACGGTATTGTTTACACCTTTCACCAGGATTCCCCCGTTATTCCGCCCGATATGATGGAAACACTATGGTGCGCGGTCAACCGTATCAGCGGGGATGGCATCGTGATGGGAACAGAAGAGCGGATCGGGGTGCCGGATGCATTGCGCGGCGTTACTGTCAATGCGGCCTATCAATATTTTGAAGAAAAGCAAAAAGGCTCGATTGCTCCCGATAAGCTCGCTGATTTGGTCGTACTGGACAAGGATCCGCTGACCGCTGATCCAATGGAACTGAAAGACATTCGGGTGCTTCAGACGATCAAGGAAGGAAAAGAACTGCTGTAAATAAAAAAAGCGGGCGTACAAGCCCGCTTCAGTCTGTAGAAAAAGGGGTAAAAAAATAAAAAATCGTCACGCAGGCGGACATGCGCCGCCGGAGTGACACCACAAGAGAAAACCGGCGGTGAGCAGAGGCAAAGCCTCTTGCGGAGCCGGTTTTTGACTGAAAAGGGGGAGTCGGGGGAAAAACGCAGAACAAGGCTTTGCCGCAGTGATTGTGTTTGTCCCTCGAGAGCGTGTCGACTTTTTCGACACGCTCAAGCGGGCGTACAAAGTCCGCTTTTTTATTCCGTTTCCGCTTCATCCGCCCCAAAAGTACATTCCAGATCCATGGAAGGAATTTTGAGCTCCAGCAGTGAACCGGTCTCCTTATCCAGCCGCAGTTCAAACTCGCCGCTGTCGTTTTCTCCTTTCATGATGATCGTTTTGCCGCTTTTCTTCATCGTGATTCCCTGGTCGCGTGCAGCCATATCCACTGCTTTCACAATCGCAGTCGCCATTGCATTTGCCAGAAGGCTGTCATCATCCAGTTCTACGCTCATTCCAAGATAGCTGACGGTGATTTGATCTCCGTTATACTGAAATTTCATACCATTTAGTGCCTGCGGCGAAATCAGTGTGACATCACATACTCCGTCTCCGATGCGATTGATTGTGGCCGTCGCCGCAACATCGCCAAAATGGATATCCGCCTTTGCAGTGAAGCTCTTTGTCATATCCGCGGGCGGAATGGCATCATCCTCACTCTTTTTGCTACATGCAAAACATAAGATGAGGAGGATTCCCGCCAGGACCAAGCCGGCAATCAGATATTTCCACCATGACTTTGAGGAAAGCCGCACTCAAACCAATCCCTATCTGTTTATAGATTGGAACAGCAACGGAAGCTCATCAATGATATCACTCGGCAGCATTCCATACTGCGAAAGCCTTTGAGCCGCCCGGTCTCCGCCTGCCGCATGAAGATACACGCCCGCAGCGGCTGCATGCCCGGGTTCAATTCCCTGAGCTGCCAGTGACGCAATGATTCCTGCCAGTACGTCTCCACTGCCTCCGCGTGCCATCCCGGGATTCCCCGCCGTGTTCAGATACAGACTGCCATCGGGCTGTGCAACCACTGTCACAGAATCCTTCAATACCAGCGTCACCTTCCACTCCTGTGCAAAGTCCCGTGCAATACGGAACCGGTCGGCCGCAATCTCTGCTGTCGTCCGTTTTATCAACCGTGCCATCTCCCCCATATGAGGAGTCAGAATCAACGGTGCGCTTGCTGTTCTAATCATATTTATGTCGCGGGACAGGCAATTTATACCATCCGCGTCAATAATTACGGGTGAAGTGCTGTTTTCCAGCACGGTACGCAGAATCAGGGACGTATTCTCCGAGCAGCCCATTCCGCAGCCGATCAGACAGGCTGTGGAGCGCAGCAGCGCCGTCACGATTTCCCGCAGTCCCTCTGCCGATATCTCACCGGACGGGGTTTTCGGCAGCCGCAGATAGGTTGCTTCTAAAAGTCTGGATGAAGCAGCGTTAACGGTTTCCTCCACAGAAGCGAGGGTAATAAGTCCCGCCCCGCTTCGCATGGCCGCCATGGACGACAGCAGTGCAGCGCCGGTCATATTTCTGCTGCCCGCAATATTGAGAAGTCTGCCATAGTTTCCCTTATGAGAGTTTGGTTTCCGTTTGGGAACAGCCTCTTTTACCGCATCCATATCGAGCACGCCGAGAGAAAAACCCATTCCGTCAAAACAGCTGTCCTCCATTCCGATATTGACCGCTTCTGTCTGTCCGCAGAGCGGCTCGGACTGCGGCAGGATGTGAGCAGTCTTTAACGCCGCAAAAGCGACTGTCAGTCTGGGACGAAAAGTATGCGGATCTGCTTCCCCGGTGTCGCTGTTGACCCCCGACGGCATATCCAGCGAAACTCTGACAGCGGCTGTTTTGTTTGCCAGCTCAAACAGCTCCGCCGCAGGCTGAGGCAGCGTACCATGAAAGCCGGTCCCGAATACTGCGTCCACAATCACCTCGCAGTCAACGATCCGGTCTCGAATCACATCACTGCTGTCAATTCCGACAGTCAGAATTTCGACTTCCATACTAGACAGCATATCATACATGCTTCGTGCATCCTCTGTTTTGGGCAGTCCGGTACAGACAACAGTGGTAATAACCTCCTGTTCCAACAGCTTTCTTGCAACAACAAAACCGTCGCCGCCGTTGTTTCCAGTCCCACATAGCACAACATAGCGCTTTCTCTCCAGCCCGATTTCATCCCGCAGCACGCGGAACGCCGCCGAACCTGCATTTTCCATCAGGCGCAAATAGGACAGCCCATCCTGTTCGACCGCATTTTTTTCGGCCTGTTTCATCTCAGCGGTGCTGACCACTTTTCTCATATCCATTTTTCTCCACCCTTTCCCGTTTATCTACCGGAAGCAGAAATGCTCCCGCCCGTTGTTCGGCTGCTCCGTATATGCTTCCGATACGCTTTCATCTTCCAGCAGACGAAGAAATACTTCCATATTAGGAGCTAATTTCACTTTTTTGAGCTGTTGAAACGGGAGCCAATATGGCCGCCCCTCTGTCGTTTGTGACAAAAGCTGTCCTTCCTGCGCTTCTGCCCGATACAAAAATAACAGCTTCCGCTTTCCTTGCGGCGGCTCCCAGTGCACAACACCGCAGAGACAGGGACTGCCGATCCGGATGCCGGTTTCCTCCAAAACCTCGCGGAATACCGCGTCTGCAAGGCTCTCACCCGATTCGACATGCCCGCCGGGAAAGCCGATACCGCCCCAGACAGGATGCTTTTTGTCCAGAACCAAAACATTTTTCTGCTCCCGGTCCATGACCATACACATATTGACCAGCTCGGCTGCGTTTATCATTCCCGTCCGTCCTTCCCGTTGGAATAGCCCCAGCCGTCAATTCCGGCGCGGCGCATTGCGCCAAATACCCGGAACTTCAGACCGTCATTTTCCTTATCAAGCTGATACAAAAATTCTTTCATTTTCTGCCGCGAGGTATTTCCATCCGCCGGGCACTTGCTTTTCACAATCGGCAGTCCGTTTTTCACTGCTGCCCTACGGACATCCTTCTCAGGTGCGAATACCATAGGCCGGATCATCCAAAGCTCTTTCCGGGACAAATAGCTTTTGGGAGAAAAGCAGCCGATCCGCCCCTCATGAAACAGATTCATCATAAAAGTTTCCACCGCATCGTCATAATGATGCCCCAAAGCGATTTTGTTGCAGCCTGCCTCCAGCGCCGCATCGTGCAGCGCGCCGCGGCGCATCCTGGCGCAAAGGCTGCACGGACTGGATTCTTTACGCACATCGAATATGATCTCTCCTATCTGCGTCCGCTTAAGCAGATAGGGAATCTGCATCTCATCGCACATGTCTGCAATCGGGCTGTAGTCACCATCAACACCATCAAACCCCGGATCGAGAGTAACGGCTGTCAATTCATATTCTATCCCAATGAATTTCCGCAGCAGCCATAGCCCGCGCAGCAAAACCACTGAGTCCTTGCCGCCGGACACCCCCACAGCGATTCTGTCTCCATTCTGTATCAGGTCAAATTCCTGTATCGCCTTTCTCATATATCCCAGCATTTTTTGCATCGGTCACGCATCCTTTTTACTCTATCTCGGTCTATTATACCGCAAATCGGCCGCACAGGCAAGTGAATCCAAAATTTCATACCATCCGGCAAAAGCTGAAATCAATCACAAGATATTGAGAGAATTGGCGCAAACAGAAGAGATTTAAAGAGAAAATGGGCTGTAAATTAAAAAATCGAGGTTTTTCCTCTTGACATTCTTAAAATGAAAAGCTATAATTGTTCATGCTGTATGACAAGTGGAGGTTTTTCCACGAAAATACGAAAATATGATTACGGAGGGACATATATGTCGACTTATATGCCAAAGGCGAATGAAATCAGCCGCAAATGGTATGTGCTGGACGCCGCGGGCAAGCCGCTCGGCCGTGTCGCTGCGACTGCCGCACACATCCTTCGCGGAAAACACAAACCGACCTTTACCCCACATGCGGACTGCGGTGACCATGTGATCATCGTCAACTGCGGACAGGCTGTTCTGACCGGAAACAAGCTCCAGAAAAAGTTTTATCGGTGGCACACCGGCTGGCTCGGCGGTCTCAAAGAGATCAAATACGCTGATTTGATGGAAAAGAATCCGGAAAAAGCAATGATGCTCGCTGTAAAGGGAATGCTTCCTGATACCGTGATTGGACGCGCTTCTCTGCGCCGTTTGAGAGTTTACAAGGATGCACAGCACAATAATGCGGCGCAGAAGCCGGAAGCTTACGAGTTATAAGGAAGGGGGGCATTTTAGATGTACGATTCTAAACCATATTACTACGGTACCGGCAGAAGAAAAAGCTCTGTTGCCAGAGTCAGAGTTTACCAGGGAACCGGTAAGATTACGATTAACGGAAGAGATATCGACGATTATTTTGGCTTGGAAACACTGAAATTGATTGTTCGTCAGCCGTTGGAGCTTACCAATACGAACGGTAGCTTTGATATCGTCTGCACAGTTGCCGGCGGCGGCGTTACCGGACAGGCAGGCGCAATCCGTCACGGACTTTCCCGTGCGTTGCTCAATTTTAACGAGGAACTCCGTCCTGCTCTGAAAAAAGCCGGTTTCCTCACGCGTGACCCGAGAATGAAAGAACGGAAAAAATACGGCCTCAAGGCTGCCCGTCGCGCTCCGCAGTTCAGCAAGCGCTAAACTTTATCAAAAGTGGTCAAAAACCC
>CALXBC010000029.1 GCA_944386455.1 uncultured Clostridia bacterium | reverse complement strand
TTCGCAATCCAACATCATTCTGCTACAAATCGTTACTTTTTTGTGAACTATTGCAGGTTGCTATTGCAATTTGCGAGAAAAAAATATAAAAAATAAATCACAAATCAAAATTTTGCAAGAAAAAATAAAAAAATTGCAAAAAGCACTTGACAATCAGTTCATACAGGTGTATAATTCCAATCAGTGAAGGCAAGGGCGTCTTTGAGTATCATACTCGGAGACGCCCTTTCTTTTGTTGTACAACAATTTTATATTATGAAAAAGGCAAAGATGTCTTGGTACGATTGATTAGCGAGATATCTTTGTCTTTATTTTTTTCCAAAGGAGTGCTTGATTATGAAAACTGTGCCGGAGTATTTTGGAAGCCTTGTTTTTGACGACAGAGTGATGAAGGCGAATCTGTCAGCCGAAGTATATCAGTCCTTGAAGAAAACGATCGACGAGGGGGCTCAGTTGGATATTACAGTGGCAAATGCAGTCGCATCTGCCATGAAAGACTGGGCGGTCGCTCATGGTGCTACCCACTATACGCACTGGTTCCAGCCGCTGACAGGTATTACTGCAGAAAAGCATGACAGCTTTATTTCTCCATCGCCTGACGGTGGTGTTATTATGGATTTTTCCGGAAAAGAGCTGATTAAAGGAGAACCGGATGCCTCATCATTTCCCTCCGGTGGATTAAGAGCCACTTTTGAGGCGAGGGGCTACACCGCATGGGATCCGACCTCTTATGCTTTCATAAAAGGAAAGACACTTTGTATTCCGACTGCCTTCTGTTCCTACGGCGGCGAGGCTTTGGATAAAAAAACACCGCTGCTTCGTTCAATGGAAGCACTTAACCGGCAGGCATTGCGGATTTTGCGGCTGTTTGGAAACGATTCTGTTAAATGTGTTCGGACCTCTGTCGGACCGGAACAGGAATATTTCCTGATCAGCAAAGAAATGTACGATCAGCGTCCCGATCTTCGTTTTACCGGCCGTACCCTGTTTGGCGCCAAGTCACCCAAGGGGCAGGAAATGGACGATCATTATTTTGGCGTTATTAAACCCAGGGTAGCAGCATATATGGAAGAGCTCAACGAAGAATTGTGGAAACTTGGCATTCTTGCCAAAACGGAGCACAATGAGGTGGCTCCTGCACAGCATGAGCTGGCACCGATTTATAGTACCACCAACATTGCAACCGACCACAATCAGCTGACAATGGAAATCATGCAAAAGGTTGCTGCAAAGCACGGCCTGGTTTGTTTGCTGCATGAAAAGCCTTTTGCAGGCGTCAACGGCAGCGGCAAACACAATAACTGGTCAATGGCGACCGATACTGGTGTGAATTTGTTGTCCCCGGGAGAAACACCATATGAAAATGCACAGTTTTTGCTGTTTCTATGTGCAGTGATAAAGGCGGTCGATGATTATCAGGATCTGCTTCGTCTTTCGGTCGCTACTGCGGGCAACGATCACAGGCTGGGTGCCAATGAAGCACCGCCCGCTGTTGTTTCCATTTTTTTGGGTGATGAGCTAAATGCGGTACTGGAAGCAATCGAAACCGAACAGCCGTACAACGGCACTGAAAAGACACAGATGAAGCTGGGAGTAGACGTTCTCCCTAAATTCAACCGAGACACTACCGATCGCAACCGTACCTCGCCGTTTGCATTTACAGGGAATAAATTTGAATTTCGGATGCTCGGCTCTTCCAACAGTATTGCTTGTGCAAATATCATGCTCAACAGTGCAGTCGCAGAATCTCTGAAGATTTATGCAGACAGACTGGAAAAAGCGGAGGATTTTGAAACCGCGCTCCATGAGATGATCCGCAAAACGATTAAAGATCACAGGCGTATCATTTTTAACGGAAACGGTTATGATGAGGAATGGATAGAAGAAGCTACCCAAAAACGCGGCCTGCTCAATTACCGGACTACACCAGACTGTATGCCTCATCTGTTGGATAAGAAAAACGTTGATATGCTGACGGCTCACGGCGTGTATACCAAAGCAGAGCTGAAGTCGAGATGTGATATTATGCTGGACAACTACTGTAAAACGGTGGTTATCGAGGCTAACACGATGGTAGACATGGCGAAGACGCAGATCGCTCCCGCCGTAGAGGCCTATGTCTTGGAAGTGGCAAAAACTGCTGCAGCCAAAAAAGCACTGAACGCCAATCTTCCGTGCAGCTATGAAAGCGGTCTTGTGACGAGACTTTCAACTCTAACAGACGCAATCGCTGTTAAAGCGGATGAACTGAAAGAAGCGGTGATATCGCTTCGGACAGATGAGGACATCATCGCTCAGGCAAATGCGATCCGGGATACAATCCTCACTAAAATGAGCGAGCTGCGGGTGGTCTGCGATGAAGCAGAGACTCTCACAGCAAAGGAATACTGGCCGTATCCGACCTATGGTGATCTGCTGTTCAGTGTCGGATGATTGACGAGAAAGGATGAAACATTATGATAGTGGATACGCTTTGGGTGTTTTTAGCCGCGATTTTAGTTTTCTTTATGAATCTTGGCTTTGCTTCTGTGGAAGCGGGATTTGCCAGGTCAAAAAACACAGTTAATATTCTCTCGAAAAACTTTATTGTATTCGCGGTATCCTCCATTGGCTTTCTGCTTTTAGGCTGGGGGCTGATGTTCGGCGGTGACAATCCGATTATTGGCACAGAAAACCTGTGGATTTTAGGCGGCGCGGATTTATCAGCTTATCATGATACTTTAACATCCAATGTGCCGTTTTGGGGCAAATTTTTCTTCCAGCTTGTTTTCTGCGGTACGGCTGCTACCATTGTATCCGGTGCAGTTGCCGAAAGGATCAAATACATCTCTTTTATTTTATTTTCTTTTGTACTTACACTCTTTATTTATCCGGTTGTCGGCCACTGGATTTGGGGCGGCGGCTGGCTCGCGGATCTGGGCTTCATGGATTTTGCGGGCGATACGGTAGTTCATTCGGTCGGCGGCTGGGCTGCGCTTTCCGGAGCGCTGATTTTAGGGCCTCGTATCGGGAAGTACGATAAAAACAGAAAGCCGCGGGCGATACCGGGACACAATATGTCTCTGGCCGTTATCGGTTTGTTTGTGCTCTGGCTAGGATGGTTTGGGTTCAATCCCGGCTCTGCCATGAGCTTCCAAAACCCTTCTGATGTCATGCACATCCTGATGACTACAAATACGTCCGCTATTGCTGCCGTTTTAACTTCTACAGCTACTGCATGGATTGAAATCGGCAAGCCCGACCTAGGCATGACGATTAACGGCTGTCTGGCGGGACTTGTAGGTGTAACAGGCTCCTGCGCCTATGTAAGCATCGAAATTTCTCTGCTGATCGGGGCAATTGCAGGTGTCATCGTTGTTTTTGCGGTCATGTTTTTTGACCGTATCGGAATCGACGATCCTGTAGGAGCAACGTCTGTTCATCTTGGCTGCGGAGTGTTTGGAACGATATGCGTCGGTCTTTTTGCAAAAGAAGGTGTGACGACGCTGTCAACCGTAAATGGACTGTTTTATGGCGGCGGTTTCCGTCTCCTTGGAGTAGAATTGTTGGGAATAGTGGCAGTTGGTGCTTTTGTTTTTGCAGCTTCCTCTGTCGTCTGGCTGATTTTGAAAAAGACAATCGGGATCAGAGTATCGGCTGAAGAAGAGATCGCGGGACTTGATATTGGGGAACACGGCAACCATGCGTATCCCGATTTTGTACCTGCTGTGGAAAGTCTGGATTATGGTTATGAAGATGCGGTTGCAGTCAGCGGAGACGTACCGGTTGCTGAGGCCGTACCGGTTAAAACAGTTCCGGCGTTTGACAGCGGGTCGTCACCCAAGTTTACAAAGATCGAGATCATCTGTAAAGAGAATCGTTTTGAGCCACTGAAAAAAGCAATGACGGAGCTTGGCATTACTGGTATGACGGTGTCTCATGTTCTCGGCTGCGGCCAGCAAAAGGGCAAGCCGGAATATTACCGTGGTGTTGCAGTAGAGGCAACCCTGCTGCCTAAGATCCAGGTAGACATCGTTGTCAGTAAAGTACCGGTGCGCAGCGTGATTGAAACCGCGAAGAAGGTTTTGTACACGGGCCATATCGGTGATGGAAAAATCTTTGTATATGATGTGGAAAATGTCGTGAAGATTCGCACAGGAGAGGAAGGTTATGATGCGCTGCAGGATGTAGAGTGACAGCCAGGCTGTGTGGAATCAAACATAAAAGCGTCTGAGAAAAGAGAAGTAACACGGGAATCTGTCTACAGCGAGCAGGGAATGGTGAGAGCCATGTGTCAGAGCCCGTGCGAATAACACTTTTCGAGCTGCAATCTGAACGGATAACCCAGTAGGTGCGCCGTATTGTCACACGTCAGCTGACAGGGGAAAAACCGAAATGAGATCAAATATAGGTGGCACAGCGAGCGCAGCACTTGCCCTATCTTTTCTACAATATCGCACAAAAAATCAAAGCTTATCAAAACGTTCATCCTTCTGCGCATCTGTATCGCATGGGAATCGGCGATGTTTCTTTGCCGCTTTGTGATGCGGTCATCCGTGCCCTGCATGAAGCAGTTGACGACCAGGCAAATGCAGAAAGCTTTCATGGATATATGCCGGAATGCGGCGCTCCTTTTTTGAGAGAGGCCATTGCAAACTATTACGGAGAAAAGGGAGTTGCGCTGTCTCCGGAGGAAATATTTGTTTCAAGCGGCGCCAGCGATGAGCTGGGGGATATTTTGGACCTGTTCGATCGGGAAAGCACGGCGCTCGTTATAGAGCCGGCTTATCCGGCCTATGTAGACGCTAATGTGATTGCCGGCCGAAAAATCGTTCATTTACCATCCGGCAGAGAAAACGGCTTCTTGCCGGAGCCGGATGCTGCAATAAAGGCGGACATTCTTTATATCTGCTCTCCCAATAATCCGACCGGAGCCGTATTCAACCGTGAAAAGCTGCAGGCCTGGGTGGATTATGCCAATCAAAACGGGGCGATCATTTTGTTTGACGCCGCTTATGAAGCTTTTATTGAAGAACCTGCTTTGCCGCACAGCATTTTTGAAATCAAAGGTGCCCGGACTTGTGCTGTCGAGATATGTTCTCTTTCCAAAACGGCCGGTTTTACAGGCACCCGGCTTGGATATACGGTGATACCAAAGGAATTGGTGCGCAACGATTTGAATTTAAACGCTATGTGGGTCAGAAACCGCACGACGAAAACAAACGGGGTATCTTATATCATTCAAAAAGGCGGTGCAGCTGTTTTTACGAAGGAAGGGCAGAAGCAAATACATGAGAATATTCGGGTGTATAAAAAGAATGCCAAGGTGCTGATGAATGCACTTGACAAACTCGATATCTGGTACTGCGGCGGCAGAAACGCTCCCTATATCTGGATGAAATGTCCCAGTAAGATGGGAAGCTGGAAATTTTTTGATTATCTGCTCAACGAAATCCAGGTGGTCGGAACGCCAGGAGCAGGATTCGGCGCCTGCGGCGAAGGATATTTTCGTTTTTCAACCTTTGGAAATCCGGATGACACGGAAGAAGCGGCATATCGATTAACAAAACTGCTGCAAAAATAAGAAAAGCCCCAGTGTCTGCATTAGCAGTGACTGGGGTAAAAACATGTTTATCAGCTGTTTTTCATGATTACGCTTTCTACAATATCGGCCACATGTTCACATGCATCCGCACATTTTTCAAGATAAATATAGATTTCCCGCCACGCGATGACCTCGAGCGGATCGGTACATTCACTGTGGAGCCGATACATACAGGAAATAAACAGTTTGTCCGCATCTTCTTCCAGTGTATTGATCTGTACAATATGGTCATGGAGGTGCTTGGAACGTTTAAAATCAGAGAACTCCTGCATCAGCTTCCGTATTTCATCGCAGCAACGAATCAATAACTCCACCAATTCAAGTGAATCAGGACGAATGTTGGTGATACGGTTATAATAAATTCGAATCAGAACATCTTCGATTTTATCTGTCATATTGTCCAGACATTGACTCATCTGAAGGATGTCTTCCCGCTCGATCGGAGTAATAAAGGCTTTTACCAACGTGTTCAGCAGCTCATGCTTTTTGATGTCAGCAGCATGTTCGATCTTGTGGATTTCATCCAGCCTGTTTGACAGAGAACCGGGAATAAAACGGCACATCGTTTCCTTTAAAAGTTTGGCAGCCTGACAGGAGTACTCTGCACAGGCAATAAAATTTTGAAAGTAATAAGAATCCTGCTTTTTTGACATAATTTTTCCTCCAATTGTATTGCTGCTTAAAAGATCATAATAAACAATTTTGCCATAATAAAGCTGATCAGTCCACAGCCGGGAAATGTAAAGATCCAGGTAAGGACCATTTCTTTGACCACACCCAGATTGATGGATGAAATCCGCTTTACTGCGCCCACACCCATTATAGCGCTTGTTTTGGTGTGGGTGGTTGACACAGGAATACCAAACAGGCTGGAAAGCAGCAAGCAGACAGCAGCCGCCAGATCGGCGGAAAAGCCCTGATATTTTTCCAGCTTTACCATATCCATTCCGACCGATTTTATGATTTTTTCACCGCCCACACTGGTTCCTGCCGCCATTACAACACTGCATACCAGCATCAGCCAGACGGGGATGGTCATTCCCGCTACGCTGTCCTGACCGTTAGAAAAAGCAATCCCCAAAAACAGCACACCAATAAATTTTTGCCCATCCTGCGCGCCGTGCATAAAACTCATTGCAACAGCGCCAAAAATCTGGGCGCCTTTAAAAAAGCGATTGGTCTTTCTGCGGTCCATTCTGCCGCAGACAATACTGACCAAACGACAGACGACCCAGCCAATCACAAATCCAAGCAAGAGACTCATGACCAGACCGTACAAAACTTTAGCCCATTCCGAAGCATTAATACCGCCAAACCCGTTGTGAATAGCAATTGCTGCACCGGATAAACCGGCAATCAAACTATGGCTTTCACTGGTCGGAATACCAAAATAAGAGGCACCGACACTGTAAACCACAATAGAGAACAAAGCAGCGCATAAAGCAATCAGTGCTTCCCGGGTATTGCCTCCGAAATCCACCATATTACTGATAGTGGACGCTACCGAACTGTTGATCTGGGTCATGATAAACACACCCAGAAAGTTAAAGGCAGCACTCATCCAGATAGCGCTTTTGATCCCCATACAGCGCGTTGTCACACAAGTAGCAATAGCGTTAGGCGCATCCGTCCACCCATTGACAAAAATCACGCCCAGTGTTAGCAGCACTGTGATGAATAAAATCGGACTGGAGAAAATATTCTGTACAAAAGCTGTAAATGAAAAATCCATAATAACCTCTGTTCTTTTTAAGTGCACAGCAAAAAGGGGGACAGAACTTCAATTATTTGAAGTTCTGTCCCCCTTCCATGTACGCTGGCCAAACGACCTTTTCTATATCCAAACAGCGATACCGAAAATAAATAGAGACGCAGCCGCGCTCTATGACAGACTCCACCACTTATTTCAGCATAGTTTCAGTATAAGATTATAAGAAAGATAAGTCAATAGAAAGTGGTTGAATTCAGCAAATTGTACAAATATATTGTCGATTCCGGGAAATGTTTATTTTTTTATCTCTGTTTAAAATACTTAAACTGGACGTTAACTGTAGTTGTTTTCCTGCTTGTATGACATTTAATATTCTATTTTCTGATTTTTGCAGTCTGGCGCTGCGCCATCACCAAGCGGTAATATACAGAACGATTTTTTAAAAGTTCGATATGAGTGCCAAATTCTGCGACTTTTCCCTTGTCCAGCACTAAAAGCTTGTCGGCTTGTCTCAATGTAGACAGCCGATGGGCAATTGCAAAGGTTGTACGTCCCTTAATAATTTCACCCAGTGTATCCTGAATTTGCTTTTCTGTTTTGGTATCTAAGGCTGATGTCGCTTCATCCAGAATTAAAATATCCGGCTGATGCAGAATAGCTCTTGCGATTGCGACCCGCTGTCGTTCCCCGCCCGACAGCATATAGCCACGGTCTCCGACACGAGTATGATACGCTTCCGGCAGCCGCAGAATAAACTCATGCGCTCCGGCAGCTTTAGCAGCTTTTACGATTTCTTCAAATGGTGCGTCCGGCTTTGCGTAGCGTATATTATCCAGTACTGTACCGTCAAACAAAAAGGTTTCCTGAAGTACGACGCCGATTTTGGAGCGCAGTACGCTTCGCGGAATATTCTGAAGCGGTGTGCCGTTAATCCGAATTTCTCCCCGTGTAGGCTCGTACAACCGCATCAGTAAATTAATGAGCGTCGACTTTCCTACACCTGATGCACCAACGATCCCGATCATTTCTCCCTGCTTGACCGTAAAGTTTAAGTGCTTGAGCACGGGAATATATTCTTTATAGCCAAATGAGACATTATCAAAGGTAATATCACCAGCTACGGGGCAGGGGGCATTTTGCTGCTGCTGGCTTTCTTCCGGCTCATCAATAATCTCAAACAGCTTGTTGGCACTGACCGATGCCTGTTTAATTTGACGCGGCAGTGAGATCAGCCAGCGCAACGGGCCGTACAGCATAGATACATAGGTAGTATATTGTACCAGTTCTCCGATTTGCATTTCTTGCTGCAGCACAAGGTTTGCCCCGAAGTAAAGCACCAGAAATTCCCCAAGAGTCATGACAAATCCAACCACCGGGGTCACCAGTGACCAGAATTTTTCAGCGCCTGATAACTGGATGCAGTAATCAGTAGAAACACGTTCAAACTTTCTGGTTTCATTCTGTTCGCCGCCATAGGCCTTCACTACGCGGATACCATTGATAGCGTCATGCAAAAGTGAGTTTACTTTTTGACCGCGCCGCCAGACAATGTGAAATTTTCTTCGGATTTTGTCCGAAGACCATCGAAACGCCCATAGCATGAATGGCGCCGGAAGTATCACAAGTACGGCTAAACGCCAGTTTGTCACAAATAAGATAACCGTCAGCAGCAGCAAGGAAAATACACGCACAATAATATCCGCGCCATAGCTGACTAAAAATTCCCGTACGCGAGTGGTGTCATTCTGGATGCGGCCGAGCATATCTCCAGCGGAACGTTTTGTTATGTTTGCCAGCGAAAGCCGTTGGATTTTGTCAAACAGCATCTCCCGCAGATCACGGCTGACCGCAGCAGCAACAAAATTTTTCAGATATCCCACGATCCACTCAAAGAGGCAGACCGTCAGATAAATGCCTGCCGTCAGGCCGAATAAAAGCCAAATTTTGGAGATCTGTGGATTTTCGGCCGTCATATAGTTATCGATGACAAGTCTTTTAAAATAAGGATAAATGACTGCCAGGAGTTCCACTGCAACGACAAAAAAGATCACCAGCAGGATCCGCGGCAGATACGGCTTCCCGATATGATACAGCCGCAGCAGTATTTTGGGTTTCCTGGCACATTTGATACAGAGCTTTGAGCCGTGCATCAGCGGCGAGCCGCAAACCGGACAGAATTTTTGTTCGATTTTCAATTCGGCAGGGAAGCTGCCTGTATCAAGCCGGTATTCTATTGCCTGTGCCAATGCGGTAAAGCAGGCAAAGCGGGACAAGGAGAATACTGCTGCCAGTTTTTCTTCTCCTGAATGCAATACAAATTTCAGACAGCCGCTGCCATATAGCTTTTCACAATTTGCTTCAGCAATGGATGAAAGCTTGATTTCGAGAATTTTCTGCTGGTTTTCAAATACGAAAACATCCTCGCCGGTAACTACCACGATTCCGCCGGGGGCGGCTGACCGAGCAGATATCTCATAGCGGACGCTGTATTTCACAGAACCCTCCAACTGGTTTTGGATTTCGGGCGCGATCCGGTCGTTCAGTTCCACAGCTTTCCACCCCTATTCTTATGATTTATCAAAGGTAAATTTCGATTTTCTGCTGCATTTTTGCAGGCTGCTGCCGAAAATTTCGAATCAGATACCGGTTTTCGTCCACATCGGTCAAAAGAAGATCTGTACTGTTGTAAAACCGAATATTGTGATATAAATCCCGTGTGCAAAGCTCCTTTTTTTGTCCGTCAACCACAACTTTTATAAAGACAAACCACATTTTTTCCCGAACGGAAATGATTTTTTCAATTACCGGCGTGTAATAGCGAAAACTTAACTGGTGCTGCAAGATCCGCTGCTGTTCTTCGGGAAAATCAGCGATCCGGCGTATTATGCCAAGCTCTTGCTCTTTGCAGACACAGGAGATATATTCGTCCGGACGGTCATAGGGAAGCAGACGAATCAAGTCCACGGGACGGTATACCGTTTCATCAAGTGTTAGTGATAAAAAACCATCACCGTCATCGACGAAAACACAGCTGCTGTCTAATTCCCGATACGCAATCAGCTTTTCCATGTTATCATCTGTCATCATTTGTTTTGGCATATGTAATTCCTCTCTATCTTCCGGTGGCCTTGTCTTAAGCAGAAAGCCGGCTTTGTCCTTTTATTCTCCCATTTCCACAAATTGAAACGCTTCTGTCTGAAGTCGGTGCAATTCAAAATAAACGCCTTTTTTACGGATCAATTCCTCATGCGTTCCTAATTCTACCAGCATGCCGTCATCAATACAGGCAATAAAATCCGCATCCCGCAGCGTGGACAAACGATGTGCGATCGCAATTATTGTCCTGCCCTGTTTGAGACGGTCAATGGCATACTGGATGCGGCGTTCCGTTTGTGTGTCCATAGCAGCGGTGGCCTCATCCAGTATCAGAATCGGCGGCTTTTGCAGCATTGCACGGGCAATGGAGATGCGCTGACGTTCTCCGCCGGACAAGCTCACTCCGCCCGAGCCTACACGCGTTTGGTATCCATCCGGCAGCTTCATGATAAATTCGTGCGCAAACGCCGCTTTAGCTGCGCGGATTACGTCTTCCATCGATGCTTCGGGACGGCCGTATCGGATATTGTCTGCTACGGTACCGATAAATAAATAGGTCTCCTGTGATACAATACCAATATTTCGCCTTAAATCCTCGTTGCGCAGTTCCCGGACATCTGTGCCGTCGATTGAGATGCTGCCTTCATTCACATCGTACATCCGTGTAATCAAGTTGATAATCGTACTTTTTCCGGCTCCTGTTTTTCCCACAATGCCAAACATTGTGCCATGGGGGATATCAAAAGAGACGTTTTTCAGGATCGGCCGCCCGACATCGTATTCAAAGGAAACATTTTTTAAGGAAATATCTCCTTTCAGCAGCGCAACTGACTTGGCATTGGGGCGGTCATGAATCTTCGGCTTGGAATCCAGAACTTCAAAAATTCGGGAAGATGCGTCGACGCAGCCTGACCACCATTGGCTGAAATTCAGAAAAAAGTCTACCGGCCCCTGCAGCATATCTGCATAAGCGACAAAAGCCGTCAGCGCTCCGAGCGTCAGGTTATAACCGCTGACTACAAGCACTGCACCGATAAAAAACAAAGAGGAAAAGCCTGTTTTTGTTAAAAATCGAACGAAAGGAAAATAGCGGTTTGAATGCTTCGCCTGTGCAAACTCAGCGTCAAAAAGCCGTTGGTTGGCAGATGCGAACCGCGATATTTCTGTATTTTCCTTGGCAAATGCCTTCACTACCCGCTGACCGTTGAAAACATCGCTGGTGATGGAACGCAGCTTTCTGACCGCATTATTTGATTTTTTGAAATACTTACGATGTCTGCCAATAAAGTATCGCATAATCATTGTTGTGATCAGTGTAAATACGGTAACCAGCAGTGCTAACAGCGACTGCATAGAGAATAGAATACCCAGCAGTCCCGCAATGGTCACGGTATTTACAACCACCAGCTGAACCATATCCACAAAAAAGACATAGATTGTCCATGTGTCGTCGTTGATACGCGTAATCAGTGAGCCGGTCTGACGATTGGTAAAATAATCCAGAGACTGCCTTTGCATGGCTTCAAATACCTTCAGCCGCAGATTACGGTACATTCGCGGGGCAATATGCGCAGAAAGACAGCCGTATGCCATGCTCAGCACTACGCCGAAGAGGCGGATGCCGAGCATCAGCAGCACAATCCAAAGCACCTGACCATAGAATTGTCCGCCGGCTGCCAGCACTTCATCCAGCAGCAATTGATTTCCGACATAGGGCGTTACAAACGAAAAACCGGTCGAAATCAAAATTCCCGCCAGCATTGCAAGCCCGTACCATTTATATTCCATATAGATTGAAAGCAGTCGTCTGACCACCCCGAAGCGCCCATTGCATTTGGGGCATACTTTTCGTCTTTGATCCGGATAGGGAAGACCACATTTCGGACATCGGATTTCCTCGTCCTCCAACCGGGAATCGTCGATCGGCTCCTGCTGCTTGAGCTTCATGACCCGATCCCGGAACCGGTCCATGATGCGAATACCACCTGACGCAAAGCGGCAGAGTGCGCGTTTCCTGCCGTTTTGTTTAATCAGCAGCCGTGCTGTATTTACCAGCCGTTCTATCCAAATATCTTCAACTTCAGAAAGTGGTATTGTTTTCAGCTTCAGAGAGCCGCTGGAATCAGCTGTCACAAGATAGAGCGTTTGGGGTGACAGCGCAAGATAGCTGTCTGAGAAACCGCCGTCCGGCGCAAGATCTGCCTTTGCCGTATAGCGAATCTCCTGCTGTGATATTCCATGATTTTCTAAAAAGCTATAAATTTGCTCCGGAAGCGTTACAAAATATTTCATCTGCGATCACCTGTATGGCGCTGACAGCGCCCAAATGGCTTTGGCAGCTGCCAAAGACGATGCTTTTATTTTGAGTTAAGATATATTAATTATTATATCAAATGGCAGACAAAAACACAATGTTTTATTTTAGATATTTTTACTTTTATTATAAAAAATCTTACTTTTATGCGGCTTTGTAGATCAGGATTTCGGAAAAAATAACTGGGGACATGTTGAATGAAAAGCATGTCTTGCTTGACATATAAAGCAGTAAGACTTATAATTGCAGTAGGCAGAAATATTTTCTTGCGGCATATTCTCTTTAATTTTTTATCCTGAAAATCGCAGCTGTGTTAGAGAAAGGAAGGGAAAAGAATGAAAAATTGGAAAGTAAAAAAATGTAAAGCGCTTTTAACAATGGCTGTAATGCTGGCCACGATGCTGCCGACGACAGTTTTTGCTGTAGATGTTGACACGGAGACGGGATACCGTGGAGAAGCTCTGCCGGAAGGTCCGGATATGGCTGCAGCCGTTGTTAACGTAACACCTGAAAATGCGCAATATACCTTGGACGGCGCGTATGGCTCCATCGACGGGAAGACCATCAACTTTACACAGGGCGACTATGATGAAGTCCTTGTTCTGGCACGTCCCACCAAGTATGAAGGAAGTAATACAGAGTATTACAACATGGTATGGACACAAGAAAAAGGCTGGTTTGTGGAGGATGACACGCCGGTTTCGCTGGATGAGTTAAACTCCCGTATCGCCACCTATAAACGCACAGTAGAAGGCGTTATCTTTACAGCAGAGGAAGGCGTTGTACTGCCGGGATTTTCTGCCAGTTCCGGCCATATGTATGGAAGAAACGGTATTTCTGTTTATGATTATGTACGAGAACAGGAAATACCAGATACGAATGGCAGCTATCATGCTCATAATTCTCTGAAAAATATCACTTTTAAGGAATTAACAATCAGCGGCGGTGTTTTCCTTTCGGATTACAGCGCGGATGCTGTGAACACCGATATCATCTTTGAGGGATGTATTTTTCAGGGTAATGAAGCCAGTATGGAGACCAATGGCTTCAATGGTATCAAAATGAGTGCGGACAGCAAGTATTTCAGCGACATCACGGTGACAAACTGTACTTTTACAAATTATTATCAGGCGATCTATATTCAGGGTGTTGACGGGGCAGTCATCAAAAACAACAATATCGACGGCACGGTTCATAATGCCATTGCGCTGCAAAGCAGTGAAGATAATTTCTTGAAAGGCACAGTTGAAGTCAGGGAAAATTTTATCGAAAATACGCAGGACAGGGCGATTCGTGTCGGCAACGCAACGGCAGAATTTGAACTCACTGCGGAAAATAACATCATGGTCAATTCCGGCGACCCGGACGGGGAGCTTTTTAAGGCTGAATCATTGCCGGAAGGGAGCAGCGCCGTGCTGGAAAACAACTACTGGAACGGAAGAACGGCAGAAGAGGCTGTTGCCAACGAGGCATTTCGTCCGGAGCATATTGGGATCACTGGCGGAACTTTCACAAAAGAAGTTTTAGCAGATTATTGTGCTGATGGATACTCTCCCGTCAAAAAGGAAGACGGGACTTTCGGGGCATGTGACCACGCGCAGACAGAGGTGAGAAATGCTAAAACTGCCACCTGTCAGGCAGAAGGCTATACCGGTGATACGGTCTGTACAGAGTGCGGTACGGTTTTGGAAGAAGGAACTGTTATTGCAAAGACCGCTCACCATTTTGCTGACGGAAAATGCACTGTCTGCGGAGAAACAGATCCTGCATTTGAAAAGCCAGATGACGGCAAGGATGAGGAAAATAATCCCGGCAGTGAAGATAATACGGATACCGGCGACAACAGCGATCTGCTGCTGTGGGGTGCATTGTTTGCGATTGCCTGTGCTGCGTTGTCTGTAACGTTAGTGGGAAAAAAGAGAAGATATCATCAATAAAAATAAATCTGTAACAGAAAAGACAGCCTCGCTGTTCCGGGCAGGAACGGTGAGGCTGTTTGGCTGCTATTTCAAATATTTTTTCAGATACATTCCCGTATAGGATTTTTTGCATTTGGCGATTTCTTCCGGTGTTCCTGTTGCAACAATTTGACCGCCGTTGTCGCCGCCGTTGGGGCCAAGGTCGATGATATGATCTGCAGTTTTGATGACATCGAGATTGTGCTCGATAACTAAGACGGTGTTAGAATTGTCTACCAGCTGCTGAAGCACCTCAATGAGCTTATGGACATCTGCCGTATGAAGACCGGTGGTAGGCTCATCCAGAATGTAAATTGTTTTTCCGGTTGAACGCTTCGCCAGCTCAGTTGCCAGCTTGACTCTCTGCGCCTCTCCGCCGGAAAGAGTGGTGGCCGGCTGGCCGATTTTGATATAGCCCAATCCAACGTCATACAAGGTTTTCAGCTTGCGGTAAATACGAGGGATGCTCTCAAAGAAATACATGCCCTCTTCTACTGTCATTTCCAGAACATCATAAATGCTTTTTCCCTTATATTTGACTTCCAGTGTTTCCCGGTTGTAGCGTTTTCCCTTGCAGACCTCACAGGGAACAAAAATATCGGGCAGAAAGTGCATCTCGATTTTGAGAATTCCATCACCCTGACAAGCTTCACAACGCCCGCCCTTCACGTTAAAGGAAAAGCGTCCCGGACCGTAGCCGCGCATTTTGGCATCCTGTGTTGACGCGTATAGCTCGCGGATGTCACCGAATACGCCTGTATAGGTTGCGGGGTTGGAACGCGGCGTCCGTCCGATAGGGGACTGGTCGATATCAATTACTTTGTCCAAATACTCCAGCCCCTGCATATCGTCAAATCTGCCCGGTTTGAGGCGGGCACGGTTGAGCTTTCCTGCCAGGTGTTTATAGATAATCTCATTCACAAGAGAAGATTTTCCTGAGCCGGACACTCCGGTGACACAGGTAAAGGTCCCAAGCGGAATATCAACATCAATGTGCTTCAGATTGTTTTCAGCGGCTCCTGATATATGAAGAAAATTTCCGTTTCCTTTGCGCCGGACTGCAGGTACTGCGATTTTTTTCTTTCCGCTTAAATACTGTCCTGTTATGGAACGGTCACAGGACTTGACTTCATCGACTGTACCGGCGCAGATCACTTCGCCGCCATGGATCCCGGCGCCGGGACCGATATCGACGATGTAATCAGCAGCATACATGGTGTCTTCATCGTGCTCCACGACAATGACGGTATTTCCGATATCTCTCAGCCGCTTCAGCGTAGCAATCAGCTTGTCGTTGTCCCGCTGGTGCAGTCCGATACTCGGCTCATCGAGAATATACAGAACCCCTACCAGAGAGGAACCGATCTGGGTAGCCAGACGGATCCGCTGACTTTCTCCGCCGGACAGGGTGCCGGAAGAACGGGAAAGGGTGAGATACTCCAGTCCTACGCTTTGCAAAAAGCCAAGACGTTCGCGGATTTCTTTCAGAATGCGGTCGGCAATCATCGTTTCCCGCTCTGATAATACCAGCTTGTCTAAAAAATCCAATGCCTTTACAACAGACATTTTGCAAAAATCCATGATATTGATGCCGCCGACTGTCACAGAAAGAGATACCTTTTTCAGACGGTCTCCGTGACAATCCGGGCAGTGGACAGAACTCATGCACTGCTCCAGCTCGTCCCGCATGAACTCGCTGGTGGTCTCCTTATAGCGCCGGTCAAGATTGTTGACAATTCCTTCAAAGGCTGTGGAATAAGAACCGCTTCCATACTCGTTTTGACGGTACAGCTTGATTTTTTCTCCCTTCGTTCCATATAAAATGGCATCGATTGCTTCCGGAGGCAAATCTTTGACCGGCGTATCAAGGGAAAAGTGATAGTGCTCCGCCAGGCCGGTGTAATACATATTGGCAATTGTGCTTTCATCCCCAAAGCTCCAGCCGCTTGCTTTGACTGCGCCCTGACGAATGGACAGTTCTTTATTTGGGATGATCATATCCGGGTCGACCCGGAGAAAAGTACCAAGGCCGGTACAGGTTTCACATGCGCCATAGGGGTTGTTGAAGGAAAACATACGGGGTGTCAGCTCTTCAATACTGACACCATGCTCCGGGCAGGCATAATTCTGAGAAAATAAAATTTCCTCACCGCCGACCACATCGATGACAGCCAGACCGCCTGACAGCTTCACGGCAGTTTCCAGACTGTCTGTCAGTCTGGATTTGATTTCCTCTTTCAGCACCAGACGATCTACAACGATTTCAATGGTGTGCTTTTTATTCTTTTCCAGCTTGATGGTTTCGGACAGATCATAAATATTTCCGTCAACTCTGACGCGGACAAAACCGCTTTTTTTGGCAGATTCCAGTTCCTTGACATGCTCGCCCTTCCGCTGACGTACAACAGGAGCAAGAACCTGCAGTCTGCTGCCGGGCTGGAGCGTAAATATTTGGTCTACGATCTGGTCAATGGTCTGCTGTTTGATTTCACGGCCGCAGATAGGGCAGTGGGGGATTCCGATTCTGGCATAAAGCAGCCGAAGATAATCGTAAATTTCAGTGACAGTTCCGACAGTAGACCGCGGGTTTTTTGAAGTGGTTTTCTGATCGATTGAAATTGCAGGGGAAAGTCCCTCGATCGAATCGACGTCAGGTTTTTCCATCTGTCCCAAAAACTGGCGGGCATAAGAGGACAGACTTTCAATATAACGCCGCTGACCGTCTGCATATATGGTATCAAACGCGAGGGAAGATTTTCCTGAACCGGACAGGCCGGTGAAGACAATCAGCTTTTCCCGGGGAATCTCCAGGTCAATATTTTTCAAGTTGTGCTCTCTGGCGCCTTTTATGATAATTTTATCCTTTTGCACGTTAACATCCTCCAGGTGAAACGTTTGTTCCGCAAGTGAAAGAATCGGGAAAATCCCGATTTCTTTTATTATACGACAAGAACTGACTGATTACAAGAGGAAAATAGTAGATTTTCGCTTTGCTGTTAAAATCGAGTTTGGTAAATTAGACAATAGAAAAATTTCCGCCGGAATTAATCCGACGGATATGTTATCGGTATTGAATGACAGCACCATATTTTTTTGCAACTGCACAAAAGTCTTCCCGGTTTGGGATTGATACAGCGGCGCGGCCGTTGACGCAGCGCAGACCGGCCTCCAGCGCTTCCGGGCTTGAGGCCGAGAGCAAAAGCGGCAGGCGGCAGAGCGTCTGCACTTCTTTCACAGCGGTTTCCATCATGCTGATTTCGTCGATCCCGGGCACGGCGGTGTTGATGCAAAACACCTCGGCACCTTCATCGGCAGCGTCTAAAGCCAGATTAATAAGCTCAGAAGCGTCATTGCAATGATAACATTCTTTTAGCGTTTCATTTTTGTTTGGATCCTCCAGATTGGCAATAACCGTTTTTTCAGAAAAGGGAACAGCGGCAGTCGGAACACAAAGCCTTGGAGAAAAGTCTTTAGAACGTTTGGGCATCGGCAGCCCGTCAGTCTGTCTGACGGCTTCTGCGATATAGTCAGGGGTCGTACCGCAGCAGCCGCCGATGATGGAAACGCCGGCTGTTGCGGCTTCATGCTGACATGTGCCAAACTGTTCGGGGGTGATATCATAGCTGACAGTCCCGTTTATCACATGTGGAAGCCCGGCATTCGGCTGAAAAATAACGGGCAGGGAGGTAAGACCTGTGAGCCGTTTCACATGCGGCAGCATCTGCACCGGCCCCAGGGAGCAGTTAAGCCCGATTGCACAGACGCCAAGACTTTCTGCCAGAACCGCAAATGCCTCCATATCACATCCGGTAAAGGTTCTGCCGTTTTCTTCCACCGTGAGTGTTGCAAATACGGGCAGCTTGGTGTTTTCTTTCACTGCCAGAACAGCAGCTTTTATTTCATATAGATCCGACATGGTTTCAATCAGGGCAAGATCGGCGCCGGAACGTTCCCCGGCGATTGCCTGTTCCTTAAACTGTTCATAAGCCTCTTCAAAGGAAAGCGTGCCCATTGGCTCCAGCAGTTCCCCGATAGGACCGATGTCCAGCGCCACATAAGCGCGTTCTCCTGCCGCTTTTCTTGCCAGTGTAACAGAAGCAGCCACGACTTCATCCGGAGTCAGTCCGGTCGAAGCGAGTTTATGGGCATTGGCTCCAAAGGTATTGGCAGTAATGATGTTGGCGCCCGCATCCAAATATCTTTTATGAATATCCGTTATGACATCCGGATGAGAGAGGGAAAACACTTCCGGTGCTTCTCCCGCTTCCAGCCCACGTTTCTGAACCATAGTGCCCATTGCACCGTCGAAATAAAGCAGGCGTTCTTTGAGTACTTCTGTGATTGGGGGTCTGTTCATGGGAACTGTCATCCTTTCATTATGCTGGATTTACGCAGAGAAAAATTCATAAAAGGCACGATAAGCCATATATACGTCGATTTTGGAAACGACCTCAAAGGGTGCGTGCATGGACAGAACCGGAACGCCGAGATCGATGACATCAACATTCAGATTGGCGATATAGGCTGCGACGGTTCCGCCGCCGCCCTGATCGACCTTACCCAGCTCTCCGTGCTGCCAGAGTACCTTTTTGCTGTCAAGCAGTGAGCGAATTTCTGATGCAAATTCCGCGGATGCATCTGATGTGCCGGATTTGCCGCGTGCTCCCGTATATTTGGTGATCACCACGCCGTAATTCAGATAGGCACAGTTGTTTCGCTCCATGACCTCAGGAAAAGTAGGATCAAAAGCAGCGTTGACATCCGCAGAAAGACATTTGGTGTGGGACAGCACCGTCCGTCCTGCGACGCCGAAGGGCTCTGCCATATCCGCGATAAAATATTTGAGATAAGAGGAATTCAGACCGGTGTTGCCGTCGCTTCCGGTTTCTTCCTTGTCCGTCAGAATAGTGACCGCTGTCTTTTTCGGCGTTTTGCAGTTGATTGCTGCCATTAGGGCAGGGTAAGCACAAACGCGGTCGTCGTGACCATAAGCGCCAATCATGCTGCGGTCAAAGCCCAGGTCCTTGGCATGATAAGCAGGAACCGCTTCCAGTTCAGCAGAAAGAAAATCATATTCCGTGATCCCGTATTTTTCATGAAGCAGCTTCATGATGTTGAGCTTGACGGCTTCGCTTGGCTCATCCTGCTTAAACGGACGGGAACCGATCAGAATATTCAGTTCTTCGCCTTTGATGCCCTCATTCAAGGTGCGTTTCATCTGATCAGTAGCAAGATGCGGCAGTAAGTCGTTAACGCAGAACACGGGGTCATCCTCTGCTTCCCCGATGGTCACCGTTACCTTTTCTCCATCCTTCTTGCAGATGACGCCATGAAGGGCCAGGGGGATCGCAGTCCACTGGTATTTTTTGATTCCGCCGTAATAGTGGGTTTTGAACAGAGCCAGACCGTTATCCTCATAAAGAGGACGGGGCTTAAGATCCAGACGGGGAGAATCGATGTGAGCGGCGGCAAGCATCACGCCGTTCTCGAGCGGTTCTGTTCCATATACTGCCAGGATCACCGCCTTTCCGCGGTTGTTGTAATAGACCTTATCACCGGCCTGATACCGTTTTCCCCTCTCAAAGGGCACAAAGCCGTTCTGTTCAGCAAGACGGATGGCATAGGACGCTGCTTCCCGCTCTGTTTTGGCTGCATCAAGAAAGCGTTTGTATTCCTCACAAAATGCATCGGCTTCTGCGATTTCACTGTCTTCCAGCAGGAAGCCGCCGTTTTTGCGTTCAATCAGCAATTCCTCTTTTAATTGTTCTGCTGCATTTTTTTCTTTGCTCATTTATGATCTTCCTTTCCTGTTTCAGAGTATAGTCTGATGTATGTTTGATATGCTTTATTAACATTGTTCACATAGGTTTCAGTATCATCATAGGGAATCTGACGGATCGTTTTTCCATCGTCGGAGTATTTTGGATTTTCCAGCCATTTGTTGACGTTTCCGCGCCCCGCGTGATAGGCCATTACGGTGACGTCACGGTCGCCGAATTCCTCCAGAAGAAGCGACAGCATATAGGTGCCATATTGAATATTGATTTCCGGGTCAAAAATATCTTCTTCATAACTCAGCTTGCGTTCATCCTTCAGCCTTGATTTAATCCAGTCAAAGGAATCCGGCATCAGCTGCATCAGACCCGATGCGCCCATGTGAGAAACAGCATCCGGATCAAAGCGGCTTTCTGCATAAATCACCGCATAAATAAAGTAGGGGTCCATCTGATATTCTTCTGCATATTTTTCCACATATTCCGAATATTTCAAGGGATATAACTTTTTATAGATAAAATCGGGCAAAAAAAACAGGGATGCCGTCAGGATAATCAGACAGGTCGCTAAAACTGCCAGTCGTTTTTTCTTTTTCTTTGTACTTACGGACATATTTCCTCCCGGGCATCAGGCCCGTTGTTCATGATGGTTTTTCAGCGTTTCGGCGAGAGTTTTTACCTGTTGCTTCAGTTGTTCCAGACTGCCGGAGTTTTCAATTGTATAATCCGATTTGTCCCGGTAAAAGGAATTGGAATGCTGGGAAGCAAGGCGGCTTTGCGCCAGCTCCAGATCGATTTTATCCCGCGAAACAATACGTTTGAGTCGAAGCGCATCATTTGACAGTACGCTGACCGTGACATCGCACATTTGGTCGGCGCCGCTTTCAAACAGAGTAGGGGCATCCAGCACCACAAGCGCTGTGCCGCTTTGTGCCAGCTGTTTTAAAATTTCATTGATATCAGTTTTAATTTGCGGATACATAACAGCATTGAGCTGTTTCAGCTTTTGACGGTCATGAAAAACGATATCAGCAAGTGCGCGGCGATTCAAAGAACCGTCTTCATTCTGCACAGCGCTGCCAAAAATACAGAATATTGCTGCCAGACAGGCAGTATCAGGACGGAGCACGTCGCGCGCGATCCTGTCACAGTCAATGATATCGAAGCCTTCCGCCCGAAGCAGGGAAGAAACTGTGCTTTTTCCGCTTCCGGAGGAACCCGTCAGACCGACCACTGTCATTTGAATCATCGCCTCTTCCCGATTTCGTTTCGATTTTATAAGGAGATCACCTGAAATCCGGCTGCCCGGATCAATCGGTTATAGACAGCAAGCCCAACGCCTTTTTTGACAGGACATCTTGCAAAGACGATTTTTGCACCGCGTTCATCCAGTTCCCGCAATGTGGAAAACAGGCCGTGTGCCTGTGCTGCTCCGTCGTCGATCCGGCCATATGGCAATGCCGGAACCGAAACGGCTTGCTCCTCTCCTGTAAAGACAAGGGCAAAAACGCCATCGGCAGCGTGTTCATTGACATAAGCTGAAAATTGTTCCAAACTGCCGTCTAAAATAATGACATCTGCCTTGGGGGAATAGTGTTTGTATTTCATTCCCGGAGAAGCCGCTTTTACATTGTCCGAAACCCGGTGAAGAACGCCGTCGTCAATTTCTACTGTCGGCACAATGCTGTGCAGCATTTCAACAGTTACTCCGCCTGGCCGGAGCAGATGCACCTGATCGGGATGGACAGAGATGACTGTAGATTCTACACCGACCTCGCATTCACCGCCGTCGAGAATCAGCGGGATTTTTCCTTTCATATCGTGATAAACATGAGCTGCACAAGTAGGACTGGGACGGCCGGAAAGATTGGCGGACGGGGCGGCAAGCGGGAATCCGCAGACAGAGATTAACTCCCGCGCAGCGGGAAGAGCAGGCATTCTGACTGCCACCGTATCTAAACCGCCTGTAGTCTCATAGGGAACCTTTTCTGACTTGGGAAAAATCATGGTCAGCGGTCCCGGCCAAAAGGCATCTGCCAGCCGCAATGCAGTTTTAGGCAATTCGGATACCAGTTCATTCAGCCGTTCAAGGATATCAATGTGCACGATCAGCGGATTATCCTGCGGTCTGCCTTTTGCCAGAAAAATCTTTTTGATTGCCTCGGGATCATAAGCATTAGCAGCGAGTCCATATACAGTTTCAGTCGGGATCCCCACGATTTCGCCTGACTTTAACAGTGCCGCAGCGCGTTCCAGCTGTTGGGGAGACGGCGGGACGATGCTCGTGTCAAATTCCATTTCTTATGCGTCATTCCTTTGGTATAATTTCATGTTGTAAAGTGATTAAGCTTTACGCAAAAACACCTGTCATAATTTACATTCCAACTGGCAGTCGAACGGTTCGGCTTCGACATGCCGCCAGCTGTAGACCGCAGCTTCCATACATCCCATTTTATGGTAGAAGCATTGGGTTTCTACAGCCGAATGAGCAGAAAGATAGAGCTTTAAAGCGCCATGCTGTTTTGCCCATTTCTTCGCCAGAAGAAACAATTCAGTTCCAATTCCGCTTCCACGCAGTTCTTCAGAGACGTGAAGACTTGACAGTTCCAGATATTTCTGCGTTCCGCCGAAGAAAAGAGGCTCGACCGAGGTGAAGCCCTTCAGCATTCCGTCACAAAAGGCACCATATACAACGCCGCCGGTTTGAATGGTGTTTTTCAGGCAGGCAACCAGTGTTTGATAATCTGCCTCTGACCAATCATCTATAAATGGGATATCTTTTATGACCCATTTTTCGTTTTCCCGCCGCCAGCATTTGGTAACAGCCTGATGGCGAGTGAAATGACGGAACAGCTCGCGGTCAAGCTCATTGATATTGAGCGGTCGATACTGAATCATATATAAATACCACCTGAATTCTGTACGGTGATTTTATTTTATCACGTCGTAGCTGCTTTTTCAACTGTGCCCGTTCTATTCTTCTTCTGCCAGTTTCGCTGCCTGATCAGCAGTGACCAAGGCATCGATCAACTCGTCCAGATTGCCGTTGAGATTTTCTTCCAGGCGGTACAGAGTCAGTCCGATCCGGTGATCGGTCAGACGGCCCTGCGGGAAGTTATAGGTGCGAATTCGTTCGGAGCGGTCGCCGGTTCCGACCTGAGATTTTCGCTCAGATGCGATTTTTTGATTTTGCTCCCGCAGCTTGGCTTCATACAGACGGGAACGGAGTAGCTTCATTGCCTTATCTTTATTTTTATACTGGCTGCGCTCATCCTGACATTCAACGACCACTCCGGTGGGAATATGCGTGATTCGGATGGCAGATTCCGTTTTGTTGACATGCTGTCCGCCGGCGCCTCCGGAGCGGTAGGTATCGATCTGAAGATCGGCAGGATTGATTTCAAATTCCACCTCTTCCGCCTCAGGGAGAACTGCCACCGTGACGGTAGAAGTATGGATTCGGCCGCTGGATTCTGTCTCAGGGACGCGCTGTACCCGATGGACGCCGCTTTCAAATTTCAAACGGGAATAGGCGCCTTCTCCTTCGATAGAAAAGCTGATTTCCTTGATTCCGCCCAACTCGGTTTCGTTTAAATTGAGGATATCAACCTTCCAGCCTTTGGATTCGGCGTACATAGAATACATCCGGAACAAACTGTGTGCAAACAAAGCGGCCTCTTCACCGCCTGCGCCGCCGCGGATCTCCACAATAACGTTTTTGTCATCATTTGGATCAGTGGGAAGCAGAAGGATTCGGATTTCATCAGTCAGCTGTTCCATTTTGTCCCGATTTGTTTCAAACTCTTCCTGGACAATTTCTTTAAACTCTTTGTCCAGGCCGCCGGCCTCAAGCATTTCCTTTGCCTCTTCAAAATCCGCTTTTGCCTTTTTGTATGCGCGGTATTTTTCGATCAGCGGAGAGAGCTTTTTATATTCCTTCATTAGATTTTTGTATTGCTCATTATCGCTGATAATTTCAGGATCTGTCAGCTTTTGGCTGATTTCTTCAAATTTTTCTTCTGCACTTTGTAGCTTCTCAAACATAAAATGATTTTTCTCCTCTTCTTTTTCAGTCGGTTATTCCCGCGTAATTTTTTTGATGTTTTTTTCCACTTTGCCGCGGGGCAGCATGACCTGTCTGCCGCATTTGACACATTTGATTTTAAAATCCATACCGACGCGCAAAACCAGAAATTCTGTTCCGCCGCAGGGATGTGCTTTTTTCATCTGTAAAACATCGCCGATCTGTACATCCATGGTCTGAAGCTCCTTTCCGCGGAATATGACGGATATACACAAACCATAATATAGAAATTATTATATCACGATTTATCCAAAAAAGGCAAATATTTTCTTTGATAGTTTTTAAAATTAGGTAAACACTATTTTTACGCGCGGGAAATGTCAGAAAAGATAAAAGAGAGGAAGGCGTTAATATGAGCCAGATGGTCAGCGCAGAATTTGAATCTGTCGATCTTGCGGAGCTCGCCGCAAGAAACGTTCGCTATAAATTTGAAGGAGTATCAAAAATTAAAATCAGATATCGTGCCATGGAGCACGACAATTATCATTTTATCACGCCGTTGGTTGCAAACAACACCTACAGTAATGGCTACATGGATGCATACGGAGCCGGGGCAGTATACTATAAAGAACCCAATAATGAAACAGAAGAATCACAAACGGGAACGTTGATGATTGAAGCGGAAGCAGTTTCCGCCAAAAGAATCGCGTCCTATTTACGCGGCCTTGGCGGAATTAAAGTCAAAATATCGGATGCCGAATAATTTGTCCGCATATTAAACAACCTCCTTTCATATACATGAAAACAGTATAAGCCGTATAAACACAAGATACAAAAAGAACAGATTGTGACGGAAAAATGGAGGTTTTGAAATGGCGGATTTTATGCCTGAAGGATATCTTTGTGAAAAAGAAAGTAACCAGCTGATGCTGAGGGAAACTGCGTCAGTCAAATCATGCATTGCCAGTGGTAAAATTCTGGAATCAATAGCAGTTTGCTGTGATAATGCTCACAATCTGATTGTGGACATGGGCTGTATGAAAGGAATCATCCCGCGGGAAGAGGGGGCAGTAGGGGTCGCTGACGGAAGCGTTCGTGATATTGCCATGATATCGAGGGTCAATAAGCCTGTTTGCTTTAAAGTGACAGGAACCGTGGAACGGGGCGGAAAAGAAACCGCGCTGCTGTCCCGCCGAATGGCGCAGGAAGAATGTTTGCGGGAGTATATATCCTTTCTGCGGGCAGGGGATATTATCCCGGCTAAAGTCACTCATCTGGAAAACTTTGGGTGTTTTGTCGATATTGGCTGTGGCATTTCATCTTTAATCCCGATTGACGCAGCATCCGTATCTCGCATAACGCATCCGCGCGACCGTTTTGCCGTCGGACAGGATATTTTTGCAGTGGTAAAAGGTATTGATGCCCAAGGAAGACTTTCCCTCAGCCACAAGGAATTGCTGGGAACCTGGGCGGAAAACGCCGCATTATTCTCCGCTGGCGAAACGGTTGCAGGCATTGTGCGTTCGATTGAGGATTATGGTATTTTTGTGGAACTGACACCTAATCTTGCGGGACTTGCAGAATGCAAGGATGATGTTAAAGTGGGACAGCAGGCAAGCGTGTATATCAAAAGCGTCATTCCGGAAAAGATGAAGGTAAAGCTCATCATTGTTGATGCTTTTGACGCTGATTACAAAGCACCATCCTATCACTATTATCATACCGGCGGACATATAAAGCGGTTTTGCTATTCTCCTCCGGAAAGCAGCAGACTGGTAGAAACTGTATTTGAGGACTGATACATAGCCATTGCCGGTATTCCCTATATTTCGTCAGTTTATTTGGCCTTTCTGTGTTACGATGAGGGCAGAGGATGAAAGAAAGGCGCGTTTCAAATGGCAAAAGTTAAAATCAATCGAATTGGAATGATCGTTTTCACAGTACTATTCACGATTACCATTTTTGGCTGCGGACTTCCGGGTGGCGTTGAATCCGGCAGCGGGAAAGAAAATGAATATCAGTATTTGGTTTCTTCTCAAAGTACATCATTTGAGGATAACAGAACGCCTGTGGAATATGAGGCAAAAAATTACGAAGAAATCCGTGCGGTTTGGATATCATACATAGAGCTTCAAACGCTGCTTTGCGGTAAAGACCGGAGTTCCTTTACCAGCGCGGTACAGGAAGCATATCGGAATATTGCCGGGATGGGAATGAATACAGTGATCGTGCAGGTACGCCCATATGGAGATGCGATTTACCCGTCTCCGTATTTTCCATGGTCGTCTTTCGCCAAGGCATATGGTATAGATCCGGGATATGACCCGCTTTCCGTTTTAATTGAGGAAGCGCATAAGCTAGACCTTTCGTTTCACGCATGGATTAACCCATACCGCGCCCAGACAGAAGAGGAGGCAGCGGCAACCCCGGACGGCTATCCCTTTTCCAAATGGTATCATGGCAAAGAAAAAGGCAAATACATTGTCAATCTCAATGGCAGATGGTACTATAATCCGGGAATCGAAGAAGTACGGCAGCTGATTATTTCCGGGATTCGGGAGCTGGTGCAGTATTATGAGGTGGATGGGGTTCATATGGACGATTATTTTTATCCCACGACCGACCCGAATTTTGATTTGGAGCAATACCAGCAGTATCAGACGGATGGCGGTACTCTGGAGTTAGAAGCATGGCGCCGGGAAAATGTCAATGCCTTACTGCGGGATGCTTATCTGGCAATTAAAAAAATAAATGACGGAGTGCTGTTTGGAGTCAGTCCACAGGCAAACATCAGCAATAACTTTAACACTCAGTACGCAGATGTAATTCGCTGGTGTTCGACAGCGGGATACTTGGATTATATCTGTCCTCAGATTTATTATAACTTTAAAAGTGAAACGACTGATTTTTCGACAGCGCTGGAGCAATGGATAAAAATTGCGGTTCAGCCGTCTGTTCGACTGTTGGTTGGGGTGGCACCATACAAGATTGGAAAAGAAGACAAGTGGGCGTGTACTGCCGCTAACGGCGGGCAGTGCTCAGCGCCGAATGACTGCGGGGCAATGGGATGGATGGTGAGCGATCAGTCCAACAGCAGTCTCCTGAAGCAGCAGTATGAAAAAATAAAATCAGAGAAACGATGCAGCGGGATTGTTTTTTACAGCTACAACTCGTTGTTTTCACCTGATTCTGCTGTCAAAAGGCAGATGGAAAGTGAAATCAGCCAATTAAAGACAGTTTTTGCACGGACAGGGGATAACAGTTAATGGGCTTTTGCGAGCAGGAGGCGGTTGACTGCAAAGAGAAAAGCGGTTTATCCGTATGCATTCTAAAAGGATGATATAAAGCTCATTCAAACATTGCCTTTTTTGAAAAAGAAAACCTCAGCATGCAAAACGCGTGCTGAGGTTTTTCTAATTGATGATTTATTCTGTATACCTGATATTTTTTATAGATCCAACAGGTCAATTTCAGAAAATCCCTGTTCTGACAACGCTACTGTTTTTATCTCATATGGCTCCAGAGAAAATTCCTGAGTCAGTTGATTTGCATGAAGCGTTGTTTTTTGTTTGACATCGGTGCTATTAAATAATCGTACCAAAAAACCGTTTTTGGAAACACGTGGTTTTATTGTGGTAACAGAGACACTTTGATTGGAAGCTGTCAAAAATTGTTGACTTTTCTTTGCATTTCCCGATGGGAAAAATGACAACGAATATGGCTGCTGCAGTTTTTGTATTGCTTCAAAGTCAATGGCGTGCAGTCTGGATGTCCTAGAAGAAGCGTTTAAATAAAACATAAACTGACGTTCTCCCTGTTCCATACGCTCCGAAAAGCGATCCTGCTTTAAAATCTCTCTGTTTTCGATTGGATGGGAACAGTATCCGGGTGAACGAAGAAGCGTCATTTGCAAATCGCTTCCGTCACTGCTGACGCCATATCCGCTGGTGCGAATGATACTGACAGCATCATGCTCTCCGCAAAGAGCCACCCATTCCTGTGCAACATTTTCCTCGTGAAGAAGTGAAAGATCATTTACTCCATAAGCGGTTTTTCCTTTTAATTCAGCGCCTTTCAATGTTGTATTGAGATTGAATTTCAGCATAGTATCCTTTTCATTGTTAATTACACGAAGTGAAATGCCAATTTCACTGCCTACTTTTGGAAGGATATAATGCACAATCAGCCTGGAACAATGATATGTAAACACAGCCTCAATAACGGTACGCACCTCGCCGTCTTCTATAATTCGGATAGGCGCTATGGCTTGTGCTTTTACTCCGGTGATATCAGCAGCTTCTGCCTCATCAGCAAGCATAAAATGACCCTTTTGCTGATCATACTGTTTTTTGAAAAAGCCCCATGCATCTTCATTATCGGCCATTACAAGTAACGCACAGGAATCTTCCTTCAGCAATTGTTTGCCATCAACTGCATAATAATCAAGCAATCCTGTTTTCAAATTAAGGCGAACATTGATCCGGTCGTTTTCAAAGCAATAATACGGTTTGGAGAAATCAATTTCAGGTAGTATATGCGCTTTGATCGTTTCGGTGAAGCAGGAGAAACGATTGATCGACATCGGCTTTAACTTTGCGCGAAATACCACTTTCTTTCTCCAATCAATCGGAATATTGCTGTTTTCCTTTTCCGGTTGGCTGGGCAATCTGTTTCCATTTTGATATACGATCGGTAAAGAAAACTCATGCTTATAATTTTGATCGCTCAGCATAAATTCTGTTTCTATAACTGCTTCCGTTTCAAAAGGATGTGGGTTGTAAACCAGGATTGGATATTCACCCTCTGCGGCACGTTCTTCTCCGTCACTAAGAGCGAAAAAAGCGCGCGCGCGCGCAACGGACGTTTCTTCCAGACCATGGTTGAGTATCCGTAATGCGCTTTCCTCTGCAAGCTGAATAGAAGATCCTGGAAGAATATCATGAAACTGTGCGAACATCAAGTCCTTTTGTGCAGCTTCCAATTCTTCGGCCGGATAGGCAATCTTTCCTTCAAAATATGCGTGGGACGCTATTTTTTCTGCAAAGAACAGCTCATTTTCCAGACGACGATGGAGCTCCTTGACACGAATCTGAGAAGTATAACAGCCCTGCATGCAAGGATTCAGATCCTTTTCAAAAACCGGCAATGCCTCTTTATTCTTCAGCACCTCACTGAAATACTCTTCCGGAGTTGAGTGGATATATTCATATCCGTCATCTGCCGCCTGTAATTGTCTGACGGTGTCAAGGTCTTCTCTTGAAGGGCCGCCGCCATGGTTGCCAACCCCCCACAGAATCATGCTGCGTTCTCGATCCGGGAATAGCTCTTTGTAATAATCTATTTTTTCTTTTAGCTTTCCCATCGCAGAATTATATCCAAGGGAACGTTTAACAACTATTTCAGAGTTGTTAAAGCCTTTCCAAAGGAAATCATCATCTGCATTTTTGACAGGCAAATTAACTTCATTGCTATTCGGACGACATACAACATAGGCCTGATAGCCTGCTTGCTGCATGATCTGCACAAGCCCTTTTGTATGACCAAAGGGGTCAAAATTGATCGCCACAGTTGGATAAGCGTTGAAATTTTCTTTAAAATATCTTCTGCCTGCTTCAATCTGGCGGACAAATGATTCCCCGGAGGGCATATTGCAGTCGGGCTGCAAGTACCAGCCACCCATAATATGCCACTTTCCAGCAGCAGTCAGCTTTTTGATCCGTTCAAACAGATTCGGTTCATATTCTCTGATCCATTCATAGAGGATGACCTCATTGTGATTAAAAACAAAGCCATCATATTCTTCGCAGAAATCTGCCGCAGCACGAAATGTGGAAAGTGCCGCTCCGATCCCTTCATCTCGGTCCCATTGCCAAATGGGGTCCAAGTGTGCATTGCCGATTAAAAAAATTTTTTTCATATTCACACCGCCATTACGATATGTTTTATGCCTGATATCGTTCCTTTCATTATTATAATTATTTGTTTGCCAAATCGGTTCTCACATATGTTTCATAGTATAGCATAAATAGGTAAGTTTGTAAAGTTATTGTACAATATCTTTTGGCTTTATTTTGTAGGTGTTACAATGATGTGAGACAAAAAGTAAAAAAAAAAGATAGCGAGTAGACAGGACCTGTGTTAAGGTAGAGTTGCCCAACAAAACCGAAAGGCAGGTATCCATCTATTCGCCATGAATAAGATAGTCACAACCTCCGGCTAAGCCGGAGGCTTGAGTGAGCCCTAGAAGGGCATTTTACAGGCCACACCCCTAAAGGGG
>CALXBC010000028.1 GCA_944386455.1 uncultured Clostridia bacterium | reverse complement strand
GTTTCCCTTTTGGCATAATAAAACACCCCTCTTGTTATCTAGTATACCATACTGTCTAACTTTTGGGGTGCTGTTCAGTCCGCTGCCGGTTTTACGATTTTCTTTTTAAATCAGAGAGAGCTGCTCTCCCAGGTCTTCTTCACGCGGCTTCATTCCGGCGGACGGCAATGTTTTTGTGCGATAACGATATGGATTCACCAGCATCTCTTCCTCAAACGGAACAACCGACTCCAGAAAATGCCCCTTTTTCAAGGTGAATACTGCCACCCCCTGTGTATCGCGGGCTGCCTTCGCATTGATCATGGCAGAATGGAACAGCAGCTTTCGCTGGGAAGACGCGGTCAGCAGAAATTCCCGATCCTCCGATATGGCAAACACTGCCACAAGCGGCGATTTGTCCGAATAAGCGTTAGCAAGCTTTTTGCGCCTTGTTTTGGTCTCATAAGACTTCAGCGGCACCTTGCCCGCCTTGCCGTTTTGATAGAAAAACAGCACGGTCTCACCGTAATCCTTGGTTGTTACCATTGCCGTCAGTTTTTCTCCTTCGTCAAAGCCCAATTTGGCGGGAATATAATCCCCCATCACGCTTGCCTTGGTATCTTCAAATTCTGAGGCATTTGCTTTATAAACCTGACATTTATCGCTGAAAAACAGCAGTTCTGTGTTGTTTGTGGTTTCCATGTGAAGCGTGACAGCGTCACCTTCCTTGAGCTTTTGCACATTGCTCAGCCGCAGGGACTGCGGCGTGATCTTCTTAAAATATCCTTCCCCGGTCAGGAACAGATGAACCGGATAGTCTGGAATTTCCTCTGTCTCTTCTTCGTCCTCAATATCATCGTTATAAACAAAAAGCGTGCGTCTGGGCTTTCCATATTTTTTGGCGACCTGCTCCAGCTCTCCGATCATGATTTTATGGATTCGCTTCTTGTCTTTGAGGATTTCCTCCATTTCAGCAATCGCTTTTTCCAGCTCTTCCGTTTCCTGGAGCCGTTTTAGGATATACTCCTTGTTCAGATACCGCAGCTTGATCTCCGCCACATACTCCGCCTGCACTTCGTCGATTCCGAAGCCGATCATCAAATTGGGCACGACCTCAGCCTCTTCCTCGGTTTCACGCACAATGCGGATCGCCTTGTCGATGTCGAGCAAAATCAGCCCCAAGCCCTTCAAAAGGTGCAGCTTGTCTTTTTTCTTCTGTAAGTCAAAAAGGGTACGCCGCCGAATGCATTCAAAGCGGAACGCCGTCCACTCCTCCAGAATCTCATTTATACCCATGACCTGGGGCGCACCGCCGACCAGAATGTTGAAATTACAGGAATAAGTATCCTCAAGCGGCGTCATACGATACAGCTTTGCCATCAGCCTGTCAGGGTCTGTCCCGCGCTTGAGATCGATCGCCAGCTTTAGGCCGGAAAGGTCGGTTTCGTCACGGACATCACTGATCTCCCGAACCTTAGCCGCCTTGACCAGCTCACTTAGCTTATCAATAATTGCTTCCACCGTTGTAGTCGGCGGAATCTCGGTCACCTCAATGCAGTTATTGGCTTTGTCAAAAGTATACCGCGCCCGTATTTTTACAGACCCGCGGCCGGTCCGATAGATTTTTTCCAGTTCGTCCGCGTCATACAGCATCAGCCCGCCGCCTGGAAAATCAGGTCCTTTCAGCGTTTCGGCAATCGGATGTTCTTTGTTTTTCAGCAGTGCAATCGTGGTCTCACAAACCTCTCTGAGGTTGAATGGGCAGATTGCGCTGGCCATCGAAACCGCAATTCCGACATTGGCGTTGACCAGAATCGACGGAAAGGTGACCGGCAGCAGCAGAGGCTCCGTCATGGTGTTGTCATAGTTGGGTGCAAAATCCACCGTATCCTTGTCGATATCCCGAAAAAGTTCTGTGCAGATAGGGTCGAGCTTGACCTCGGTATAACGGGAAGCGGCGTAAGCCATATCACGGGAATACGCCTTACCGAAATTTCCTTTGCTGTCCACATAAGGATGAAGCAGCGACTCATTGCCCCGCGCCAGCCGCACCATGGTCTCATAGATCGCCGCATCGCCATGCGGATTCAGCCGCATGGTCTGTCCTACGACATTCGCAGACTTTGTCCGCGCGCCGGTCAGCAGCCCCATTTTATACATCGTGTAGAGCAGCTTCCGATGAGACGGCTTAAAGCCGTCGATCTCCGGCAGTGCCCGAGAAATGATCACGCTCATCGCATAGGGCAGATAGTTGGTTTCCAGCGTTGCGGTGATCGGCTGGTCCTGAACGATCCCGGCACCTTCGATCTCTGCGTTGACGTTCACTCTTTTTTCGGTACTTTCTTTCTTTCTTGCCATGATATAAAACTCCTCAATTCATCGGTTGCCACAGTGCAACAAAGTAGTTTCTGCTAATAGAGAGAGTAATTATTCAACAGGATTATTTTCAAGCCGCAGGCTCCTCTGTTTACAGCAACTCTTTTTGTAACAGAAGATCGTGAATTTCCGTCTTTAAAAAGCCGATCAACTCTGGATCGGCATCAGCAGGAAGATATGGGTTACGGCTGATATCTCCGCCCAGCAGCGTTTCAAACCAAACGGCTGACACAGCATATCTTCCGTAGGGGATATCCATATGAAAGCCGTCGCGGCAGAGAGAACGCCCGCCATTCTGATAATCAAACAGTTTTGTCTCCCGCAGATGCTGAATGATGGTTCCGCATGGGATCAACGGCATATGGTGTCTGGCCGCTTCCTGTTTATAGCAGCCGCATAGCCGCTCATACATTAGCATTTGATCAGATTCGTAATTTTGAGAAAACGCCGGATGCCCGCTGTCCGTTTCATACGCCCAGGTCTGGTGGAGTACCTGCTTCGCAGTGGGCAGCAGGGTTCTGACATAAGCTGTCAGTTTAGAGAGATAGGGCTCATAGGTTTCGAGCAAGCCGCTGTCATGGCTCGCCTGCTGAAAGGTGACGATATCCCAGTCATCCTGCTGCAGCGCCTGCCGAATGGAGACAATTCTTCCCGTCTCTGTGCCGTTTTCCTCATAGGAATAAGCTGCATGATCTCCCGAAGCATTCTCCCAGTGCTGTTTCAGTGAGCAACCGCCGATATACAGATTTCCGGCTTTTATACTGATACCGCCAGCCGCCGCCATGTCATGCAGATACGCCTGTGTATCCTGAGAAAAGCTGTTTCCGATCGACAATAATTTAATCACAGCAAATGCCTCCTCTTACGAAATATCTGCCAGATCCAGATACAAATGCCCGTATTCCGAAATGTAATCCTTCCGGCCCTGCAGATTGTCTCCCAGCAGGATATCAAAAATCTGCGCGGTGCGTTCTGCTTCTTCGGGCGTAACTTTGATCAGGCGGCGTGTTTCGGGATTCATTGTGGTCATCCACATCATATCAGGCTCATTTTCACCCAGGCCCTTGGAGCGCTGCAGCGTATATTTTGCATTTCCGATTTCGTTAAGCACCCGATCTTTTTCCTGCTCGTTATAGGCAAAGTAGGTCTTATCCTTGGTCGTGATTTCAAACAACGGCGACTCTGCGATATAAACATAGCCTTCCTCAATCAATGTCGGCGTCAGACGATAGAGCATCGCCAGAATCAGCGTGCGGATCTGAAAGCCGTCCACATCAGCATCGGTACAGATAATGACCTTGTTCCAGCGCAGCCCGTTTAAATCAAAGGAGGAAAGCTCCTTGTTGGCCTTCGACTTCACCTCGACGCCGCAGCCCAGCACCTTGATGATATCGGTGATGATATCGTTTTTAAAGATCTTGTCGTAATCCGCTTTCAGGCAGTTGAGTATTTTGCCCCGCACCGGAATGATCGCCTGGAACTCCGCATCTCTCCCCTGCTTGCAGGAACCAAGCGCAGAATCACCCTCAACGATATAAATCTCCCGTCTGCTGACATCCTTGGTACGGCAGTCCACGAATTTCTGAATCCGGTTGGTAAAATCAACAGTACCTGCCAGCTTTTTCTTGAGATTCAAACGGGTCTTTTCCGCGTTTTCCCGGCTGCGCTTGTTGATCATCACCTGTTCCGCAATCCGGTTGGCGTCGTCTGGATTCTCCAAAAAGAACACTTCCAGATGATGCTTTAAAAAGTCGGTCATCGCTTCATAAATAAACTTGTTGTTGATCGCCTTTTTTGTCTGGTTTTCATAGGAAGTCTGGGTCGAAAAAGAGGAGGAGACCAGCACCAGACAGTCTTCTACATCAGCGTAGCTGATTTTGCTTTCATTCTTTAAATACTTTCCCGTTTGCTTGAGATACGCGTCAATCTGAGAAACGAATGCCTGCCGCACTGCTTTGTCCGGCGCTCCGCCGTATTCCAGAAAGCTGGAATTATGATAATACTCCGTCAGCTTCAGACGGTTGGAAAACGCAAGCGCCACCGACAGCTTTACCTTGTATTCCGGCTTGTCCTCCCGGTCTCGGCCGCGGCGCTCCGCCTGCCAGAACTGTACACCTGTCAAAGCAGGCTCATCCCCCAGCAGTTCCTTGACGTAATCTGTAATGCCGTTGGGATACAGATATTCTTTTGTTTCGAAGCCGTTTGATGTCTCGTTGCGGAACACAAACAGAATCCCGCTGTTGACTACCGCCTGTTTTTTCAGTGTGTCTTCATAATATTCGACCGGAATATCAATATCGGTAAAAACATCCAGATCGGGCTTCCAGCGCTGGAGGCTCCCGGTTTCCTTTTTGTTTGTCGGCGTTTTTTGCAGTCCGCCGATATTCTCTCCCTTTTCAAAATGAAGAGCGTACTCGTAACCGTCCCGCCAGACGGTCACATCCATATATTCCGACGCATACTGCGTTGCACAGGAGCCCAGTCCGTTCAGCCCAAGAGAAAACTCATAATTTTCTCCTTCATTATTATGATACTTTCCGCCTGCATAGAGCTCACAAAAAACAAGCTCCCAGTTGTAGCGCTGTTCTTTTTCATTATAGTCTACCGGAATACCGCGGCCATAGTCCCGCACCTCGACAGAGCCGTCCAGATACCGCGTCAGGATGATCTTTTTGCCGAAGCCTTCCCTTGCCTCATCGATCGAATTGGAGAGGATCTCAAAAACAGAATGCTCGCAGCCTTCCAGCCCGTCTGACCCGAAAATAACAGACGGACGTTTTCTGACGCGCTCTGCTCCTTTGAGTGCAGAAATGCTCTGGTTATTGTAGCTTGTTCTTTTTGGGGGCATAAAAATAATCTTTCCTTTCCTGAAAGATAACCGGTCTGAAAACTTATAAACATAATCATTCTATCGTGATTTCCACGCTTTGTCAAGCAACCATCTGTCCTGCTGCGGGTTATGATGTAGGAAAGCAATGGAAAGAAATAAAGTTATTTTTTATAAAAACAGGAGAAATTTCAACAAAATATCAGCTGTTTTTCTGTTTTTCGCATAAATTGAAAGCAGACTGATGCCAAAATGTAATGGTTTTGTAACCCAATTAACGGTCAAACTGTGTATAATAGGAACGAAAAGAGGTGACGCCAACCATGTTAAATACCGTTCGGAGAAAAATCGCTTTTATCCGTTCTTCCCCGTCACAGGAAAAATTGTGCTACTTTCTGATGTTCAGTATATTTTTGCCGTATGTTGCAACAGCAGCGGTTTTACTGGTTACATTTTTCTATATCCTGGTTAAAAAGAATTACCGCAGCAAGGTTTTCGGCGCGGACAGCATCAAATGGCTGGCTCTTTTTTGCATCCCGCTGTTTTTGTCCCCGCTGTTTCAGGAGCATCTGCTTGGTCTTGCGGCCGGCATCGGTGTACTCATTCTGCTGGTAATCGGAATTTGGATTTCCCGTGTGATGAAACGGCATATCTTTGAAAACTGTCTGAATATTGCGGTTGTCATGAGTGTGCCCTGTGCACTGCTCGCCTATGCGCAAAAAATATATTCTGTGATTTATCCCGGCGATCCCGGAGATGTTTACCGCAGTGCCTCTGTTTTCATGAATCCAAACTATTACGGCGGCGTCATTGAGTTTATATCTTTGATTTGTCTTTACAAGTTCCTGTCAAACAAGCAGCCGAAACGAAGAGTTTTTTATGCCGCTGTTTTAGGGATAAACTATATAGCGCTTTATCTCTCCAACAGTTTTTCGGCCTGCGCTGCAATCGGAATCGCAGCAGCCGCATTTCTGCTGTTCAACCGCCGCTTCAAAGCGCTTGGAGCGGTCATGGGGCTTGGAGTTGCAATTGTTGCATCCGTCCTGCTGATTCCGGATATTTTGCCTCGTATGTCTTTTATTGAAGAAACCTGTTCGGTTCGAATGCATATCTGGGGGCAGGCGTTCAACGGTTTTCTGCAGAATCCGCTGTTGGGGATGGGGACACTTGGCTACTGGTCATACAGTGCCTTTGAAACCTACAATCTGCTCCATCAGCCTCACGCGCACAATATTTTATTGGACCTCTTGTTGAATTACGGCATTGTCGGTACCGTATCTTTTGCCATGATTTTTATCAAGCAATACGGCATTCATTTCAAAGCAGCGCTGCAGTCCAAATATAAGCCAATCGGGATCTTTGCCGGTGCAATTGCGGTTTCCGTTTTTGTACATGGCATCACGGATGTTACAGTGCTGTGGCATCAAACCGGGCTTTTGCTGCTGTTTTTATTAAGCGGCTTATCACTGGTCGCAAACGAACAGGAGGCGGAATCTGCTTTGAGAATCACCAGCAGAATGCAGCGGGGATTGGCGGGTTTTGAAGACGCAGCAGCGGTCAGAAAACAGGTTTTTGTTGTGGAACAGGGCTTTGAAGAAGAATTTGACGAAATCGATTCGTTGGCATGGCATGTTGTGCTGTATGACGGCGACAAGCCGATTGCAACAGGGCGAACTTTTCTGAGAGACGGACAGTTCATTATCGGACGGGTGGCAGTCTGCCGCGAATACCGCCGTCTGCATGTCGGAACGATTGTTATTGAGAAGCTGGAAGAAAAAATCGAGCAGCTGGGCGGCACCGAGGCACGATTGTCTGCACAGCTCCAGGCGCAGGGCTTTTATGAAAAACTGGGATATCATCCTGCTTCAGATAAGTATCATTATGAAGAGCACTGTCCGCATATTGAAATGGTAAAATCACTTTCTTAGAATTCCAAAATTTCAAAAGGCACGGAAATGCAGGCGCTTTCCGCGCCTTTTTTATGCGTGATTCTAATATTTTACAAGATTTTAAAAAAATCCTGCATTTTCCTCTTGCGTTCAAAAAGCAAAAACTGTATAATTAAAGATAATTTATATCGTTTTAGCGCTTAACCAGAATAACGGAGAGGGTGATCAGATGATATCCGCTGCAGAAGCAATGGTGAAATGTTTGGAAAAAGAGGGGATCAAAACCGTCTTTGGATATCCTGGTGCGGCGATCTGCCCGTTTTACGATGCACTGGCTGATTCCGGAATCCGTCATGTTCTGGTGCGTCAGGAGCAAAACGGCGGCCATGCCGCGAATGGCTATGCCAGGATCACGGGAAAGCCTGCTGTCTGCATTGCAACCTCCGGCCCCGGTGCGACCAATCTGATCACTGCCATTGCAACCGCTTATATGGACTCGATTCCTGTCGTTGCCATCACCGGCCAGGTCAACAGCGATCTGCTGGGGCGAGACGTTTTTCAGGAAGCTGATATCACGGGGGCGGTCGAGTCCTTTGTCAAGCATAGCTATCTGGTAAAAAACGCAGAGGATATCCCCCGTATTTTCAAGGAAGCCTTTTATATTGCGGGCAGCGGACGTCCCGGTCCTGTCCTGATTGACGTGCCGATGGATGTTCAGAAGGTTCCGATCGCGTTTGATTATCCGAAATCCATCTCCATCCGGAGCTACAATCCCAGCACCAAGGGGCATCCCGTTCAAATCAAACGGGTCATTGCCGCCATTTCAGAGGCTGAAAAACCACTGATTTGTGCAGGGGGCGGAGTCTTTGCCGCCGATGCAGGCGGTGAATTGCTGGAGCTGGCACAAAAATGCAGCATCCCGATCGTCACGACCATGATGGGGATCAGTGCCGTACCGGTCGATCATCCCTTGTACTTCGGGATGATCGGCAGCCATGGAAAAAAGGCCGCCAATACTGCATTGCTGACTGCGGATCTGCTGATTCTGATCGGCGCCCGTGTCGGGGATCGTGCGGTCTCCACACCTGGCATCCTGGAAAAGCGAACGAAAATCATCCATATTGATATTGACCCGGCTGAAATCGGCAAAAATATGGAAGCGGCAATCCCGCTTGTGGGGGATGCCAGTATTATTCTGAAGCAAATCATAGATAAGGTCGCACCCTGTGACCACAGCGCATGGAATGCGGAGCTGAACGCACTGAAAACAAGTATTGTACCGGATATGGAGGAACGCCCCCGCACGGTCAATCCCAAGGCGTTCATCACGCTCCTGTCTCAGAAGCTCAACGACAACGCAGTCGTGGTAGCAGATGTCGGACAGAACCAAATTTGGACTGCCAACCAGTTCATGGTGCCGCATGGACGTTTTCTGACTTCCGGAGGGATGGGCACCATGGGATATTCTGTCCCCGCCGCTATGGGCGCGAAGCTGGCCGATCCCGGGCGGCAGGTCATTGCTGTCTGTGGTGACGGCTCCTTCCAGATGCAGATGATGGAGCTTGCTACTATCCGTCAGCATGATATTCCTGTGAAAATCATCGTGATGAAAAACCAACGGCTTGGCATGGTACGCGAGCTGCAGACCAAGGGATATCATGACCGCCAGATCGCAGTCGATCTGGAAAACGTTCCTGATATTCCCAAATTGGCGGCTGCATATGGCATTCCAGCCAAAAGCATTACTTCCCTTAAGGATGCGGGCTCTGCGATAGACGAAATGCTTGCTGCGGACGGGCCTTATCTGCTTGAGTGTATTGTCGATCCGGATGAAGCTACACTGTAAGACTGGGAGGGTACGCTTATGAAATATACAATCTCTATTTTGGTGGAAAATCACCCCGGCGTATTGTCCAGAGTGTCCGGTCTGTTTTCACGCCGCAGCTTCAACATTGACAGCCTGGCAGTCGGCGTAACCGATGATCCGACGGTTTCCAGAATTACCATCATTGTGGATGGAAACGAATACACTGTGGAACAGGTCGAAAAACAGCTGAACAAGCTGATTGACGTTATCAAGGTCAAGACTCTTGCCCCGGCGGAAACCATCAGCCGGGAACTGCTGCTGGTCAAGGTTGCAGCAGGTGCAGCCGAACGGGGCGAAATTATGAATATTGTGCGGATCACAGATTCTAAAATCTGTGACATCTCCCGTACCACCATGACCATTGAAGCCTCCGACACAACAGAGCGCCTGGAGACATTGCTGGAACTCCTTCGCCCATATGGGCTGCGGGAAGTCATCCGCACCGGTACCATAGCCACCCAAAGAGGCAGCGACTTTATCACTGTCAAAAAATAAATTTATTCTTTTAGGAGGAATATAAAATGGCAAAAATCTATTATGCAAGCGACTGTAATTTAAGCCTGCTGGACGGGAAAACCGTCGCAGTCATCGGCTACGGCAGCCAGGGACATGCACATGCGCTCAACCTGCATGAAAGCGGCGTTGACGTCATCGTCGGCTTGTACAAGGGCAGCAAAAGCTGGCCGAAAGCGGAAGCTGCCGGCCTGAAGGTCGCAACAGTATCTGAAGCCGCAAAGGCAGCTGACATTGTGATGATCCTGCTTCCCGACGAGAAACAGAAAGACATCTATGATGCTGAGATCAAGGAATACATGACCGAGGGCAAGGTGCTGGCGTTTGCGCATGGCTTCAATATCCACTTTGAACAGATCAAGCCTCCGGCCGGAGTGGATGTCATCATGGTCGCTCCGAAAGGACCTGGCCATACTGTTCGTTCCGAATATGTTGAGGGCAAGGGCGTGCCCTGCCTGGCGGCAGTATATCAGGATGCAAGCGGCCGTGCAATGGATATCGCGCTGGCTTATGCGGCTGGAATCGGCGGCTCCAGAGCAGGTGTTCTGGAAACCACCTTCCGTCAGGAGACAGAGACCGACCTGTTCGGTGAGCAGGCTGTCCTCTGCGGCGGTGTGACTGCCTTGATGCAGGCCGGCTTTGAAACGCTGGTTGAAGCCGGATACGATCCGCAGAATGCTTATTTCGAGTGTATTCATGAAATGAAGCTGATCGTTGACCTGATCTATCAGGGTGGTTTCTCCAAGATGCGCTATTCCATCTCCGACACCGCGGAGTATGGTGACTACCAGACCGGAAAACGGATCGTCACCGAAGAAACCAAGAAAGAAATGAAGAAGATTCTTGAAGAGATCCAGGATGGTACTTTTGCACGCAACTGGATCATGGAGAACAAGGTCGGACGTCCGAACTTTACCGCGACCAGAAGAATCAAGAGCGAGCACCAGTTGGAAAAGGTCGGTGCCGAGCTGCGTAAAATGTACTCCTGGAGCGACGAGAAAATCGATCAGTAACGGATCGGGAACATAGCAGAAGCCGGCTTGCAGGATGCAGGCCGGCTTCTTTCATTTTAATGGAAAGGATGCTAAAAACCATGATGGAGTCTTTGGAAATCGTACCGGTCAAAGGAGAAGAAATCCCACTGCTCGCTCAAATCGCGGATGAAATCTGGCACGAACATTTTCCGCCGATCATTGGGATGGAACAGACTGATTATATGGTGAATAAATTTCAGTCGGAACAGGCAATCACACATGCTGTCCATGAGGAAGGCTACCGCTATTACTTTTTCCGGCTGGGAGACAAGGAAATCGGATATATCGGGATCCAGCCGCAGAAAGACGCCTTGTTTTTAAGCAAGCTGTACTTAAAGAAAGCGTTCCGCGGCAGAAAATTTGCCCGGGCAGGAATTGATTTTTTAACTGAATTATGCAGAAAAGAGGGGTATCCCAAAATCCGTCTGACCTGTAACCGGGACAATAAAAATTCACTTGCGGCTTATGACAAGATGGGATTTCTGATTGCTTATGAACAGGACGCCGATATTGGGAACGGTTTTGTTATGAATGATTATGTCATGGAAAAACCAATTCAATAATTTTTGTCAAATCGGATAAAATTCTGATAAAAACCAAAAAATGTTCTCATTTTCAGACAATAAAAAAAGATATACAGTCATAGCTGCCCCATGCTATAATAATAGTATCCGGCTTACAAAATTCGACAGATACCGACAAACACATTTTACAGAAAAAGCAGCGCTTCGTTATGAATGGTATGCAGCTTCTGCTGTCCCGGCGCTGTCGGGAATATTCAGACGTACCCCTGCCAAAGCTAAAATAAAAGCTTTTAGCCGTTGGCAGGATTTTATTTCAACGTTTGGTAAAACAGCAGTTCAAAAGGAAAGGACTGACCACAGACATGAGCAACATTTTTATGGTAATCAGCCTGGCGGGAGGATTGGCGCTGTTTCTTTATGGAATGTCCATGCTCGGCTCCGGTTTAGAAAAGCTCTCCGGCGGACGCATGGAACAGACATTGGAAAAGCTGACAAAGAACACGCTGATGAGCGTTCTTCTGGGGCTGTTGGTCACTGCCGCTATCCAAAGCTCATCTGCAACGACCGTTATCGTGGTTGGTCTGGTCAACGCCGGAATCCTCAAGCTCAAGCCAGCCGTCGGCGTCATCATGGGTGCCAACATCGGTACGACTGTAACCGCGCAGATTCTTCGCCTCGGCGATTTGGATTCAGACGCAAACGCAAATTTATTCTTACAGTTTTTAAAGCCCACCACTCTTGCCCCGCTGATAGCCATTGTCGGCATTCTGATGTTCATGGCTTCCAAACGGACAAAATTCAAGGACATCGGTCAGATTCTTCTGGGCTTTGGCATTCTTTTTAACGGCATGTTCGGTATGGAGGAAGCGGTAAAGCCGCTTGCGGAGTCTCCCGAATTTGCCAACTTATTTGCCGCTTTGCAGAACCCTTTCCTGGGCGTGCTGGTAGGTGCAGTTGTAACCGCCATTATCCAGAGTTCGTCTGCGTCTATTGGCATTTTACAGGCGTTGAGTTCGACGGGCGCCATCACATTTTCATCCGCCTTTCCAATTATCATGGGGCAGAATATCGGCACCTGCATCACGCCAATCCTCGCCAGTATCGGCGCAAACAAAAATGCCAAACGTTCTGCGGCCGTACATCTGATGTTTAATATCATTGGCACCGCTATTTTTTTGATCGGCGTTTATGCTATTCAATATACGGTTGGCTTTACCTTTTGGGATGATCCAATCAACAGGGGCGGCATTGCGAATTTTCATACCCTGTTCAATGTTGTTGTCACTATTCTGCTGGTTCCATTTGCAGGATTGCTGGCAAAGCTCGCGGAACTTATCATTCGCGATCCCAAAAACAAAGCGGAGGATGAACTGGGAATTGATGAAAGCGCTCTTGCCAAACTGGACGACCGCTTTCTCCGTTCTCCTTCCTTAGCGCTGGCACAGTGTGAGATCGTCATTTCCAACATGGGAAGGCTTGCTAAATCCAATTTTGGCAAAGCGATATCGCTGTTTGCACAATATAACGATAAAACTGCTCAAAAAATTCGGGAATACGAAGATGCAATCGACAAAATGGAAGACAAGGTAAACAATTACCTGGTCAAGCTCAACGACTGTGAACTGACCGAACCTGAAAGCAAAAAAATCACCCATCTGCTTCGGGTGGTTTCCGAATTTGAGCGGGTAGGAGACTATTCCATTAATTTAGTGGAGAGCGCAGAGCTGTTGTACCAGAAAAAAGTACAGTTTTCTGATCAGGCCATGGGAGAACTGAGCGCAATCTGCGATGCAGTCAGCGAGATTATCGATATGGCACTTGATGCATTCAGCCAAAATGATGTCGGCATTGCAAGAAGGATCGAGCCTCTTGAAGAAATCATTGACACGATGGAAGACACCTTGAAATTCCGTCATATCAAACGCCTGGAAAACGGAACATGTACGATTGATGCAGGCGTCGTCTTTTTGGAAGCCCTGACCAATATCGAGCGGATTTCTGATCACTGCTCCAACATCGGCGTTTATATCATCGGCACCAATAATGATAAGGAATCACTGAACCGCCACGATTACATCAAACGGATGCATCAGGGCGAAACTGACGACTATCAGGCGCTGAGCAAGTCGTATCATGATAAATATTTCACTCGTATTGAAACAGACCAGACGGCCTAATCTGGCGAAAAACGGACCGGCGGCATCTCCGCCCGCTTACTCAGCAGGAGGGAAAATGGTATGATCGAGTTTGGCAACGACTGGGATATGCTATTGCAGGACGAGCTGCAAAAGGACTATTACAAAAAGCTGCGGCATATTCTTGCCCATGAATATCAAACTCAGACTGTCTATCCCTCCATGTACGACATTTTTAACGCACTGAAATACACGCCTTATCATGACGTAAAGGTCGTCATTCTGGGACAAGATCCCTATCACGGACCGGGACAGGCACACGGCCTGAGCTTTTCAGTCAAAGAAGGCGTTCCCGTGCCTCCGTCTCTTCAAAACATTTATCAGGAAATCGGGAATGAGTATCATATTGATCTGAAAGGCAAAAGCGGCTGTCTGACCGGCTGGGCAGAGCAAGGCGTCCTGCTGCTGAATACGGTCCTGACTGTGCGGCAGTACCGGGCAAACTCTCACCGCGGAATCGGATGGGAAATTTTTACCGACCGGATCATTTCGCTGCTCAACGAACGGGAACAGCCCATTGTATTTCTGTTGTGGGGTGCCAATGCCAAAGCAAAAAGAAATTTGATCACAAACCCGTGTCATCTGGTTCTGACTGCGGCACATCCAAGTCCGCTTTCCGCCTTCAACGGATTTTTTGGCTGCGGTCATTTCTTGAAAACCAATGAATTTCTGAAAGCACAGGATATGTCCGAAATCGACTGGACAAAATAGTTTTGCCGCATATCTGTCAATTTTATGGATATACTGGATACTGTTTTGTGATATCATAACAAAAATCAGAAAACTCAAAAAAAATGTTTGACTTTTGGCAGAATTCATATTATAATTATTAAGCAATCTGTTCCGTAAATCGGGACAGACCAATATGGCGGTATAGCTCAGTTGGCTAGAGCATGCGGTTCATACCCGCAGTGTCAGCGGTTCGAATCCACTTACCGCTACCATTACGGCCCGTTGGTCAAGAGGTTAAGACACCGCCCTTTCACGGCGGTATCGCGAGTTCGATTCTCGCACGGGTCACCAAAAAAGTCGGAATCCGGACGCAAAATGCGTCCGGATTTTGCTTTTGTTTGAAAAATGAAATGGTGTTTTTTCAGGAAAGGAGCGGCATTGGGCGGAGAATTTCTGCCGCCCGCAAATATATGGATACCATCGGTCTTTATTTGCATATTCCATTCTGTAACGGAAAATGCCCTTACTGCGACTTTTACTCGGTCGGTGACCTTTTATTGACAGACCAATACACTGACGCGCTGCTGAACGAAATGCAGATGCAGGCGAATGACACGCTCATGGCCGATACGTTCTATCTGGGCGGCGGCACTCCCCCTCTGCTGGGAACAGAGAACCTGATTCGCCTCATACAAGCCGCACGGAAGCAGTTTCGCTTTTCAGGTGAAGCTACTTTGGAGGCAAATCCAAACAGCATTACGGAAGCCATGCTTTACCGGCTGCGGGAAGCCGGCTTCAACCGCATTTCATTTGGGATGCAGTCTGCCGTCTCAGAGGAGCTTCTGGCACTGGGACGCAGACACACACCGCAGCAGGTTCAAGAAGCAGTCAAGGCAGCACAAAACGCGGGATTTACCAACATTTCCGTCGATTTGATGCTTGGTATTCCTCATCAGACGCCGGAGTCTGCCTTGCGATCCGTTTCATTTGCTCTGGAGCTTGGCGTGCAGCATATTTCTGCTTATCTGCTGAAGATCGAGGATAGGACTCCCTTTTACGCTCGCAGAATAGAGGCTGAATGCCCGGCCGAAGATGTAACCTGTGATATTTATCTGACAGTCGTGGATGTGCTGTCCCGCGCAGGATTTCATCAATACGAAATATCCAACTTTTCCCTGCCGGGGCTGGAATGCCGTCACAATCTAAAATACTGGCACTGCGAGGAGTATCTGGGCTTTGGACCGGCGGCACACAGCTTTTGGCACAGACGCCGCTGGGGACATACCCGTGAACTGAGGCAGTATCTGGCGGCACCGGAGCAGACAATCTTTGTCACTGATGAGCGGGCCGGCGGTTTTGAGGAATATGCTATGCTCCGCCTGCGGCTGACCGAGGGACTGGATACCCGAACGCTGAAACAGTTCGGTGTTTCTGCTGAAAATCTTTTGAAAAAAGCAGCACGGTTTGAAAAAGCAGGTTATGTCCAAATACGGGACGGCGTTCTTTCCCTGACGCCGCGCGGCTTTCTGGTTTCCAACGAACTAATTGCCGGATTGATATTATAATTTTAGAATTTCAGGTGTTTTTTCTTGACAATTCCCCCAAAAAACAGTATGATAGAGAATAAGATACTCCGCTTAAAGAAAGATGCGCTTTCGGAAAGGATGGAAGCAGGATGAAAAGTGAAAAGAAGCATGATACAAAGCTGATGTCAATCATTTCGGTCCTTTTGGGCGCTGCCGCCATTGCGACGACCGTAGCCTATTTTATTTACCGTCTTTACAGCGAAAAGGCCTATAATGAAAAGTGGCAGGATTATAATGACTGCGGCATCTGAGGCTTTTTACAGCATTGAAATGCGTACCGCAGAGGATGCATTTCAGACTGTCGAAAAATAAAAAATCGTCACGCAGGCGGACATGCGCCGCCGAAGTGGCTCCTTGAGAGAAAACCGGCGGTGAGCAGAGGCAAAGCCTCCTGCGGAGCCGGTTTTCGACTGAAAAGGGGGTGTCGGGGGAAAAACACAGAACAAGGCTTTGCCGCTGTGATTGTGTTTGTCCCTCGAGAGCGCGTCGACTTTTTCGACACGCTCAAATGCGTACCGCAGGGTACGCATTTTTTCAGTTCTTTTTTACAGAAAGGCAGATATTCTTTTATGATCATTGATTTTCATGTACATGCGTTTCCGGATCGGATCGCCGCTCATGCAATCGCTGCATTGGCTCAAAACTCCGGATATGAGCCGCAGTCCGACGGCACCTTCTCTGATACCTGTGCCAAAATGGATGCAGCCGGAATCGACAAGTTCGTGCTGCTCAACGTCGCTCAGACGCCCGCGCAGCAAAAAAATGCGAACAGCTTTGTGATTGAGCACAACGGCGGTAAGGTCATCTCCTTCGCTTCCCTTCACCCATTGGCGGAGGATGTCGTCTATGAGCTGGATCGTGCAAAGGAGGCCGGCCTGAAGGGCGTTAAGCTTCATCCCGAATATCAGGGCTTTGATATGGACGATAAAGCGGTCTATCCGTTTTATGAGGCTTGTGTGAAGCGCGATATGATCCTGCTGTTTCACGCGGGGTTTGACACCGCCTATCCCGACAGCCGCAGAGGATACCCCGACCGCTCATCCAAGGTCGTAAAGGACTTTCAAGGCGCAAAAATTGTATTAGCGCATTTAGGAAACTGCCTGGATAATCAGGAAACCCTCGAAAAGCTTTGTGGGCTGGACTGCTGGCTCGATCTGTCGATCTGTTATAAGACAATGAGCACCCAAAAAATCAAAGCCGTCATAAATGCTCATTCTGCGGAGAAAATATTGTATGGCACGGATTTTCCATGGGGAAATATTACCGACACCGTTTCCATGGTGGAAAGCCTGGGACTGTCTGATGCAGACAAAGAAAAAATATATCACAAAAACGCGGAAGAGCTGCTGGGACTTTAATCATCCCGCGGCTGGATGCGGCAGAAAGGAACATTCCGAATGCCACGCAAAAAAGTGGAAATTTTCACCGACGGAGCCTGCAGCGGAAATCCCGGCCCCGGCGGCTGGGGCGCGCTGCTGCGGTACGGCAGCAGCGAAAAAGAACTTTCCGGCGGCGCGGCGGAAACGACCAACAACCGCATGGAGCTGAGCGCGGTGATCGCTGCTCTGGAAGCACTGAAGGAGCCCTGTGAGGTAACGCTCTGCAGTGACAGCAAATATGTGATTGATGCGCTCACCAAAGGCTGGGCCAGAAGCTGGCAGCAAAATAACTGGAAAAAAGCAGACAAAAAACCCGCTCTCAACGCTGATCTGTGGGAACGTCTGCTGACGCTGACTGAAAAACACGACATCCATTATATCTGGATCAAGGGGCACGCCGGGCATCCCGAAAACGAACGCTGTGACCGGCTGGCAGTTGCACAGTCTCAAAAATATTTGAAATAGGGCTTGATAAATATACTAAATTAGTGTATAATAAGAGTACCATACCAGAAAGGAAGCGGAATGCTGTTGAAACAGCGTTCCGGCGGTAGATACTTTGAAACAGCGATATGTTGACAATGCAGCAACCACACGGGTATCAGACCGGGTATTTAATGCCATGGTACCGTTTTTAAAAGAAACATACGGAAATGCCTCCAGCATTCATGCTGCCGGGCGTGCAGCAGCGCTGGCCGTTATGGAAGCCCGCCGGCAAGTAGCGCAGGCACTAAACGCCGATCCTCAGGAGATTTTCTTTACATCAGGAGGCACCGAGTCTGACAACTGGGCAATCAAAGGCGTTTGCGCCCGACTGCTCAAAAAAGGGAAAAAACATATTATTACCACCGCCTTTGAGCATCATGCCGTGCTGCACTCCTGTGAGACGCTGGAAAAAAGCGGATTTGAGGTCACCTATCTTCCTGTCAGCCCAGACGGATATGTGACGGCACAGCAGGTCGCAGACGCCATTCGGGAGGACACTGCGCTCGTTACCGTTATGTACGCCAATAACGAGATCGGCACCATCCAGCCGATTGCGGAGATCGGCCGAATATGCCGGGAGAAAGGCGTGCTCTTCCACACAGACGCCGTTCAGGCAATTGGAAATGTAAAAATTGACGTAAACGCCGACTGTATCGATCTGCTTTCGCTCTCCGGGCACAAGCTCCATGCTCCTAAGGGGATCGGCGCACTCTATATCCGAAAAGGCATCGTGCTGCAAAACCTGATGGACGGCGGAGCACAGGAGCGCGGACGGCGGGGCGGAACAGAAAATGTTCCCGGAATCGTTGGGCTCGGACAGGCGATTTCCGATGCGGCCGCACAGATTGAGGAAAAAGCCGAACGGCTGTCCAAAATGCGGGACAGACTGATCGATACGGTGCTGGCAGAGATCCCGAAAGCCCGTCTCAACGGCGGGAGAAAGCCGCGGCTTTGTATGAATGCCAATTTTTCCTTTGAAGGGATCGAGGGAGAGGGCTTGCTGCTGAAGCTGGACATGGCCGGGGTCTGTGCCTCATCCGGTTCAGCCTGCACTTCGGGTTCGCTGGACCCATCTCATGTTTTAACCGCAATCGGACTGCCACACGAAATTGCTCATGGCTCTCTGCGGATTACATTGTCTGAAGAAAATACAGAAGACGATATCGACTATATCCTGGAAGTACTGCCGGGAATTGTGGCACAGCTGCGGATGATGTCTCCGGTATGGCAGGAATAAAAAGTAAGGAATGATAATCAATGAGTATGTTATACAGTGAGAAGGTAATGGATCATTTCGCCAACCCGCGGAATGTGGGCGAACTGCCTGATGCGGACGGTGTCGGCGAAGTCGGGAACGCAAAATGCGGCGACATTATGAAAATGTACATCAAGGTACAGGATGATGTGATAACAGATGTTCGCTTCAAAACCTTTGGCTGCGGCGCGGCGATCGCAACCAGTTCCATGGCAACCGAGCTGATTAAGGGCAAGCCGATCAGCGAGGTGCTCAAGCTGACCAATGAAGCAGTCGTGGAAGCACTGGATGGTCTTCCGCCTGTCAAGATTCATTGCTCCGTGCTGGCGGAACAGGCCATAAAAAGCGCTCTTGCCGACTATTACCGCCGCCGCGGAATCGACCCGACGCCAATTGTAGGTGAAATCAACGACTGTGAAGCGTGCCATGTCGAATAATCCAAAACAGGTCCTGGTGGCGCTGAGCGGCGGCGTCGACAGCACAGTCTGTGTCCATCTGCTGAAGGAGCAGGGGTATGACGTCACAGGACTGGTTCTCAAAATGTCCCCTGCCCACGAAGACACCGTCAAAGCTGCTGAAGAAAGCGCCGGCTCGCTTGGTATCCCGCTTTATGTGCGGGACATGACTGATTTGTTTCAAAAACAGGTCATTGATTATTTTGCAGCTGAGTACATGCGGGGGCGGACGCCGAATCCCTGCGTCATCTGCAATCCGCTGGTCAAGTTCAGGACCCTGACCGACACAGCGGACGAACTGGGAATCAAATGGATCGCGACCGGTCATTATGCCAGACTGGAGCAAAACGGCAGTGAGGTTCTGCTTAAGCGCGGCATTTCTCTGAAACGCGACCAGTCCTATATGCTCTACCGTCTGGATCAGCGGGTGTTGTCCCGGCTGCTGCTTCCTCTGGCAGAACTGGAAAAGGATACGGTGCGCGCAATCGCCGCAGAGCTGGGCGTATCGGCGGCAGGCAAGCCTGACAGCCAGGAAAACTGCTTTATTCCCGACAACGACTATGCCGGTTATATTGAACGTCACTACGGAAAATCAAAGAGCGGCGTCTTCATCTCTCCCGAGGGCAAGCCCTGTGGTCAGCACGCCGGGATTCTCCATTATACCGTAGGCCAGCGCAAGGGACTGGGGATCGCGCTGGGACGCCCTGTGTTTATTCGGGAGATCGACCCGGAATCGGGAAATATCTATCTGGCAGACAGCGGAAAGGAATATTTCTCTGAAATCCTGCTGGAAGATGTCACAACTATTTCAGGGCGGCCGTTGGAACCGGGAACGGCCGAAGTCAAGATCCGCTCTGCGGCTCCGCTTTGCGGTGCGTTTGTCACACCGTTGGATGCAAAACATGCAAAAATTGCATTTGATGTGCCCCAGCGGGCAACCGCCAAGGGACAATCTGCTGTGTTATATCAGGGGGATGTTGTCCTGGGCGGCGGGCTGATTGCCGCCTGTACCGCCGTTTGAGCAGGCAAACTACTTGCAAACGGCAGCAGATTTTGCTATAATAAAAGAAACCCATCGGCTGTTTCCTAACGGGGACAGCTTTCTTTTTGCGATTTACTGCCTCTCAAACAAGTGAGAAAGGATATCATAGATGAAGCTGCTTATGATTGGCGACGTGGTGGGACAGCCAGGATGTGATTATCTCCGTTCTGCTCTGCCTGCCCTGAAACGGGAACTCGAGGTTGATCTTACAATCGTCAACGGGGAAAACTCAGCGGTAGGGAACGGCATCCTGCCAAAGTCGGCAGAATGCCTGTTTGACAGCGGAGCTGATGTTATTACTACCGGGAATCATGTATTCAAGCGCAGAGAAATCTTCAACTATTTTGAAGATCGCCCTGCCCTGATTCGTCCGGCCAATTTTTCTGCGGAATGTCCCGGCACCGGTTTTTACCTGTTTGAAACCGTACGTTATTCTGTCTGTGTCATCAATCTGCTGGGGCAGTCCTTTATGGAACCGGTCGGATGCCCGTTTGCTGCCGCAGACCGCATCCTGAGCGAGGTCAGAGCGGATATTTATATTGTGGATTTTCACGCTGAGGCAACAGGAGAAAAAGGAGCGCTCGGCTGGTATCTGGACGGCAGGGTTTCTGCCGTTTTTGGCACCCATACCCACGTTCAGACCGCTGACGAACGGATCCTTCCGAACGGTACTGCTTTTATCAGCGACATTGGAATGACAGGGCCGCGCGACTCAATCCTGGGCGTACGGCCGGAATGTGTAATTGAACGAATGCGGCTTCATGTCCCGACAAGATTTGAAAATGCCAAAGGCCCCTGTGTCCTTCAGGGGGTGCTGGCCGAGATCGACGAGACCACGGGAAAAGCCCGTAATATCGAACGAATCTCCAGATAAAGGATGGAAAAACATATATGGTACAGGTGGAGTTTTATACTGAATTAGATGAACGTATGCTGCAATATGTTGTAATCGCCGCCTGCTTTCAAGGGCGCTGGCTGTTCTGTAAGCATAAAAGCCGGACTGCCTATGAGCTTCCCGGCGGACATATTGAAGAAGGAGAATCCGCGCGTCAAGCCGCCGAACGGGAGCTCTGGGAAGAAACCGGTGCCATTGCGTATAACATGATTCCGTCAGGCTTTTACTCTGTTTCTGATCCGGAAAGGCACGCACAAAAAGGATATGGAGCACTATATTATGCTGAAATAACAAGGCTCGGCCCCCTCCCGCCTTATGAAATCGAAGCTGTCGCCCTGTTTCAGGAACTGCCCGAATGCTGGACTTATCCGGAGATACAACCGAAGCTGCTGCATAAAATAGCAGAACAACAAAGGAGGCGTTAGTGTTGTATTCCAAAATCAACAGCATGGGACTGCTTGGCATGAATGCCTATCCTGTTCAGGTCGAAGTTGACATCACCGTCGGGCTGCCCTCATTTGACGTCGTAGGACTTCCTGATGCTGCAGTCAAGGAAAGCCGTGATCGGGTGCGCTCGGCTATGAAAAACTGCGGCTATCAGTTCCCTGTCAATAAAATCACAGTCAATCTTGCTCCTGCCGACATCAAAAAGGCAGGCCCGCTTTATGACCTGCCGATTCTCATTGCGATGCTGCTTTCGACCGACCAGTTGGGTGGGAATTTTGACCGCTGTGCTTTTTTAGGGGAACTGTCTCTAAACGGTGAGGTGCGTCCGGTCAACGGAGTCCTTCCCATGGTGCTGGAGGCAAAGGAAAACGGATTTGAAAACATTTTTGTTCCCAGTCAAAACGCTTTGGAAGGCGCCGTTGTTGAGGGTATCCGGGTCTTTGGGATCGAGCATGTCAACGACCTGACTGCATTTTTGGCAGGAGCTAAAAAGCTGGAAGCCGTCTCCCCGATCAAGTCTTTTGCGCATACCGATTTACCGGAACCCGATTTTTCAGAAGTCAAAGGACAGCTGACTGCCCGCCGTGCTCTCGAAATTGCGGCCGCCGGCGGTCACAACGCCCTGCTTATCGGTCCTCCCGGCTCCGGAAAAAGCATGCTGGCCAAACGGCTTCCCTCCATCCTGCCGGATATGACCTTCGCAGAATCCATGGAAACCACTAAAATCCATTCTATCGCCGGAACTCTGCCACATGATATTCCACTGATTACCAAACGTCCTTTTCGTTCTCCTCATCACACCGTTTCCGCCGCAGGTCTTTCCGGCGGCGGTGCTGTCCCAAAGCCCGGTGAAATCTCGCTGGCACACAACGGCGTTTTATTTCTGGACGAGCTGCCCGAATTCAGTAAGGCTGCCATGGAGGTGCTGCGCCAGCCGCTGGAGGATGGCACCGTCACCATATCACGGGTCAGCGGCAGTCTGACCTATCCTTGCTCGATCATGCTGGTGGCAGCAATGAATCCATGTCCCTGCGGCTATTTCGGCAGTCCCAACCGGCAGTGTACCTGCTCGAGGCTGAAGGTACAGCAGTATCTTTCCAGAGTCAGCGGCCCGTTGCTGGACCGACTGGACCTGCATATTGATGTCATGCCGGTGGAGTTTGAACATATCTCGTCGACCGAAAAGGCCGAAAGCTCTGCCGCCATCAAAGCGCGGGTCAACGCTGCACGGATCATACAGAACGAACGGTTCCAGGGAACAGGCATCACCTGCAACGCGCGGATCACACCGGCCAAGCTGCATGAGATCTGCCGGCTGACTGACAAGGGACTTTCCATGCTGAAAACTGCTTTTGAAAAGCTCGGGCTCTCTGCCCGCGCCTATGACCGCATTCTGAAAGTGTCCCGCACCATTGCAGACCTGGATGGCAGCGAGGTGATCGGCGCCGCACATGTTGCAGAGGCAATTCAATACCGCAGTCTGGACCGAAAATATTGGGCAAATTAAGAAATCCCCGCAGCAGGGTCGTTCACCTGCTGCGGGGATTTTATCAAGTTCAGTAAAGACCATATGGAAGATAAAGGTTATCCCAGACGGACACCGCTGACAAAATGCGTTTTCCAATAATTGGATGTAATCTGCTGCTCATGCACATCGTCTCCGGGCTTGGTGCTGATGATCATTACACCGTCTGCCGTCACAATGCCGCCGATCTGGGCAACACCTGCTTCATCCCCGCTGAAAAACGCGAAATCCCCAGGTTTCAGTTCCTCATAGGAGACCTTGGTTCCCGCATTGACCTGATCCGCCACTTTGCGGGGGAACTCCAGTCCGCTTTCCTTTGCGGCATAATACAATAATCCCGAGTTGTCAAATCCGGTTTCCAGCTGGTATCCACCCTGTGCAAACGGCTTGCCAAGCGCAGCCTTAGCTGCGGCAATCAGCTTATCCGCGCTGCCAGACGCAGAGGAAGGAGCAGATTCTGTATCCGGCTCGCTCGTTTCGGAATCCGGTGTCTGAGAGCCGGAACTTGTATTCTCTGGCTGGGAAGAGGTTTCCGGTGCAGAGGATGTGCTGTCCGGTGCAGAGGATTCCTCTTTGGAGCTGGTGTCTGTCCCCTGCTCAGATGATATCGTACTGGATTTGGATGAATCATTCTGTGCTGCTTGGGAGCTTTCCCCGTCCGTAGTGGGCTGACAGGCTGCCAGCCCCATCATAAGTACTGCTGCAATCACAAAAGCAAAAACTTTTTTCATAAAAATCCCTCTTTCCTTAATATTATTTTAAGGTTTTGCATCTGCCTTTATTATATGGGTAAAAACTGTTCAAAGCAATAACACAGGTATGTAAATTCGACAAAAAAGCGGTAACAGTTTTCCCATAATGATTACATTCCGTAATCCGCCGTTTTGCGGAAAATCCACTTTAAATTTCATTGACAAACCCCTTGATGTGTTTTAAAATAGAAGTAGTTAGCTTGATTTAACATATTATGCTGCCGGAATAATTATAAATAAAATATACCAATTGTATTTTTAAGAGAGGCGTTTAAAATGACATTGGACCAGCTGCCGCCCGGCCAGAGCGGTGTTCTTGATATTGTTGGCGGAGAGGGTGCGCTTCGAAGGCGTCTGCTTGACATGGGACTGACGCCGGGGACAAGAGTGACCGTTCGCAAAGTTGCGCCAATGGGCGATCCAATCGAGTTGTTTCTGCGAGGCTATGTTCTCACGATCCGTAAGGACGACGCCGCCAATATTACTTTGAAAAAGGGGCCTGAAAGGTAATGGGATATCTGATCGCGCTCGCAGGCAACCAAAACTGCGGTAAGACCACGCTGTTCAATGCCCTGACCGGGAGCAACCAGCATGTTGGAAATTTTCCCGGGGTCACAGTGGAGAAAAAGGAAGGAAAAATTCTCAAGCAAAAAGATATGTCTCTGGTGGACCTTCCCGGGATTTACTCTCTGTCCCCATACACATCAGAGGAGGTCGTCACCAGAGACTTCATTTTGAAAGAGCATCCGGACGCCATCATCAATATCGTAGACGCTACGAACATTGAGCGTAATCTTTATCTTTCCCTCCAGCTGATGGAACTGAATATTCCCATGGTGATTGCACTGAATATGATGGACGAAGTGCGGGCCAGCGGAAACAGCATTGACGTCGCCAAGCTGTCGGCACATCTGTCAATACCGGTTATTCCGATTTCCGCCAGCAAAAAGGAAGGCATCTCTGATCTCACTGCTGCTGTTGTCAAAACCGTGAAATCTAAAACGCCGCCGGTCAAGCTTGATTTTTGTACCGGCGAACTGCACCGTACGATTCATTCCATCGCGCATATCATTGAGGATCACGCACAGGCCGCAGGGTATCCCCCGCGGTTTGCCGCCACAAAAATGGTGGAAGGCGACGAGCCGATGAAAAACGCCCTGAAGCTGACCGACGAGGAACTTCATATTATTGATCATCTTGTCCATGATATGGAGAATGCACTCGGAACCGACCGCGAAGCCGCGCTGGCGGATATGCGCTATAATTATATTGAAAAAATCTGTTCTGATTGTGTGTTCAAACACCAGGAAACCCGCGAGCAGGTGCGCTCTGAAAAAATCGACCGGATTCTGACTCATAAATATTTGGGGATCCCGATTTTTCTGCTGATCATGCTGCTGGTGTTCTGGCTGACATTCACCGTTCTGGGCGCCCCTCTTCAGGAACTGATGGACCGGGGAATCAACGCGTTGTCCGATGTGGTATCGGGGTTCATGGAGCAGGCCGGCGTCAGCACATGGCTTCACTCGCTGGTCATCGATGGTATTTTTGCAGGTGTAGGCAGTGTTCTGTCCTTTCTTCCCATCATTGTACTGTTGTTTTTCTTCCTTTCCCTGTTGGAAGACAGCGGATATATGGCGAGGGTGGCCTTTGTCATGGATAAGCTGCTGCGTAAAATCGGGCTGTCCGGCCGTTCCTTCGTACCGATGCTGATCGGTTTCGGATGCAGTGTACCCGCCATTATGGCGACTCGTACCCTTTCGAGCGACCGCGATCGTAAAATGACGATTGTTCTCACCCCGTTTATGTCATGCAGTGCAAAGCTTCCCATCTACGGCATGATTACGATGGCGTTTTTTCCGCATCATGCCGGTTTGGTGATGATTTCTTTGTATGTGCTTGGAATGGTGGTCGCTGTCCTGTCGGGGCTTCTGCTCAAAAGCACCGTCTTTCGCGGCAATCCTGTTCCTTTTGTGATGGAACTGCCTGCTTACCGCCTTCCCGCGCCGACCAGCGTTCTGCTCCATATGTGGGAAAAAGCAAAGGATTTCATCCGCAAGGCGTTTACTGTCATTTTTATCGGAACCATCGTCATTTGGTTCCTGCAGAGCTTCGACTGGTCGTTAAATAATGTTGCAAACAGCGACGCCAGCATTCTTGCCTCTATCGGCCGCTTTATCGCTCCGATTTTTATTCCGCTCGGCTTCAACGACTGGCGTGCTTCCACTGCCTTGCTTTCAGGCATCACTGCCAAAGAATCCGTAAAAAGTACTTTTGCGGTTCTGACCGGCGCGACCAGCGATGCCGCATTGTCCAGTGTACTCAACACCATTTTTTCTCCACTCAGTGCGATTTCGTTTTTGACCTTCACCATTCTTTATATGCCCTGTATCGCCGCCTTTGCCGCAACCAGGAGGGAGCTGGGCTCCATGCGCGCCGCACTTGCCACGGTTTTGTATCAGACCGGTGTGGCTTATCTTGTCGGGATGCTGGTCTACCAGATCGGCCGTCTGGTCGTAGGCGGCTGATTTGACAAATCAGAAAGGAGTGCTTGAAATGACACCTGCCGACCTCGTAGTTTTACTCTTGCTGGCAGCCGCGGTGGCCGGAATCCTGTGGTCAAGCAAAAAGCGCCGGAAAAGAGGCTGCTGCAGCTGCCATAATTGTACAGAATGTTGTTCCGTCCAGAAAACAGAAAGATAAAGCTAAGGCCCACACCGTAAAACAAAATCGTTATTGGAAACCATGCTGCTGCTTTGTCCAGGGATTTGTAAAAAATAACGGGGCTCTCAATCATTTCATCTGATTGAGAGCCCCGTTATTTTATTTTGTCATTTCACTTTTCTCTTCCCCGGTAATCTGTCTGATTACCCGACAGGGATTTCCGACAGCCACAACATTGGATGGAATATCATGGGGCACCACACTGCCGGCTCCGATGACGGTGTTGTCTCCGATGGTAACCCCCGGCAAAACGGTCGCATGACCGCCGAACCAGACATTGTTTCCCACCCGGATCGGTTTTGCCATCTCATAACTCCTTCTGCGCAGCTCCGGATCCAAAGGATGAATGGCAGATAAAAGCCACATTGCGGACTGATTAACACATCATCCCCCAATATAATTTTACCCGGGTCTACAAATACGCAGTCATCCATATATGCTTGTGACTACCCGATGAAAAAATCACCAGTTGTCATCATCCCTCATCCAATAAACGCGTTCATACAGGACAGCAGCACGCTGAATATCAGAAATACAATGATCGCCGGCGAGGCAAAAAAGATTTTGCACTTATCCCGTGTACGAAGCAGAGAATGTCTGCGCTCATCAGGCAGACTGAACTCCTGCGGATATTTAATAAGCGTTTTGATAAACACGACCAGCCCCGTGACCCCAAGTGCCAGAAACAACAGCGACAGCAATGATACCATCCCCATCGGCACCAGCTGGGACAAAAGATATTGCGGGTCAACACGCATCAGATATTCTATTTCTTGATAAGTTATCCCATTGATGTCTGTAAAACTAAGCGCAATGCTTTGCAGCACTGAGATTCCGTTGACCATAAAATGCAGCAGGATCGCAGGCCAGACTGAGCGGGTACGGTAGGTAACAAAGCCAGCATAAATTCCCATCATAGCCGCGAAAAATACCTGCTGAAAATTGGTGTGCATGAAGCCGAACATGACCCCGGTGGCAATCGCTGTAAACACACCGCCATGCGCTCTCAGCGTACCCACCAGGCCGCAGCGGGCGAACAGTTCCTCAAAAAACGGCGCCAGGATCGCGCTGCCAAGAACCAATACTGCAATCGAAACGGGATTGCGGTCGACCGTAACATCCGGGGTATTCATTTGAATGTGAAACAGCATCTCAAGCAGACTGTTGATTCCCATATAAACAAAGCTGCCCGCTTCAGAAGCGGCCCATACAACGCCAAAGCCCATCAGCACCAGCTTCCATACCGCTTTTTTCGGCATTGCGGGGAACCGAAGATATTCAGATAACCTGGTTTTGGACTGACGATTGCAGTACCAAAGCAAAAGCGGAATGATTCCAAGATAAAAGATCAGGTTCAGCAACAGATTTGCGGTATCGCTAAAGGAAAAGTTATTCGTCAGCCAGCCAGGCAGGGCTTTCCAATAGTTTGCCCCCAAAAAGCTGAGACCAAAGGAAACGACATACATTCCCAGCAGCAGGAGGAGCATCACCAGACCGCAGCGGTTGGCAAGCCGCCGAATCCTGTTTCTTTCCTCTGTTCGTCTTTCATCGTCTATGCCCATACCGGGCGGTGCGCTGTACCACTGCTGCATGACAGTCGCTTCCTTTCTGATCTGATTTTATATGACAGTCTGGGGAAAAGTTATGATCGGCGGCATACGGAGCTGCTGTCAGTCTGTATCATCCAAACAACGACATCTGACTGGATTTCGGCAGCTTGTCAAAGACATCCGCCGCTTCCAAAATCTCAATCACGGCCTTGGACACACCGGAGCGGGACTGTACCTCGTCCACTGAAATATAGCTTCCCTGTTCTCCCGCATCCTGCAGGTTTTTAGCGGCAGCTTCTCCCAATCCCTTCAGCGACGTGAAGGGCAAACGAATCTTTCCGTCTTCTATCTTATATTTTACCGCATCTGAACGATATAAGTCAACAGGCAAAAATTCAATTCCCCGCTGGACAGCCTCGTTGATGATCAGCAGCGTTTCGTATAGATCATCCTCCTTGACCGTACGTTTTTCCATTGCTTTCAGCTCGTCGAGCTTCAAGCGTACCGCCGTCTTTCCCTTGACGGCGCTTTCCGCGTCAAAGTCACCGCCGCGCACTGTAAAATACGCCGCATAATAAGCGAGCGGCTGGTGCACCTTGTACCAGCCCAGCCGGATCGCCGCTGTCACATAAGCGGCGGCATGGGCTTTCGGGAACATATATTTGATTTTGAGACAGCTTTCAATGTACCATTCCGGCACGCCGCAGGCGCGCATAGCCGCCTTGTGCTCGTCGGTCAGCAGCTTGGGCGCCTTTCCCTTACGGGTGATCTCCATGATCTTGAACGCCATGGAGGGATCCAGTCCCTTATAAATCAGATAGGTCATGATGCTGTCCCGGGTTCCGATCACCTCACTGATGGTACAGGTTTTGTTTTTAATCAGCTCCTGTGCGTTTCCCAGCCACACATCGGTTCCATGGGACAGGCCTGAGATCTGCAGCAGATCGGAAAATTTCTTAGGCTGGCACTCCACCAGCATGCCGCGGACAAAATTAGTCCCCATTTCAGGCAGGCTCAGCGTCCCGGTCTGGCTGTCGATCTGCTCGGGCGTCACACCCAGTGCCTCGGTTGAGGTGAAGAGGCTCATGACCTGCGGGTCGCTCATCGAAACATCCATGACCTTGATGCCGGTCAGGTCTTCCAGATGCTTGTACAGCGTCGGGACCAAATGCCCCAGCTCATCCAGCTTCAATATGGTGTCATGGAGAGAGTTAAAGTCAAAGTGGGTAGTGATAATATCAGAGTTTGGGTCGTCCGCAGGGTGCTGCACCGGCGTAAAATCATAAACCTCATAGTCGGACGGCACAACCACCATTCCGCCGGGGTGCTGCCCGGTTGTACGCTTCACACCGGTACAGCCGACCGCAAGCCGCAGCTTTTCGGCCTCGTGCACCACCTTGCCGCGGTCTTCCAGATAGTGCATGGCAAAACCAAACGCCGTTTTGTCCGCAACACCGGAGATCGTTCCTGCCTTAAAAACGTGATCCTTGCCGAAGAGCTCCTCGGTATAGCGATGGGCGCTGGACTGGTATTCGTTGGAGAAGTTCAGGTCGATATCCGGCGCTTTATCTCCGTTGAAACCAAGAAACGTTTCAAATGGAATGTCGTGTCCGTCCCGGTTAAACGGCGTTCCGCATTTCGGACAGTCTTTCGGCGGCAGGTCAAAGCCCGAACCGACAGACCCGTCCTCAATAAACTCACTGTATTTGCAGTGCGGACAGACATAGTGGGGCTTTAAGGGGTTGACCTCCGATATTCCTGCCATGCTCGCCACAAACGAGGAGCCGACTGACCCACGGGAGCCGACCAGATAGCCATGCTCCACTGAATTTTGCACCAGCTTTTGTGCAATCATATATAAAACCGCAAACCCGTGCTTGATGATCGAGGTCAGCTCCTTGTCCAGCCGTGCGCTGACGATTTCAGGCAATTGTCCCTCATAGCCGTAGATTTCCCTTGCCCGTCCCCAGGTGATTTCCTGAAGCTGTTCTTCTGCGCCCTCGATCGTGGGGGTAAATGTCCCCTTGGGGAAGGGGCGGATGTCAGGATCGATCATGTCCGCGATCCGATTGGTGTTGGTCACCACCACCTCATATGCCTTTTCCTGACCCAGATATTCAAATTCCTTGAGCATCTCATCAGTGGTGCGCAGATAAAGCGGGGCCTGCTGGTCAGCATCAGGGAACTTCATCCCCGCCATCAGCACTGCACGGTAGAGCGCGTCTCCCGGCTCGAGAAAGTGAACGTCGCAGGTCGCGACCACCGGCTTGCCAAGCTCTTCGCCGAGACGGACAACGGTTTTGTTGAACTCGCGGATCCGCTCAAAGTCATCTACGATTCCCTCACGCACCATGTATTCGTTGTTTTTGAGCGGCTGAATTTCCAGATAATCATAAAATGATGCAATCTCACAAAGCTCCTGCCACTTTTTCCCCGCGACAATGGCGCGGTACAGCTCACCCGCCTCGCAGGCGCTGCCGAGGATCAGACCCTCGCGGTGCTTGATCAGTTCGCTCTTGGGGATCCGCGGATGACGGGCATAATATTTCAGATGCCCATAGGACACCAGCTTGTACAGGTTTTTCAGTCCGGTCTTGTTCTTGACCAGAATAATCTGATGATAACTCTTTGCCTTTTTGATATCACAGCCCGAAAGCTTGGTGTTGATCTCCATGGTGGAGTGGATTTCCCTTTCTTCTTCCATCCGCCGGCAGAGCTTGACAAAAATCTCCGCAAGCACCGCTGCATCGTCACAGGCACGGTGATGGTTGAACTCGCTGCACTCCAGCGCCTTTGCCACCGTATCAAGCTTGTGGTTTTTCAGCCCCGGCAGCAGGTTGCGGGCAATCGGCACCGTATCGACCGCAGTATAGGCGCATTCCAATTCGCTGCGCCGGGCGCCCGCGTCCAGAAATCCCATGTCAAACGGTGCGTTGTGCGCGACCAGTACCTTGCTGTCCCCGCAAAAGTCAAAAAACATCCGCAGCGCTTCGCCCTCATCAGGGGCATCGGCCACCATTTCGTCATTGATCCCCGTCAGCTCGGTGATTTTTTCGGGAATATGCCGCCCGGGGTTGACAAAGGTGTTAAAGCTCTCCAGTATCTCGCCGTTTTTCACCCGTACCGCACCGATCTCGGTCAAACGGTCGTTGTAAGCATTCAGCCCCGTTGTCTCGGTGTCAAACACGATAAACTCCCCATCCAGCGGTACATCGTCCCGTCCGGTCACAATCTCGACCATATCATTGACAAAGTAGGCCTCGACGCCATAGATGATTTTAAAGTCTCCGCCCTTGTCGCGAATCGCCTCGACCGCCTGCATTGCCTCCGGGAACGCCTGAACCACACCGTGGTCGGTGATCGCAATCGCCTTGTGCCCCCAGGCATAGGCTGTGTTGACCAGCTTTTCGGCAGGAGTCATCCCATCCATAGCCGACATGTTGGTATGTAAATGCAGTTCCACTCGCTTTTGCGGGGCATTATCGGTTTTCTTTTTCTTTTTGACCGTCATGATATCACGCGGCTTAATCGTGATATCCTTCAGATATTTATCGTACTGTACCTCACCCTTCACCAGGATCGTACAGCCCTTTTTCAGCTTGGAAACCGTTTCCAGCATCTCTTCCTTTGCAGTATCTGCAATTACTTTCAGGATATTAGAGCTGGTATAATCCGTAAAGTATATACTGGTGATCAGCTTGGTTTTATCCCAGTTTTCTCTGCTTTCCACCGAAAAGATATCGCCCCAGACACAGATTCGTCCGCTGTCCTGTGTGACTTCAGACAAGCTGATCGGCTGCTCATTGATCTCTCTCCCCATTATCAGCTCCGCGCTCCCGTTTTCAAAGGGCAGCGTGGAAAAGTCCAGCTTCATCCGCCTGGGCGGAGTAAAATCTCGTCTGAGCACAGGTTTTGGCGCAGGGGCGGGCTTTGGTGCAGGCACAGCCGGACGCTCCGGCAGCTCAGCGGGAATCTGAGCGGGAACGGAGGCAATCAGACTTTCAAAGTCCTCGTCGCTGACTGATAAAACGCCCGCAAACTCCACCGTAAGGTTAACACAAAACTCATCGGCAATCAGCCGCGCCAGCGTCATATCCACCTTTGCGGCTCTGAGGATATCGCCGCCGCCATGCTGAAGGGAAACGATACATCTGCCGTCATCGGTAAAAGACGCAGAAGCGTTGTCAAAATACCCGTTGACCATCGGCGACATCGTTTTAAGCTGTTCTACCAGTTCCGGAAAGTATTCTGCACATAGCTTGTCCGGCGTATATTTGGGATACAGCCTGAAGCTGCGAAGCCCCATGGCTTGGACGACATGCCGCTCAAACGCCAGCAGGGTCCCTCGCTGTACCAGCTCCGGAAACTTGACGGCAGCCAAAACCTCGTTCTGCTCCCGGGAGATGTCGAGCGACAAAAGCTCGCCGTCTCCGAGCGACTCAAACTGTTCCTCCATGATTTGACTGAATATTTCCCGTAACGATGCCATGACTCGATCTTTCCTTTTCTATGTATCTGTTTGAATCACATCTATCACCTGATGACAACAACATCGGGATAGGCAGATTCGGGAGCTGCTCCCTGAAGCATTGAAGCAATCATAAATATGATCAGGCCTGCATTAACGGCCAGACAAAGCCAAATTGCAATCTTTCGCGCCACTTTATAAAAATCCGATGGTGTCAGATCATCTGTTCCGTTGACGCTGAAGCTGAGCCGGAGCTTTTCGACTTCCCACCCGATTTTCGGAAAAAATGCTTCCGCTGTACCAATAAGTGTAAAAACCAATCCCACCAGAACCAAATACCACCGATTCTCATCTGAAAGAAAAAATGTCAGAACAAGGACAGCAAGCATGGTCAGAAGAATACCAAAGCCGGCTGTCTTATCCAGCTTGGTGGTATACAGCGGATCCTTTTGGTTATAAAGCTTTTCCATTTGTGCGTCCATATCTCCGCGCAGCCGCTTTTCTTCCTTTGCGGATACCGGAGCACCGAGGCGCTCTCCGCAGTCCACACAGGCAGTACGATGATCTTGCTGGACTGCATGACAATTCGGACAAATTTTCATGTTCTTCTCCTCCCTGTTGGGGACATACGCTTCCATGCGCATGCCATTTTTCTCAATTGGGCAGTTTGAGCACAGCGCCCTGCAAGAACCATTGGACGATTTGCAAACATCGAAATACATGACAAGCTGATTTTTTTGCGGTCACATCCGTGCAAAACATGATTTCCTTTGGTGAGCGCCGGCTATAATGCTTCAATTTCTTTTAATAATTCAGGCAAAATATCCTGTTCGGAGATTTTTCGCAAAATCTCCCCCTTTTTGAACAGCACGGCACATCCGTCCCCGCCTGCAACTCCGATGTCTGCTTCCCTGGCCTCACCCGGACCGTTCACAACGCAGCCCATCACTGCAACCTTGATTTTTTTATTGCAGCAGCGCAAAGCTTCTTCTACCTGAGAAGCCAGAGATATCAAATCAATTTTAGTCCGGCCGCAGGTTGGACAGGAGATAATTTCCACCCCGCTGTCATTTTTGCCGATGCTCTTTAGAATATCCTGCGCAGCATAAACCTCTCTGACCGGATCGGCTGTCAGCGATACCCGTATCGTATCGCCAATCCCGTCCAGCAGCAGACTGCCGATCCCCACCGCATTTTTGATCAAACCCATCCGCTCGGTTCCGGCCTCGGTCACCCCGAGATGGAGGGGATAATGACAAAGCTCCGACATCCTACGGTATGCCGCTGTCATCATCGGAACATTAGATGACTTGATGGAAATCACGATATCATCAAAGTCGAATTTTTCCAACAACCTCACATGATAAAGTGCAGATTCGCAAAGTGCTTCAGGCGTCGGTCTGCCATACTTAGATAAAATTTCTTTTTCCAAAGAGCCGCCGTTGACCCCGATCCGGATCGGAATCCCGCGCTGGCGGCAGGCGTCCACCACAGCCTTGACATGATCGTCGCCGCCAATGTTGCCGGGGTTGATGCGAATTTTATCAACCCCCGCCACAGCACTTTCCAGCGCCAGCCGATAATCAAAATGAATATCGGCTACCAAGGGAATGCCTATCCGTTCCTTGATGGCCGGAATCAGCCGCACGGCGTCCCGGTCGGGGACAGCAACGCGCAGGATCTCACAGCCGGCCTGTTCTAACCGCACAGCCTGCTCCACATTACCCGCAATATCGTCTGCACGGACGTTGAGCATGGACTGGATATAGATCTTTCCGTCCCCCAGGAGACAGTCCCCTACTCTCACCTGTTCCACAGCCATATCATCGTCACTTCCTATATTCTGTTTGTCTGTATGCAGAAAGCTGTCAAGGACAGTCCGGCGGACTGCCCGGCTCCATGATTCCAGCGGCACCTTGAGCGGCGAAACGGCAGTTTCGGAGGCCGTCCTTTCCGGCCGACAGCGATAAGGTGTCTGTCAAGGACAGTCCGGCGGACTGCCCGGCTCCATGATTCCAGCGGCACCTTGAGCGGCGAAACGACAGTTTCGGAGGCCGTCCTTTCCGGCCGACAGCGATAAGGTGTCCGTCAAGGACAGTCCGGCGGACTGCCCGGCTCCATGATTCCAGCGGCACCTTGAGCGGCGAAACGGCAGTTTCGGAGG
>CALXBC010000027.1 GCA_944386455.1 uncultured Clostridia bacterium | reverse complement strand
GCGTCAATCAGAAGCACCTTTTTCCCTTGCATAGCAAGTCCGACGCCTAAATTAACCGTAGTCGTGGTCTTGCCCACACCGCCTTTTTGATTGCATACCGCAATCGTCTTGCAGTTTGACATCTCCGGCTTTACCTCCTTTCATAGATTTCACAGCCTGCCTCAATAAGAGGCGGCTATGTAAAGACCGCAGTATTTGTTCTCAACGCCCCCTGCGGAAAGCGATTCGCTTTGTACGGGAAGCACTAAGGTTACAGTTTGCGAAACCGTATCATAGGAATCTCACCTCTGCCGGGTACTCCGCCAGCTCCGTAGAGAAGTATCATTATCATTCTGACTGTCATTGCCGTTTCAGTAGCAAGCTGAATTTCAGGTCGGGGATTCTCGCTCGTTCTCCGTATATCAATAGGAAAAGTCCCGGCGTACCCACCTTCGGGCTGTTCATCAGAACTAATGTCCTTAGCACCTGTCTATTCAATTTTCAAGGAACTGTGAAGGGGAAAATCCCTTGCGGGAAACAACCCCTTCACTTATTCCCACTGGGAGAGGTCAAATGCACCCCCTAAATCTCAAAAAAATTTGAAAAAAATTTTTTGCCCTTGAAAATTGCCCTAAAACGCAAAAAAGCCGCCTGCTTCTCCGTAGAGAAACAAGCGGCATAACTGCGATTTTATTCAGATGTATTGCACAGTAATCTTTTTCTTTCGTGCTTTTGTAAATTTGATAAGGACATCATCTACTGCGTCCGTATATCTGCCTTGCGCTATGAGATCGTTTTTGAGAGCAATAAGGGATTGTATAACCTGAGAGTATTCCTGCTCATCTAAATAAATATAATAGTCTTTCTGTTTCATCTGTCGCACCTCCTGCCTAAGCATACTATATACGATCGCAATTTGCTTAACAAGTATGCAAAAGCTTCCAAAAGTGTTATACGACAGACGAAAAAAGGACTCTGACCTTTTTCGTCAGAGTCCTTTCATTACTCATTGTTCAGCTTTACCACACGGCATCGCTCACATTCAAGCTTTATGGTTCCTTGTGCATTTTTGTAGCCCGTGACCAAAGCTCCACAATTTGGACAATGCCATGAGAATGGTACCCATTCTTCATGCTTTGTCATTTCGTACTGTACCCCTTTACTGCATAGTGTGCGTCTTGTCTCTCCGCACATGTGATGTAGCGGTCAAAGTGCCTTTATCACATGCTTCGCTACGCCCTGTACGACAAGTTCTCGAACACGAATTACCTTGTTCCGATATTTACGGCGGTTCTCATATTTGAGGATCGCATAACCGGACTCATCGTCAATTCCATCAAAAGTCTTCAAAGTGTTTTGGTTATCCTCGTCCAGCGCAACAACGATATCGCCAACAGAAGCGGTTGACTGTTTCTTGATGACTACCAGGTCTTTATCCTCAATACCAGCGTCTACCATAGAATCTCCTGAAGCGCGGAGAATATAGAACTCGCCTTTACCAAAGATGGACTCCGGAAGTGTGACATATTCCTCGACATGCTCTTCTTCTGTCTCAGGATCACCACAATGGATAGATCCTACTATAGGAGCAGAGAAGTAGCCGGTAACACACTTATCGATTTGGGGCGTCTCAATAGTGTGTCCGTCGTAAGAAATCATACCTTGCTCATTCATCTCGACCAGGTAGCGATAGGCCGTTGTTTTCGCAATGCCGACTCCTTTAGCAATTTCGCTCACAGAGGGAGAGGACCTCTTGATGCGATAGTAGTCGCTCACATAGGTGCAAATCTCTTTCATCAATTCCGGGTTCTTAGATCTCATAACCATCTCTCACTTTCTATCAGGAACGCTTCGTTCTCGATAACTTAATTATACCCAGATTTTCGAAAATTACAATAGGGTTCACACAAATGTCAAAAGAGGTGACGCCCATAGGCATCACCTCCGAATGATATTGGGTTTATGCTGAGATTTTTGAATATCGCTCAGAATTTAGGACTTCCATCATAAGAGTATAAGGAGACAACTCTCCACTTGCAACCATAGAGAACAAACGAGGGGTACATCCAGAAACCAAAGCGACACCTTGTTCGTTTTTGGTCACAGGCTGATTGCTGTTCCGGCTTGCAACATTCCAAAAGACAATCTGAGGTAATTTGTATCCATGCTCTGCAAATCTGCGCTTTGCGTTCGCAAAATTTGACAAGGATGCATTTCGAACACAGGCGTTGAACTCCATATCCGAAATTAAATACAAAGTCTCAGGAAGCTCTTCCTGGGGAACATTGTTGCGCACAGCCGCATCCAAAATCAGATTGAAGACTGCTTCCACATTGGTATCCGCTACCTCGTTGAAGGTGCACAGATACACTAAGGATTGTTTTAACACCTGTTAATTGCTTGGCGGTTCAGTCCCTGCATTCTCCTCACTATTTTTACGGAGGAGGTTTTGTTGTGTGAAAGTCGTATTCCCAATCTGCTGCGGTGTGGATGTTCACAAAACATTCGTGGTTGCTACGATCATCACCACACCCGCAGACAGCTTGCAGCCCATTTATCAGAAAAAGCGATTCAGTACCTTCAATTCTGACTTGAACCGTTTTGCAGACTGGCTTCTGGAACACGGCTGCTTGGATGTTTGCATGGAATCCACCGGAAAGTACTGGGTTCCCGTATTCAACATCCTTGAAAAACGCGGTATTCAGGTCGTGATTGCCAACCCCAAATGGGTAAAGGCTGTAAAGGGAAACAAGGATGATACGAAAGACTCCAAGTGGATCGGCGATCTGTTTCGCATTGGCCTTGTGAAAAGCAGCTTCATCCCAGACTTGAATATCCGTATTCTGCGTGAGTTTACCCGCTACCGCTATAAGCTGATTTCCATGAAAAGCAGCGAGAAAAACCGCTTTCAGAATGCGTTTACCGTCTGCAATGTGGCTCTGGATTCCGTTGTGTCCGATATGTTTGGCAAATCCGCAACCGCCATTACGGATTACCTCACATCCGACGAATCCTTTGACCCGGAACATTGTGTTTCCCTGTTACAACGCTCCCTCAAAAAGAAAGCTGAGCAAGTGTTGGAGTCCATTGACGGCTTCTCCATTGCTGAAGAGCAGAAGGCTCGCATCAAAATCATCCGTGAACATTACGATTTCATTGAGAAGATGATTGCCAAGGTAGATACCTGTGTTAATGAGATGGTTGTAACATACGAAGGCGAGATCAATTTTCTTTGTACCATTCCGGGTATTGACCGTAACTCTGCAATCACCATCATTTCTGAAATCGGTACGGATATGCGTCAGTTCGGCTCTTCCAAACGGCTGTGCTGCTGGGCTGGCCTGACTCCCGGCAACAACGAATCCGCCGGAAAGAAGAAGTCTGTTCGTATCTCTCGGGCCGGTGTTTATCTCAAGCCTGCTTTGGTGCAAGTCGCTCACGCTGCGGTAAAGGACAAGGAAAACCCTTACTATGCTCTGAAATACGAGCGCATCGCCAAGCGCAGAGGTAAGAAACGGGCCATTATTGCCATTGCTAGAATGATTTTGACGGCAATTTATTCGATGCTCTGTACCGGCGAGATCTGGAATCCTGTTGACCTCTACAAAATCGATATGCCCGAACATTTGAAGGAGCAGCAGCTTGCCAAAGCCATTAAGCAGGCAACCCGTTTCCTTGAAAAGCACGGCTTATCTGTTGCTTAGCGCTGATTGACTATACTGTGACCTTGCAAAACGAGTTGTTTGCGGGGACGTTTTTGTGTGCCCTTTTTTCCTCTGTGCTGGTCCGGTACTCACTTTCACACTAACCTTCCTCTCTAACTAATGTTTTTAGATACGACACCAATGTGGTTTCATATAATTGATATTGCTGCCCATTTATTGAAATTAGATCAGTGGTATAAAAATAAATTGAATTTGAATTAGGGCTTTTAGAACTGTCGATAAAAATATAATATCCTACAAAATTTTCGCTCGTACTTTTTTGGGGGAAAACTCGCTTTCTTGCGTAACTGTTCTGGATAATACGCACAAAATCCTTTACTTCAGTTTCAGTTAATGTAAATTCCTTTAACTCTCTAGTGTCAGTCGCACAAACTAGAATTGTAATGTTCTTAATTTCGTTTTTAGAATCCATAATTAGATGATTAAGATTACGTGGAACAAAAACATAAACTATACAAACAAAAGCAAGGAATACTATAGGACGATGAATAGGGCTTGTTTTCCTCGTTGCGGTAAGCAAGCATTTCATTCTGCCACGCTCTCACATCTTTGGTGGTAATCTCGTTGATTTTGCGGTCTTTAAAGTACGGCAAAATTTTCTGCTGAATAATGTTCTCTTTGGTCTGCCAAGTGCTTTCCTTTAATCGTGGCTTTTGTTCTCTGCAATAAATTTCAACAAAGGCAGAAAAGGGCATATCCAAATCTCCTGAGCTTTGCTGCTGAAATTTCTGTTCCCAATCCTGTGCTTCTCGCTTTGTGGCAAAGCCACGCTTGCACTTTGGTTTGCGCTCACCTTTCCAGTCGGTATACTGCGTCATCACATACCAAGTGCCGTTGTCCTTATTCTTGTAAACGGGCATTAATCATCTCTCCTTTCTGCTCCGTAAATTCTTTCACTAAAATACTGTCGGCTGACACGCCCTGCAACCGTAATAAATCCCTTTGCACTCAGTTCATCGTTGAGCTGTCGGATAATCTTGTAGGCGTAAGCCTTTGATACATCAAGTTCCTCTGCAACTTCATCTGCTCGCATAAAAGTTTTATCTGTCATAAAATCACCTCCTTTAAAAATAGTCCTCCTTATTTCGTGTCGGAATACTTTCTGACCGCCTTCCGATTTGCCCGGGCGGGTACGCCATTGCCGTGAAGTACGACGGTTATTCAATTTTTATCAACTTAACGCTATTCGTTTAAGTCTGTATTGTTATTATACTAAGCAAATTCAGTAAAGTCAAGCGGTTTTAGAAAAAATATTAAATTTATTTGCTTTTGTTGCATTGACATTTACTAAGCGTATCTGTATAATATATATTATCAACGGCTCGTTAGGAGGAAGCACAATGGCAATCGGTGAGAGAATCCGTTTCTTTAGAAATTTAAGAGGTATGACCCAAAAATGGCTCGGTCAGGCTGTGGGCTTTCCGCAAAAAACTGCCGACATTCGTATGGCACAGTATGAATCAGGATCAAGAACACCGAAAGAAGATTTGGTAAAGTCTCTTGCAGGTGTACTTGAGGTTTCGCCTTTGGCACTCAGAATTCCCGATATTGACAGTAAGCTTGGCTTTATACATACTCTTTTTGCCATTGAGGATTTGCACGGCGTAAGAGTGGAAAAGAACGAAAACGAAGTACATATCGTCTTTGACGGTAACAAGCCGAATGTTGACCACTCTGTTTTCCAAATGCTTACTGCTTGGGCAGAACAGGCTGAAAAATACAGAAACGGCGAGATTTCTAAAGAACAATACGATGAGTGGCGCTATACTTATCCCAAAAAAGATACAACACAGACTTGGGCGAAAGTACCGTCGCAGGAACTCAGCGATGCCCTTGTAGAAGCCTTTAAGGACAAACTGAAATAACCCCGCAAACGACAAAAACCCCGTACTGACTTTAATCCGTCAGTACGGGGTTTAATGTTAATATGGTATTTTTGCGAGCCACAAGATATTACTTTTTACTCACAAACCACTCGATACACACGATAAAGGGTACCGAGCAGAATCTTATCAAAATCTTATCAACGGGCTCTTTGAAAACCTTGAAACCCTTGATATTACTGGGTTTTCAGACTTTTTCAATTTATTCCCACTCTATCGTTGCCGGTGGTTTGGTAGTGATATCATAAACGATCCGGTTGATGCTCTTGACTTCATTCACGATACGGGAACTGACCTTTTCCAGCACTTCATAAGGGATTTTCGCCCAGTCCGCTGTCATAAAGTCTGTTGTGGTGACGCCGCGCAGCGCCAACGTATAGTCATAGGTGCGAAAGTCTCCCATGACGCCTACGGAACGCATGGAGGTCAAAACGGCAAAATATTGATGAATGGAACGGTCCAGCCCCGCATTTGCGATCTCCTCACGGAAAATATAGTCCGCATCGCGCAGGATCTCCAGTTTTTCTTTGGTAATATCGCCAATCACACGGATCGCAAGCCCCGGTCCCGGGAACGGCTGCCGCCAGACCAGATAGTCAGGCAGTCCAAGTTCGGTTCCGAGCCGGCGCACCTCGTCTTTAAACAGCATCCGCAGCGGCTCTATGATTTCTTTAAAATCAACGTGATCCGGCAGACCGCCCACATTATGATGACTTTTGATGACCGCGGCATCCCCTGCCCCTGATTCGATCACGTCGGGATAAATGGTTCCCTGTGCCAGAAAATCCACAGCGCCGATTTTTTTTGCTTCTTCCTCAAACACGCGGATAAATTCTTCTCCGATGATTTTCCGCTTGCTTTCCGGTTCGGAGACGCCGGCGAGCCTGTCTAAAAAACGCTGCTCCGCATTCACACGGACAAAAGTGATTTCTTTGTCTTTGAATGCATTTTCTACCTCGTCCCCTTCGTTTTTCCGCATCAGGCCGTGATCAACGAAGATACAGGTCAGCTGGCTGCCCACTGCTCTGGACAGCAGCGCGGCCGCAACCGAGGAATCCACTCCGCCCGATAGCGCCAGAAGGACTTTTTTGCCGCCAACCTTTTGACGAATCTCTTCCACAGCGGTTTCTGCATACTGCTTCATCGTCCAGTCCCCGGTGCATCCGCAGACACGGTATAAAAAGTTATGAAGCATCTGTACGCCATTCTCAGTATGGAGCACCTCCGGGTGAAATTGTACGCCGTAAATGCCGCGTTCCTTATTCTGCATGGCTGCCGTCGGACAGTTTTCTGTGTGCGCGGCGGAAACAAATCCATCCGGCAGGGACGCGATATAGTCCGTATGGCTCATCCAGGAAATCCCTTTTGGGGGCAGTTCCTCAAACAGCGGACAGGAGCAGTCATAATAGGTTTCGGTTTTTCCGTATTCGCTGGTCGGAGCTGTCGATACGGTCCCGCCAAGCAGATGTGCAATCAGTTGGGTGCCGTAACAAATTCCGAGTACAGGAATGCCCAGAGAAAAAATATCAGCCGAAATGGAAGGAGAGGTCTTGTCATAAACACTGTTTGGGCCGCCTGTAAAGATGATGCCGGCGGGTTTTCTGCTTTTGATCTCCTCAATAGGTGTTTTATAGGACAACACCTCACAATAAACGCCGCAGTCACGGACACGCCGAGCAATCAGCTGGTTATACTGTCCGCCAAAGTCCAGCACGATAACGAGTTGATGAGTCATAGAAAACAAACAATCCTTTCTGCCGTTATTCCATAAAAACAGGAGTTTTCTTTTATTTTGCCATGAAATCGCGGAAAAAGCAAGTGGCAAAGCGAAAAACTGTCGGTCAGGAATGTGAAAAATTCTGGTTTTATTGCTGTTTTTTACTTTTGTTGCCTGCTTCTTAAAAAAATGGTATAATCAATACAGCATAACTTTTGGAGTTGGGATGTATGAAGATGGAACACATGAAAAAATTTTTCCACGAGAAAAGAATATTTATTATTGCCGCTGTGATCCTGCTTCTGCTGGCGGCGGTGATTTGGCTCTGCATACTTTTTGCCGGGCAGCAGGATAGACAGGACGCATCGGTTCTTACGGCAAATGAGAAGAGCTCGCATTTGACGGTGAGCAGCGAACAGGCAATAGCCTCAGAAGTTGCTGACAGCACAATCGATAGTGCGAATGCGGATGTTTCAATCGTACAGGAAGATTCAAGCGCCGCCGGTCCCCTGTCGTCAAAAACCAGCTCTGCCGCCGGCGGAGCCGGTACAGCTGCAAGCAAGCCCGCTGCCTCTGCCCATGAGCATGACTGGACCGAGCATAAGGCAAAACGCTGGCACGAGAACATCGTTACGGTAGAGGATGTGCCGGCGCAGACGAAAAAGGTCCAGACTTATCATCTGTACTGGTGGGATACAAAAAAGTGGCAGGATACCACAGACCCCGCTGTCTATCAGCAATGGTCGTGCGAAAAAATAGGGTGGATGGAAGAATATGACTGTGCCATTCCGCCCGAGCTTTCTCAGGGAACGGACGAAAACGGAAACCCGGTTTATCTCAATGATCACAGCATTATTACCACTTATGAGACTATCCCCGCGGTGACTCACGAGGAAGATCGGGGCTGGTGGGAAGAGTATACCGATTATCTTTACTGTCGTGGATGCGGGCTGCGGCTTTCTGCTTAAAATGGTGGATTTCCCCGAAAAATCGGTTGATTTTACATTTTTGTAATGCTATAATGAGGTATCTGGAAAGATTTTCATTCACTAAATAATAGGAAAGGATGCTGGTATTTGTGCAGTTTTGGATTCATCTTGCGCTGGTCGTGATTGGAATTGCGTATTTTTTATATTCTTACATCAAGGAGAGAAACCTCTATCAGCTTTTATTTGTCATCTGGATTCCGCTGACCATGTTGACCTATGTCAGCAAAAACAGGGTCTATTTGACGATTCTTGGGATTGTCCAGCTGCTGTTTTTCGTTTTGGTGATTTTCTTTTTGTTCCGCAGGCCCAGACGGAAGGATAGCGGTTATCAGTCCGTCATAGACCAGCTGGACAGCTATGGAGCGCAGGATGCTTCGCAGTCAGAAGCGGACGGTCCTGCGGCGGAAGAACCCGGCGAACAGCCCTCGGAAGAACCGGACGGCAGCCAAAACACTGGAGAATAATATGAAAATTGTAATTTTGGACGGCCATACTTTGAATCCCGGAGATTTATCGTTTGAGCCGCTGAAGGAAATGGGAAGCGTGACCTGCTACGACAGAACGCCGTCCCAGCTTACGGCAGAGCGGATCGGAGATGCTGAGATCGTCTTTACCAATAAAACGCTGATCGATCGGAACATTCTGGATGCCTGTCCCAATATCCGGTACATCGGTCTGTTTTCGACCGGGTACAATGTGGTTGATATAAAATACGCCGCGGAGCGGGGAATTACGGTTACCAATGTTCCTGCTTATTCCACCGGAGCGGTCGCACAGCATGTGTTTGCACTGGTACTGGCGTTTACCAATAAGGTGGCGGAGCATGACCGGCGGGTACAGGAGGGAGAATGGACATCATCACGGGACTTCTGCTTTTATGACAGGCTTACCGAGCTGGAAGGAAAAACCATGGGCGTGGTCGGCTATGGCCGGATCGGCCGGCAGGTCGCAAAAATTGCGAATGCTTTCGGCATGTCTGTTCTGGCAAACACCAGGACGCCAAAGCAGGTGCCGGACGGGGCAGATATTCGGTTTGTGGATTTTGATACGCTGCTGGCGGAAAGCGATATCGTTTCTCTTCATTGTCCGTTGTTTGAGGAAACAAAAGGGCTGATCGGCGCAGAGGCTCTGGAGAAAATGAAGCCAACCGCACTGCTGATTAACACTTCGCGCGGCCCTGTCGTCAATCAGACGGAGCTGGCGCAGGCACTGAACAAGGGTGTGATTGCCGGCGCGGGGCTGGATGTGATCGACGTGGAGCCGATGACGGTGGACAATCCCCTGCTGCATGCCAAAAACTGCATCATCACCCCACACATTGCATGGGCTGCTCTGGAGACCAGAAAGCGGCTTTTGGATACGGCAGTATCCAATCTGCGGGCATTTCTGGACGGCAGTCCGGTCAATGTTGTAAACAGCCCGGAGCAATCATACCAAAACGGAGAGAGGAAGCGCATCTTTTGATTGAGATACAGGGGCTTAGAAAAAGCTATCGGAAGTTCGAGGTGCTGAAGGGGCTGGATATGACAGTCGCCCAAGGCGAGGTTTATGGATTTATCGGCCGCAACGGCTGCGGCAAGTCCACCACCATGAATATCCTGACAGGACTGCTCGCAAAGGACGGCGGCAGTGTGAAGGTGAACGGACAGGAAGTAACGGCCGCAGGCAGAGTTCCGGTCGGTTATCTGCCGGAGTCCCCATCTTTGTTTGAATATATGACCTGCCGGCAGTATCTGGACTATATCGGCGCGGCCAGTGAGCATCCTGACATTATGAAACGCACGGCTGAGGTCATTGACATCATCGGGCTCCGCGATGCAGCCGACCGAAAAGTCGGCGGCTTTTCCCGCGGCATGAAGCAGCGGGTGGGAATCGGCGCAGCTATTTATGCCAATTATGACATTGTGATTTTGGATGAGCCGACCTCGGCGTTGGACCCACAGGGCCGGGCAGAGGTCATGCAGATCATCGAAACGCTGAAAGGCATGGGAAAAACCGTCCTGCTGTCCACGCATATTCTGACGGACGTTGAGCGGGTGGCCGACCGCGTCGGGATCTTGAACAACGGGATGATTGCAGAAACAGGCACGCTTCGCGAGCTTTATCAAAAATATGCGGGAGATACGGCGGTGTTTGAGCTTTCCGCCGCATCCGAACCGCTTTGCGGCCGCTTGCTGCAAACGGGATTCGTTGCGTCTCTTCGAACCGATCAGCGGACTTTTTATGTCCAGTTTAGCTGCGGTTTGGAAGAGGGCGGACGTTTGCTGCTGGATTTTCTTGCCAAACAGCCGGAGCAGGTGATTCGGTTTGAACTGCAGTCCACTTCGCTGGAGCAGATTTATATGAAGGTTTGTGCGGCACAACCCGCAGGAAACGGAGGCGTGGCGGTATGCAGCTGAAATACGGGCTGAAAAAGGAATGGATGGAGTTTTTCTGTACCAAACGCTGGCTGGCGTTTGTGATTCCCGCGGTCGTGTTTGTGTTTCTGGACCCGCTGACTGTGATGGCAATGCCGCTGCTGATGGAAGCTCTGCCTGCGGACCTTGGCTTGGACGGCTTAAAGGAGCTGTATACCGCTTCCCAGGCCATGGCGCTCCAAAGCTTTTGCAGTGATTTTTCCCAGATGGGTATGCTGGCTTTGCTGCTGGCGATGATGCGTACCGCCGGCGGGGATCAGAAAAACAAAAGCTGCGTGATGCCAATCTGCAATGGTTTCCGCCGCGGGACCTATGTTCTGTCAAAATTTATCGTTTATCCCGCCGCAGCGTTTGTCATCAGCGTTCTGGCCTATCTTGCAGCCTATGCCTTTTCCTGGTTCCTGTTTGAGGACAGGGTCGGTTTTGGCAGCATTCTGCTGCCGCTGCTGGCATTCGGGCTGTTTCTTGCCTTTGCGGCTGCTCTGATGCTGACTCTGGGATGCATCACCGGAAAGGGCGGCATCAGCGCCATTATTGTGTTTATCCTGTTTACTTTTGTTTCAATGTTCCTGTCGGCGCTGAATCTCAACTGGTACAATCCGCTGGCGCTTCTGAACATGGCGGGCAGCTTTGAACGGTTCGATTTGCCGGAATATGGGCTGACGGCGCTGATTACACTTGCGGCAGGCATATTGCTGTGTCTGCTGACCATGGGAGCCTTTCAGAAGAAACGGCTGGTTTAAATAGGTTGTCAAAAATCGGCTTGCGCGCGGCGGAAAACAATGCTGCAAGCCGATATGCTGTTTACCGGCAGAATTGCCGCCGGCTCCTGAAGCTGACAATTTGTGAACGGCTGTCATGATTTATTCATAATGTTAACAAAAAATGGTAGTATCGGCTGCTGTGTTTGGTTATACTATATGTATCGTTTGGCGGGAGGTGCCTGATTTGGAAGATCCCCGAAAACAGACTGACTGGATTCAGGCTGTAAAAACCGCGCTCACCTGTATGCAGTTTGGACTTACAACCATTGCGCCGCTGGTTTTGTGTGTGGCGCTGACCTGGTGGCTGAGAAAGCAGTTTTCCCTTGGCAGCTGGGTGACGCTGGTCGGGCTTTTGGTCGGTCTGGCCGCAATGACGCTGACCCTGATCCGTTATATCAGAGGATTTATCCGTGACAGCAAAAAGCGGCAGAAAGAAAGGGAAAATATCCACTCAAAGCCGGATGACCAGGATGCGGCCGGCGCCTGAGACGGAGACGGCTGCGCTTTCCAAGTTCCTCCAAAATCGGCTTGGAGTTTTGCATTTGGCATGGACAAGCTGTTATCGGTTTCGGCAGAATTACAGCTGATGTATATTTGTTTAAATCATTACTGACGGTATAAAACAGAATGGCGGTTTGCTGTGGAGATTGTCATGGAACTAATCCTGAAGGAAATGAAAAAGGTTGCAGTCACCATTGGATTGATGGCGGCGGTTTTGCTGACTGCCGGAGCATTTTGGGATGTGGACTGGCGAAAGCTGCTGCTGTCCCTGCTGTTCGGCGGACTGTATACGCTGGCGAATTTCATGCTGCTGGGAACCGTTTGTGCAAAGGCCTGCCGAAAGCCGCCACAGAAAGCAAAGACATATATGCAGCTGCATTATGCGCTGAGACTGCTGCTGACCGGCGTGGTGATCCTGGCTTCTTTTCAGATGCCCTATCTGGTACCTGTGGGTGTGATCGTGCCGCTGTTTGCACCGAAACTGACCTACCTGGCGGCTGGGATATGGCAGTCGGTTTGGCAAAGAAAACGCAGGAAAAAAGAAGAGGCCGCTGACAGATATTAATATTCGGCAAAACAGGAGGTGGGCTGCTTGGACGGACCGAAAATATTGTTCCGAATCCCGATTTATCTGCCGTTTTTTCCATTTGAAAACGGAATTCCGGTGACCGATACAATTGTCAATTCGTGGCTGATTATTCTGGCAGTCTTTCTTGTCTGCCGGATTCTGACCCATCATATGCAAAAAATCCCCATGAAAAAAACGCAGCTGATTGCAGAAAAAATGGTAACAGCGATCGACAGCCTGGTGGAAAGCACCATGGGCAGCCGGTTCATGCGGTATGCGCCTTATATGCTTGCGCTGATGATCTTTTCCCTTTGCGGAAGCCTGATCAGCCTTCTGGGCGCCCGTCCTGTGACCGCAGATTTCAATACGACGCTGGGCTGGGCGCTGGTGACCTTTGTGATGATACAATACAATAATATCCGGGCGCACGGCGTCAAGGGCTATCTAAAGGGCTTTGTCCAGCCTATCCCGCTGCTGCTGCCGCTGAATATCATCAGTGAGGCCGCGACCCCCGTCTCCATGAGCTTCCGGCATTTTGGGAACCTGGCGGCCGGCGTGGTGATTACAGAGCTTGTTTACAGCGGACTGGCGGCGCTGTCTACGGCGCTGCTGAAGATTGATATTCCCGTTTTTCAGATCGGGATCCCGGCGGTGCTGTCTCTTTACTTTGACCTGTTTACCGCGGTACTGCAAGCGTTTATTTTCTGTATGCTGACAATGGTATTCATCTCCAATGCGGCTTCAGATTAAAATACAACCGAAAACAAAAGTCTGAATATCTGGAAAGGAATGGGTGTTTTTATGGAACGAGCAATTATTTTAGCTGCTTCTGCAATCGGTGCAGGTTTGGCAATGATCGCGGGCATCGGCCCCGGAATCGGACAGGGCTATGCGGCGGGCAAGGCTGCCGAGGCGGTCGGCCGTCAGCCTGAAGCACAGGGAGATATCATGAAAACCATGCTGGTTGGCTGCGCGGTCGCGGAGTCTACCGGTATTTACGGTCTGGTCATTGCGATTATTCTGTTGTTCGTCAATCCTTTGATCGGTTTGCTGTAAAAGCCGTTATTGAGCGAAAATAAAGGGAAAGGAACGACATGACGACCGCACTCCGGCAGTTTTCATGTCGAATGGCAATCAGCTATGCTGCATCATTTCACCGGTCCGGTCCTGGCGGCGGCCGCTTCCGCGGAACAGGAATATACGGGCTTTTTCAGCGTGGATTTTTGGAGTTTGGTTTTTACCTGGGCGAATCTTCTGATCCTGTTTTTGATTATCAAGCATTTTTTGTACAAGCCTGTGAAAAAAATGCTGGAAGCCCGCAAAAACGAGGTGGAACAGACTTATCGGGAAGCGGACGAGGCAAAGGAACAGGCGCTTTCCATGCAAAAGGAATATGAGAATCATCTCAGAAACGCAAAAGAGGAAGCAAACGAACTGATGCGGACCGCAACGCGAAAGGCACAGCAGCGTGGAGATGAGATCGTGGCGGAAGCCCGGGAAAAATCTGCGGTGCTGCTTAGACAGGCAGAAGAACAGATTGGGCTTGAAAAGAAACAGGCTATGAATGAAATGAAAAGCGAGATTTCGGAGCTCGCGCTGATGGCCGCGGAAAAGATGGTCGGAAAGGAATTGAACCAGGCAGACCAGGAGCGGCTGATTGAGGAGTTTATCGACGATACAGACCGTCTGTAACGGGAATTGGGAGAGGAGGCAGAAGCGTTGGCTGAAACAGCGGAAATCCTTTATGCACGGTCGCTGCTCGAAGCGGCACAGGAAGCAGGCTGCCTGGAGGAAGTTCATATGGGAGCGGATACGGTGGCACGGCTGCTTGCAGACAACCCCGAATATGTCCGTCTGCTTTCTTCTCCCGCTGTTCCCAGACAGGAGAAAATCGACAGTATTTCGGCCGTCTTTGACGGGCGGGTGGCGCCGTATCTGGCCAATTTTCTGAAAGTACTGGTGAACAACAACAGAATTGCTGCCTTTCAAGGAATTTTGAAAGCATTTGACGAAATGGCCAGCCGGGCAGAGGGCATTCTTGCAGCGGAGGCAGTTACGGCGGTGGCGTTGACGCCCCGGCTGCGGGAAAAGCTCTGCCAAAAGCTGGAACGGATAACCGGCAAAAAGATCCGTTTGAGCGAGCGGGTCGATCCCTCTGTCTTGGGGGGCGTTTTGCTGCGGTATGATGGCAGAGAAATCGATGGAACCGTCAGAAAGCGGCTTGCTGCCTTGAAAAAGCAGCTGGACGCCGCCTCTGTGGGTTAAAATAAAATCCCGGCGGTGCAAAGACCGCCGTTTGAAGGATGTGTTGATGCGTGGAACTGCGCCCCGAGGAGATCAGCAGCCTGATTAAGGAACAGATCAGGCATTTTTCAGACAAAGCAGAACAAAACGATATCGGAACCGTAATGACGGTGGGAGACGGAATCGCCAGACTCCATGGGCTGGATCATTGTATGCTCAACGAGCTGCTGGAGTTTGACAACGGCGTCAAAGCCATGGCGCTCAATCTGGAGCAGGATTTTGTGGGAGCGGTCATGCTTGGGCCGGATGAGGATATCCGCGAGGGTGACCGGGTGCGGCGCACCGGTCAGGTTGTTGCGGTCCCAGTGGGAGAGGCGCTGCTCGGCAGAGTAGTCAATGCGCTGGGAGAGCCGATTGACGGAAAAGGCGCGGTTCTTACCAGACAGCGGCAGCCGATTGAAGCGCCGGCTCCGGGAATCATTCAGCGGAAATCGGTCAGCCGTCCGCTCCAGACGGGCATCAAGGCCATCGACAGCATGATCCCGATCGGGCGGGGACAGCGCGAGCTGATCATCGGCGACCGCCAGACCGGAAAGACCACAATCGCGCTGGACACAATCATGAATCAAAAGGACAAGAATGTCATCTGTATCTATGTGGCAATCGGACAGAAAAATTCCACAGTTGCATCCGTGGTGGATATGCTGGAACAAAACGGCGCCATGGAATACACCATTGTGGTGTCTGCAGCGGCATCAGAACTGGCGCCGCTGCAATATATCGCGCCTTATTCCGGCTGTGCGATGGGCGAATACTTTATGCATCAGGGAAAAGACGTCCTTTGTGTGTATGACGACCTGTCCAAGCATGCGGTGGCATACCGCGCGCTGTCTTTGCTGCTGAAACGGCCGCCGGGACGGGAAGCTTATCCGGGAGATGTGTTTTACCTGCATTCCCGTCTGCTGGAGCGGGCGGCAAATCTGAGCGAAACATACGGCGGCGGCTCTCTGACTGCATTGCCGATCATTGAAACGCAGGCAGGCGATGTTTCTGCCTATATTCCCACCAATGTCATTTCTATTACGGACGGGCAGATTTTTTTGGAGACCGAACTGTTTAACGCAGGCATTCGTCCGGCGGTCAATCCCGGCATTTCGGTGTCCCGTGTGGGCGGCAATGCGCAGATCAAGGCAATGAAACAGGTCGCGGGCTCTTTGAAGCTCTCCTATTCCCAGTATCGGGAGCTGCAGGCATTTTCCCAGTTTGGGTCTGATCTGGATCAGGACACCAAGGCGCGGCTTGCCAAAGGAGAACGAATCGTTGAGGTGCTCAAGCAGGAGAAAAATTCGCCGATGACAGTGGAACATCAGGTCGTGATTCTTTATGCGGTGCTCCATGATTTTCTCAAGGAAATTGAAACAGCGGATGTTCTTGCCTTTGAACGGGAGCTGATGACCGGGATGGAGGAAGCCCATCCGGAGATTTTGTCCTCTGTCCGTGAAACGGGAAAGCTTACGGAGGAAAACAGAGCGGCGCTGGATGGTGTTCTGCGGGAATTTGCTGCGGAGTTTTTGAAAACCAGAGGATAACAACACAGAGAGGGGGCAGCTTCGGTGGGCACTGGAATGAAGGATATCAGACGGCGGATCAAAAGTGTAGAAAGCACGATGCAGATCACCAGAGCGATGGAACTGGTCGCTTCGTCCAAGCTGAGAAAGGCCAAGGAGCGCGCAGAGGCGTCCCGCCCCTTTTTTGACCTGCTGTATCAGACGATCTCGGAGATCGCTTATGACAACACCGACTTTACCTCCGTTTATACGCAGAAGCGGGAATCCGGGCGGCCGCTGTTTTTGGTGATTGCAGGAGACCGCGGCCTTGCGGGGGGATATAATGCCAATATTTTCAAGCTCGCCCGTTCAGAGATGGCTGGAAAAGATGCTGCTGTGATTGCGGTTGGAAAAAAAGCCTGTGAGCATTACGGACATGGAGAAGTCCCGCTGACGGCAGCTTATCCAAATATTGCGGAGCATATGGACATTTCTGCTGCCGCGGAGATTGCAGAGCTGATACTCAGCCAGTACCGCAGCGGGGAAATCGGCGAGATATATTTGCTGTTTACACAGTTTGTTTCGGCGCTCACCCAGACGCCCGCCGTATTAAAAATACTTCCGCTGTCCTTTGAGGGAGAAAATGATCTGCCGGGCAGACGGGAACAGGTGATTTATGAGCCGTCAGCAGAAGCGGTATTTGACAGAATTGTCCCTCAATATATTGCGGGAATGATACTGGGTGCGGTAGTTGAGTCCTATGCCGCCGAGCAGGGCGCCCGCAGGACTGCAATGGAGTCTGCCAACGACAATGCACAGGAGATGATTGCCGACCTCTCGCTGCGCTATAACCGGGCACGGCAGGGCGCTATCACACAGGAAATCACAGAAATCGTTTCGGGTGCGCAGTCTGCTCAGTAGGCTGTACAAGGCGTCAGCCGGATGATTTATCATCGGCAAACAGAAAGGAATGGTCAAAAGCATGGCAAAGCAGAATACCGGAACGGTCGTCCAGATCATTGGGCCGGTGCTGGATATCCGTTTTGAGGCAGGAAGCCTGCCGAGACTGCTGGATGCAGTCGAGATTGTCAATAACGGGAAACGTCTGATAGCCGAAGTTGCTCAGCATATCGGAGACGATACGGTGCGCTGTATTGCGATGAGCTCCACCGACGGACTGGTACGGGGAATAGAGGCTGTTGATACCGGTTCACCGATTACTGTTCCGGTCGGGCGGGAGACGTTGGGCCGCGTATTTAACCTTTTGGGGGAACCGGTGGACGACAAGCCGCCGGTTGAAACAGCGCAGCGTTTGCCGATCCATCGGCCTGCCCCTGCTTATGAGGAGCAGGCGGCGTCCAACGAGGTGCTGGAAACCGGAATCAAGGTCGTAGACTTGATTGCTCCCTATTTGAAGGGCGGAAAAATCGGGCTGTTTGGCGGCGCAGGTGTGGGCAAAACCGTCCTGATCATGGAACTGATTAACAACATTGCCAAAGAGCATGGCGGCATTTCTGTCTTTACGGGCGTCGGAGAGCGCACCCGTGAGGGAAACGACCTTTATAACGAGATGATCGAAAGCGGGGTCATCAATAAGACCGCGCTGGTTTACGGACAGATGAACGAGCCTCCGGGTGCACGGATGCGGGTAGGCTTATCCGGTCTGACGATGGCGGAATACTTTCGGGATACCGAGGGACAGGATGTTTTGCTGTTCATTGACAACATCTTCCGCTTTACCCAGGCAGGAGCTGAGGTCTCGGCCCTGCTGGGGCGGATGCCGTCTGCTGTCGGTTACCAGCCGACGCTGGCGACCGAGATGGGTGCTTTGCAGGAGCGGATCACCTCGACCAAAAAGGGCTCCATTACATCGGTACAGGCCGTATATGTTCCCGCCGACGATCTGACCGACCCTGCTCCGGCAACCACCTTTGCCCATTTGGACGCGACAACGGTGCTGTCCCGCGCCATATCCTCGCTTGGGATCTATCCGGCGGTCGACCCGCTGGAATCGACGTCCCGCATTTTGTCTCCGGAGATCGTGGGGAACGAGCATTATCAGACGGCTCGTGCGGTACAGTCCGTTTTGCAGCGGTATCAGGAGCTGCAGGACATCATTGCGATCCTGGGTATGGACGAGCTGTCCGATGAGGACAAGCTGACGGTGGCCCGTGCCAGAAAAATCCAGAATTTTCTTTCTCAGCCGTTCACGGTTGCGGAGCAGTTCACAGGTATGGAAGGCAAATATGTGCCGCTGAAGGAAACCATCCGCGGCTTTCGTGAGATTATCGAAGGCAGGCATGACGACCTGCCGGAATCAGCTTTTTTGTTTGTAGGCGGAATTGACGAGGCCGTTTCCAAGGCGAAAGAACAGATGTGACAGAAAGGAGCAGTTTCAGGATGTCGGTATTTCATCTGTCGGTCGTGACGCCGGATCGGATGTTTTTTGACGGGGAAGCAGAGAGAGTCATTGTACGCACCGTTTCAGGAGATGTCGGGATCCTGAAGGGACATGCAAAATATGTTTCTGTTCTTGGAATTGGCGCCCTTCGGATCAAGACAGCGGACGGAGAGCGTATTGCGGCGCTGGCGGAGGGCTTTATCAAAGCGGATAAGGATAAAACCCTGATTTTGGCTTCTGCCTGTGAATGGAATCACGAAATCGACGTCAGCCGTGCAAAGCGGGCAGAGGAAGCGGCACGCAGGCAGCTGGAAGCGGCAAAGGATACCGCTGAGCAGGCCGCAGCCGAGGCCAGGCTGAAGCGGGCATTAAACCGGATCCGGATCGCAGAATAAAAGGCAGATGTGAAAACATCTGCTTCAGTCTGCCGAAAAACGATAAAAAGTAAAAAATCGTCACGCAGGCGGACATGTGCCGCCAGAGTGACTCCTTGAGAGAAAACCGGCGGTGAGCAGAGGCAAAACCTTCTGCGGAGCCGGTTTTTGACTGAAAAGGGGGAATCGGGGGAAAAACGCAGAACAAGGCTTTGCCGCTGTGATTGCGTTTGTCCCTCGAGAGCGTGTCGACTTTTTTGACACGCTCAGGCAGATGTGAAAACATCTGCTTTTAAAATTAATTTGTTTCCAAATATTTCAATGTTTTTCCTCTGTATAAACCAGTCAAAAAGACATATATTAACGGCATAAGAGCCGCAGCTGCGGCAAAATGGGGCAAAAGGATGGTTACAGATGAAAAACAAGGTGGTTCCGGCCTTAAAAGTTATCTTTATTATTTTGCTGAACCTTTTTACGATCATGCTGTTTTTGTATGCTTCTACCGCCCGTCAGGAAAGCTCCGTGACTGCGCTTTCCAAGGTCGGCTCCAGAGGCGCTGAGGTTCGGGCAATCCAGGAAAAGCTGAAAGAACGCGGATTATATAAAATCGCGGTAGACGGGATTTATGGCACCAAGACCAAGGAAGCGGTCATCAAATTCCAAAAACAGCAGGGCATTGCGGCCGACGGGATCGCAGGACCGGTTACGCTGAAGCGTCTGGGGATTTCGATCGGCAGCGTTCCCGCCGCCACGAATGCCAATGTCAATCTGCTGGCGCGGATCATTTCCGCTGAAGCGCGCGGCGAAAGCTACACGGGTCAGGTCGCAGTAGGCGCTGTTATTTTAAACCGGATCGAGCATCCGTCCTTTCCTGATACGCTCTCCGGCGTGATCTATGAGCCGGGCGCCTTTACGGCCATCACAGACGGTCAGTTCAACCAGCCTGTTGCGGATTCCGCCTATAAAGCGGCCAAGGACGCACTTAACGGCTGGGACCCGTCCGGCGGCGCGATTTATTACTACAATCCCAGCAAAACGTCCAATCAGTGGATTCGGTCCCGCCCCGTGATTACAACGATTGGAAAGCATGTATTTTGCAGCTGAAGCAAAACAGCCGTCCGCAGTCGCGGACGGCTGTTTGCGCGTGCCGATAACCAGGCTTACCTCAAACCGGCGGCCGACAGAGGGCTCAGTCCAGCTCAGCCAGCTTTTCAGCCCATTCGGCTTCCCGGAATCCAACCAGCACCTTACCCCCGCCGATCAGCAGCGGACGTTTCACCAGCATGCCGTCTGCCGCCAGCAGCGCAAGCTGTTCCTCCTCCGTCATGGAAGGGAGCGTCTCCCTGCAGTTAAGCTCCTTGTATTTCAGCCCTGAGGTGTTAAAAAAGCGTTTCAGCGGCAGCCCGCTTTCCTTCTGCCAGGTGCGCAGTTCTTCTGCGGTCGGATTTTCTGTCACGATATGCCGGTCAATAAAAGAAATATTGTGGTCAGTCAGCCACTTTTTTGCCTTCTGACAGGTGGTGCATTTCGGATATTCCACAAATAAATAAGCCATTTTCTCAAACTCCTTTTTCAACGGTTTCTTTGCTCAGAAAGGCAGCGATCTGCCGTGCGGTTTTTTGGGCTTCCTGATATCCCTGATCGTACAGTCTTTCCAGCTTGGCGGGGTCCTTTTCAAAACGGCTGAGCGTTACCTTTTCCGGCGGGGCAAGCACCAGGGCGGTGCCGGACTGCTCCAGTTTACTCAGCTGCTCCAGCGTTTTGTTATAAACTTCATGCCTGCGGTCAAGCGCCGTGATCATGGCGGGATATTTTTTCAGCGCCCGCTTGTAGATTCCGCGGTGCCCCTCCGGCGGCTTCTGATAGCCGCGTTCCCGGGTGAGGACGACCAGCACGCGGTCGCATCCGTCCGCCAGCGCTTTTTTGACGGGGATCGGGTCAGTCGTTCCGCCGTCCAGATAAACACCGCCCCGGAAAGCCACCGGCGGCGAAAACACAGGGATGGAGGAAGAGGCACGCATCACTGTGCTGTCGTGATTGATAGCACTTTTGTCAAAATAAAACGGCTGTCCTGTCTGTGCGTCGGTCACGCCGACCACAAACTGTGCCGGATTTGCTTCGAGCGCTTCATAGTCAAATGGATCGAGCTCATCGGGGATTTGACAAAAAATAAAGTCCATCCCGAACATGGATTTGGTTTTTATAAAATTACTGACGCTGACATATCGTTTATCCAGGGCGTAGGTCAGATTGATCCGCTTATTTCTGCCGCGCTGACCGGACAAAAAGGAAACGGCGTTGCAGGCACCCGCTGAAACCCCGATACAATAGTCAAAAGTGATGTGTTCATCTGTCAGGCAGTCGAGCACACCTGCGGTAAACAGCCCGCGCATGCCGCCGCCTTCCAGGACCAGACCGGTTTTCATTGTGTTTTTCCATCCTTTCTATCGACTGTTTTTATTATACCGCAGAAAACAGGATTTGCCAAATGTATTTTTTGCTTTTTTCAGGAAATCCTATTAGCACCGTCCAAAGTCTGGCATGGATTCAGACAAAGCAACCGAACGGAAAGGAAGATGATTATTTTGAAAGCAGATCGGATCAGATATATCCTGCCCGCATTACTGCTGACAGCGGTTTTTGCCCTGACGGGCTATGCGGCTGTCTATGAGTGGCCGAATGTGGGACTTGAGACGGAAAACACCGAAACCGTCCTGTATGGTGCCAAAAAAGAGGAAGCGGTTTACTTCAACTGCGCCGACCTGGAATTCCGGCTTGGTCTGGATACGGGCGAGCTCGCGGGAATCACGGTTTTATCCCTGCCGAAAGAAGAGGAAGGCAGTCTGCGGCTGAATGACGCCGCTGTGGAAAAATATGAGCGGATCTCCCGCGAGGAGCTGGACAGTCTTGCCTTTATTCCTGCCAAGGACGCGGCAACAGCAGAATTCACCCTGCTGCCGGAAACAGCGGACAGCGTAAAAACGACGTTAAATCTCAATTTGTATGAAAATGACAACTTGCCGCCTGTCATCGAAAGCGGAAAATTTTCGACTTATAAGAACATGACGGTACAGGGCAGCCTGTCGGTATATGATCCGGAGGGCGACCAGATCATGATCAAAGTGCTGGAGGAGCCGGAAAAGGGCGCGGTCTCCTTCAGCGGCAGCAATTTTACCTATGAGCCGTTTCTGGATATGACCGGCACCGACGCCATGACCTTTGTTTGTGTGGACAAACAGGGAAATTACAGCAAAAAAGGCACTCTTGAGGTCAACATTGAAAAGGACCGCGCGTCCTTCAGCTACAGTGACATGCAGGACAATCCGTCCCATTACAGCGCAGTCAAGCTGCATGAAAAAGAGGTGCTCACCGGTGAAAAGATTGGGGACCGCTATTTCTTCTTTCCCGACCGGCAGGTGACGCGTGCCACATTTTTGAAAGCGCTTAATGCCGCACTCTGTGAAACAGACCGTCTGGAGGTCTGTGTCAACAGCGGGCTGCAGAACGACGGCGATATTCCAAATGAACTCAAAAGCTATGTCAAATGGGCACGCGACCGTGAAATCATCACGGAGAAAATCTGGAAACCGGAGGAAGTCCTTTCCCGCGCGGAGGCAGTTGTACTGATCGACCGCGCAGTGGATATCGAAAATGTGAAAAGCGCAGCCCTTCCCTATTCCGACAAAACGGACATCCCCAGCTGGGCGCTGCAGTCCTATATGAACTTACAGGCTTATAAAATGCTTGACTTTTATGACGGACTGATGAAGCCGGCCGCAGCACTCCAAAACGACCATATGGCAGACCTGCTTTGGCAGGTCTGGAAATATACGGACATGAACCGAAAATAACAATGAAAATCCCCGAAGCAGACGTCCCTGCTTCGGGGATTGTTATTGACATAAAAGGCTACGCATCCGGCTGAGAAGCAAGCGCTTCCCGCTCTTTCCTCAGCATTTTCCGGCAAATCAAAATCCCCAGAATCAACAAAGCCGGAAAGACAATAGCGGCAAGCAGCCCCATTTTCAGGTTCTCTCCAAATGCTTCCGAAACAAATCCTACTACGGCGGGGCCGGCCGAACAGCCCAAATCACCGCCTAATGCCAGCAGCGCAAACAGCGCCGTGCCGCCCTGCCGCATTGCCTTTGCCGCGATGCTGAAGCTCCCGGGCCACATGATGCCCACCGAAAGACCGCAAAGGGCGCAGCCCGCCAGACCGAATACCGGCCAGGGGGAGAGCGATGCCAGCAGATAGCTGACAATACATAATCCGCTGCTTAACAGCATAAACCGCTGAAGATTCATCTTTTCGCTGAACTTTCCGTAAAACAGCCGCGCCAGTCCCATCATGACCGCAAACATACACGGCCCCGCAAGGTCGCCCGCTGTTTTGGAGACACCCAGCCCTGATTCTGCAAAGGCAGACGCCCACTGGCTCATGCCCTGCTCCGAGGCACCGGCACAAATCATCAAAAGCAGTAAGATCCAAAAGATCTTGCTTTTAAACAGCGCGGTCATCGACATTCCTTTTCCGTCCTCGACCAGCACGCGGATCGGTACGGCCGAAAAATAAAAGCAGTTGAGCATGGGAATAACCGCCCAAATACAGGCCATGATTCTCCAGTTCGCAATACCGAATACCCCAAAAAACAGGGTGCTTGCCAGCACGACAAAAACATGCCCCCAGCAGTAGAAGGAGTGCAGCAGACTCATTGCTCCTTCTTTGTTGTCGGTGGGACAGGCTTCCACAATGGGACTGATGAGCACCTCGATGAGTCCCCCGCCCAGAGCATACAGCAGGACTGCTGTCACAATCCCCGCATAGGGGTCGGGAAACAAATCAGGGAAAAAGGCAAGCCCCGCCAGCCCGGCCGTACAAAAGACATGGGCGGCCACCACACAGATGCGGTAGCCGATTTTATCCACAAATTTGGCGGCAAAAAAATCCACCAGCAGCTGAAATCCAAAGTTGATGGAAACCAGCAACGCAATCTTATCCAGTGAAATCGCAAAGCTGTTTTGAAACGTCAAAAAAAGCAAGGGGACAAAATTGTTGACGATTGCCTGTGTAATATATCCGCCGTAGCAGGCTAAAATAGTATGCTTGTAGTTTTCCCGAATGCTCATCGATAAAGTCCCTTCCCTGTCAGGCCAGAAAATCAGTCTTTTTCCGCCGGATGCTGCAAAAATGGAGCGTTTCGCTCCGCAAAATCATCCATATTCAGTCGTTTCGCGTAAAAATATCCCCGCCTGCCGCATCATTTGCAACAATCAAAGGGAAATGGTCAAATACCAGACGCTTCACCGATTCACAGCCCAGCTCCGGAAAGGCGATCACTTCGCAGGAGCGGATGCATTGGCATGCCAGTGCACCGGCGCCTCCAATGGCGCAGAGATAGACGGCATGGTTGCGGATGATTGCGTCCTTCACCTCGCGGCTGCGTTCTCCCTTGCCGATCATACAGCACAGCCCCAGATCCAGCAGCCGCGGTGCAAAGGGGTCCATCCGGCCGGACGTGGTGGGGCCGCAGGAGCCGATTGCCAGCCCGGGCGGCGTCTGGGTAGGACCCGCATAATAGATGGTGCTTCCCTTCAGCGGAAACGGAAGCGGTTTGCCCGCGTCAAGCAGAGCAAACAGCTTTTTGTGAGCTGCGTCCCGCGCGGTATAGACCACACCGCTCAGAGATACGGTATCAAAGACACGGAGCCTGCCGGCAAGGCCGGTAAGCTCCGCAGTATTCCATTCATAATCAGCCATTCCTGATTCCTCCATGGCAGATAACGTTTTGATTCATCAATCCCGCCCGATCAGCTCGATCAGCCGGTTGATGGTTTTGCTGACGCGGTTTGGCGTCTCTGTCTCTTCTGTGCGGTCGGACGGCCTGGCATCCCGTTTTTGAGCGGCACGGTCTGTTTCCGGCCGGTTCGGCTCTGCCTTTTTGGACTCAACCGCTGCGGCCGTTTTTTTATTTTCTTTCGTTTCGCCGATATCCTTGCGAAACGCAGAGATGTTCGCCTGAGTAGTGCTGATCGATGCTTCCAGTGACTGGATTCTGGTGTCCACACCGTCGGTCAGGGAATGCATCGTTGCTTTAATATGATTGAGCTGCTGTAAAAACAGGGTCAGGTCGGCGGAAAGCCGGTCTACCTCATGACCGGTCTCTGCCGTCATCTGCGCAGAACGCTCCTGCGCCTGGCGGATGATCAGTTCGGCGGAATGCTTGGCTTCCAGCATCATTTCCCCGATCTCGACCGACAGATCATCATATTTTTTGCCCTTGCGTTCACTTTCCTCCAGCTTCTGCGCCAGTGCCTGTGATTTGTCGGTCAAAAACGCGATCTTGACATCCCGCTCTTTCAGCAGCTGCAAAGATGCCTTCGACTCTGCTTCCGCCTTTTCCCTGGCCTCTTTTGCAGCCTGCGCAAGTTCCCTCTGCTGTTGAAGCTCCGTCTCACAGGCCGTCAGCTTCTGCTCCAGCCCTTCCTTTTCGGATGCAGTCCTTGTCTGTGCTTCTTCTGCCTCTGCGAGGGCGCTTTCCTTTTCCGACAGCTGTTTTCGGACTTCCTCCAGCTGTTGGTTCAGATCGTTTATTTCATCAGCCTTTTCTGCTGAAAATTCGTCAAAGCATTTCAATACGTCTTTTTTTCGGAAGCCGCCGAAAAAAGCCCGTCTGAACCGGCCGCCGTATTCCATGGCGACACCTCCCTTTTGGGAACGCCTGTCCGTTTTGCCCGCAGGACAGGAAAATCCCCGAAATCCTTGAGGTTATTATACCATAGGGCAGGCAGATTTGACAACTGTTATTTTGAAAATTCAGAAAAAGAAAAATAGCGGCACAAAATCAAACGGGCCGTCATAAGATGTAACACACAGAAATCTGTCCGGCATCGATATCCGAAAATCACAGGAAAGGAACGGTGTAAAACGCACCGTGCGGCGAATATTATGAAATACGATCAGGCTGTATATCTGGTAGCGGGCGGCGACCAGCGTCAGGTACATCTTGCAGATTTGCTGGCCGTCAGACATACCGTGTATGCCATTGGTTTTTCAGATGATATTGTTTTTTCTGAGCGCGTAGGCAGACTTCGGTCTCCGGAAGAGCTTCCGCAGCCCGCAGACATCATTGTTCTGCCCGTTCCGGCGCTGGCCAGCACCCGTACGGTGAATACGCCGCTGTATTCCCATGCGCTTTTGCTGGAGCGAGTCCTGGAGTGTGCAGCTGAGGGCGGACTGGTGCTGGGCGGGAAAACGGATGCGGTCCTGGAAAAAAAGTGCAGCCGATACGGACTGCGGTGCATCGATTACATGGAGCGGGAGGAGCTGGCTGTGTTAAACGCGGTTCCGACCGCCGAGGGGACTGTCCAGATCGCCATGCAGGAGCTGCCCACCGTGCTTTTTGGGCAAAAATGTCTGATTACCGGTTTCGGCAGGATCGCCAAGGTGCTGACGCACCATTTGCTGGCGCTTGGCATGGATGTCACGGTGGCGGCGCGTAAATATTCTGATCTCGCCTGGATTACGGTTTACGGAGCCAAAAAGGAGCTGACATCCCGGATGGGAGAACAGATCGACAAATACGATCTGATTATCAATACGGTACCCGCCAAGCTGTTCGACCACAGGATTCTGTCCAGGGTACATAAAGGCTGCCTGATGATCGACCTGGCTTCCAAACCGGGCGGCATCGACTTTGACGCCGCCAGAGAACTGGGAGTCAACACGATCTGGGCACTGTCTCTCCCCGGCAAGGTGGCACCGATCAGCGCGGGGCAGATCATCTGTGACACCATCCATAACATTTTAACCGAAATGGAGGGGTAAAGTTGGAAAAAATCAAGCTGGGGTTTGCGCTGTGCGGGTCGTTCTGTACCTTTTCCAAGGCAATTCCCCAGGTCAGATATTTGGTGGATATAGGATATGATGTGACGCCCGTGATGTCCTTTTATGCTTATGAGCTCGACACCAGATTCGGCAAAGCGGCAGACTTTGCGGCACAGCTGGAGGAGATCACCGGCCACAGCGTTCTTCATACCATTGAGGAAACGGAACCGGTGGGGCCGAAAAAAATGTTTGATCTGCTGGTGGTGGCCCCCTGTACAGGAAACACGCTTGCAAAGCTCGCGCTGGGCATTGTGGATACGCCGGTCACCATGGCGGTGAAATCCCATCTCAGAAATGGGCGTCCGGTGCTGATCGCGGTATCGACCAATGACGCACTGAGCAATTCCGCCAAAAACATCGGCGCGCTGTTAAACCGCAGGCATTATTATTTCGTACCAATGGCACAGGATAATCATGAGAAAAAGCCAACGTCGGTCGTCGCGGATTTTGAAAAAATCCCCGAAGCCATAACGGCGGCTCTTGCGGGAAAGCAGCTCCAGCCGGTTTTATTATGACAGAAAAAAGGCTTTATCCGGTGTCCGGATAAAGCCTTCCAGCCTGTAGAAAAAGGGGGACATTTTAGAGAAAATCCCCTTTGAAATGGAGCAACCGAGGACATGCGCCGCCGGTTGCAGCCTTGACAAACTGCGGCATCTATTGTCTGCGCTGCGGTCAAAAACGATTCGCCGAATCGTTTTTGACTCATACGCGGTGCAGCAGGTCGGTATAGTTTGGCATCGGCCATATTTCGGAGGAAGTCAGCGTTTCTGCTTCGTCTGCCGCCGTCCGCAGCTTTGCCATGGCGGTGCAGACCTCGTCGCGGTAATAAACGGCGTCCTGTTCCAGAGATTCGATGTGATGTGCCCGGTCAAGCGCCGTTTCAAGAGCAGAAAGTGCGTCGTCGATCTCATCTGTCAGGGAGGAAAGACGGGCAGTCAAACGGCGGACGGCACGGCTGGGTGCTCCGGCTGTATCGAGTGCGTTGCCAGACGCGGCTACTCTGCCTGAAAATTCAATACAAGCCGGCAGAATCTGGCGCTTTGTCATCTCTACCATACAGTTTGCTTCAATATTGAGCACCTTGGTGTAGTTTTCCAGCATGATCTCATAGCGGGAAAGCGCTTCGCTGCGGGACAGAACACCGTATTTTTCCAGCAGCGCCACATTTTTTTCCGCCGCGATCGCGCTGATTGCATCCACCGTATTGCTGAGATTGGGCAGACCCCGCCGGGCGGCTTCCTCTACCCATTCCTGCGTGTAGTTGTTGCCGTTGAAGATCACCCGGCCATGCAGCTTCATGGTGTCGGAGACAATGGCGTGAATTTCGCGGTCAAAGTCCCCGGCCTGCTCCAGCCGCGCGGCAAAGTCGGACAGGCTTTCGGCCACAATGGTATTGAGAATATAGTTTGCAGGAGCAATCGAAGCGGAGGAGCCAATCATCCGAAATTCAAATTTGTTTCCCGTAAACGCAAAGGGAGAGGTACGGTTGCGGTCGCTGTCGTCCTTCGGCAGCCGCGGCAGAGTGGCTACGCCGGTTTCCAGCAGGCCGGAGGTGTTTTCGGCAGGCGCGTCGCCATGTGCGATCCGGTTGAGCACGTCTGTGAGCTGGTCGCCTAAAAAGATGGAAATAATGGCCGGCGGCGCCTCGTTGGAGCCAAGACGGTGGTCGTTCCCGGGAGAGGCGGCGGAAAAGCGGAGCAGGTCGGCATATTGATCCACCGCGGTGATAATGGCGCAAAGAAAAATCAGAAACTGGATGTTTTCATACGGCGTCTGGCCCGGGTCCAGCAGATTCAGGCCGTCATCGGTGGAAAGCGACCAGTTGTTGTGCTTTCCGGAGCCGTTGACTCCTTCAAACGGTTTTTCATGGAGCAGACAGGCCAGTCCGTTTTTCTTGGCCACGATCCGCATCATTTCCATAGTCAGCTGGTTGGCGTCACATGCAGTATTCGCAGAGGCAAAAATCGGCGCCAACTCATGCTGTGCAGGAGCGGCTTCGTTATGTTTGGTTTTGGAAGTGACGCCCAGCTTCCAGAGCTCTTCATCCAGCTCACGCATGAATTTCGCGACCCTCAGGCGGATCCGGCCGCAGTAGTGGTCGTCCATCTCCTGCCCCTTCGGCGGTCTTGCGCCAAACAGTGTCCGGCCGCAGATTTTCAAATCCAGCCGCTTTTCATATTTTTCGCGGTCGATCAGAAAATATTCCTGCTCTGCGCCCACGGTTGCGATGACCCGCTTGGAAGTATGATTGCCGAACAGCCGCAGAATCCGCAGCGCCTGTGTGGAGATCACCTCCATAGAGCGGAGCAGCGGCGTTTTCTTGTCCAGTGCTTCTCCTGTGTAGGAACAGAACGCCGTGGGAATATAAAGCGTGCCGTCGCGCACAAACGCGGGAGAAGTGCAGTCCCATGCGGTATATCCCCGCGCTTCAAAGGTGTTGCGCAGTCCGCCGCTCGGGAATGAGGACGCGTCCGGTTCCCCTTTTACCAGCTCCTTGCCCGAAAACTCAAGGATCACCCGGCCGTCCTTTTTGGTGGTCAGAAAGCTGTCGTGCTTGCCGGCTGTGATGTTGGTCATGGGCTGGAACCAGTGGGTGTAATGGGTCGCACCGAGACTGACAGCCCAGTCCTTCATGGCGCGCGCCACGACGTCCGCGACCGCGGGATCCAGCGGGAGCCCCTCATTCATGGACTGCCGCAGGCTGTCATAGGTCTCCTTTGGGAGTCTTTCACTCATCACAGAATCGTTGAACACCATACAGCCGAAGCTGTCTGCAAAATTACCGCTCATCATATCGTTCCTTTCCCGGATGTTTTTACCGCCGGACTGCGGCGGGGCTTACAGCAGGTGAATGCCATGTGCAGCGCAGGCCCTTATCATGTCGTCAGGCCATACCGAAGCCTGCACCTCACCAATATGCGCCTTCTGGAGCAGCAGCATGCAGATGCGGGACTGGCCGATGCCGCCGCCCATGGTGAGCGGAAGCTCATTTGCCAGCAGCGCTTTGTGGAACGGAAGCTCCCGCCGCTGCTCACATCCTGCCGCTTTCAGCTGTGATGCCAAAGAATCCGCGTCGACCCGGATGCCCATGGACGAAATCTCAAAGGCGCGGTCAAGCACCGGGAACCAGACCAGAAGATCGCCGTTCAGGCTCCAGTCATCATAGTCGGGCGCCCGTCCGTCATGCGGCATGCCGCTTTTCAGCTTGCCGCCGATCTGCTTGATAAAAACAGTCCCGTATTCCTTGCATACTGCATCCTCCCGCTGCTTGGGGGTCAGTTCGGGATAACGGTCCTCCAGCTCCTGGGAGGTGATAAATGTCACATCGGGGCAGAGAAAGCGTTCGATCTGGGGGTAAGTGCGGCAGAGCAGCTCCTCGGTTTTCACCAGCGCGCCGAAAATCTTACGGACGGTTTCCTCCAGCGTGGACATACTGCGGGATTCACGGGTGATGATTTTCTCCCAGTCCCACTGGTCGACATAGACGGAATGGAGATTATCCAGATCTTCATCCCGCCGGATGGCGTTCATGTCTGTATACAGGCCGGTCTGGGGAGCAAAACCGTAATGCTTGAGTGCCAGCCGTTTCCATTTTGCCAGCGAATGGACGATCTGTACATCGGCGTTCAGCTCGCGAATATCGAACTGCACAGGGCGTTCCACACCGTTCAGATCATCGTTTAATCCGCTCTCCGGCCGAACGAAAAGAGGGGCGGACACCCGTGTCAGATTGAGCGCCTGCGCGAGATTCTGCTCAAAGCTGTCCTTGAGCAGCTTGATGGCACATTCGGTTTCCAGGATATCCAGCGTCGAATGATATCCCTCCGGTAAAATCAGCCGTTCCAATGACATAGATCTAGTCGCCCGGGCATTTCTGTAATGTACGGGCCCCTCCTTTTTTAAAATGTAAAATACAGTTTTATTTTAACATGAAACCTGCTGTTTGGCAAGAAGGAACAACCGATGACGGCGTTTTTTGGTTAAACGCACAAAACAGTTTCCCTCAGCCGTAATTTTTCAGCAGGGTATTGTCTGGACAGCAAAAACTTGACACACGCTCGGAAAAACACAGTCACTGCGGCAGGCGCAGTGTCCGTTGACCGTCCATTATGGAGCAAAACGGCCCTTGCTGCTGTCCAGAATGTCTGCCTTTTTCCATTTTAAATAAGCCAGGCCTGTCACGTCGGCCAATGCCCAGCCGATCGGAACCGACCACCAGATTCCGGTGACGCCAAACAGCGGGACGGCAGACAGCAGATAGGCAAGGATAACGCGTGTTCCAAGTGAAATCACGGTCAGCACAACAGACATCCCCGGCCTGCCCAGTGCACGATAAAGGCCATATAACAAAAACAGGCACCCGATTCCCCAATAAAAGCTTCCTTCAATACGCAGATAGCGGACGCCCTCCGCAACAATCGCAGTCTCGCCTGCATCGACAAACAACAGCATCAGCGGGCGGGCAAACAGCCATATCAAGATGGATACCACCAGACAGAACGCGACAACGGCCGCGGCTCCGCCTTTGAGTCCTGCCCGGATGCGTCCCTCCTGTTTTGCGCCATAATTCTGCGCGATAAAAGTAGAAAAGGCATTGCCGAAATCCTGAACAGGCATATAGGCAAACGCGTCAATTTTTACAGCGGCGGCAAAGGCCGCCATAACGGCGGGGCCAAAGCTGTTGACCAGCCCTTGCACCATCAGGATGCCGAAATTCATAACGGACTGCTGCACACAGGTCAGCACCGAAAAGCCGACAATTTCCCGGATGCTTGTCCGGCGTATCCGGAAATGGCGGCGGGATACGCGGAGCATAGGATACCGCAGCCAGGTGTAAATCACAATACCCAGCCCTGAAACGTACTGTGAAATCACAGTGGCTTCGGCAGCTCCTGCAACACCCCGATTCAGTCCCAAAACAAACCACAGATCAAGGACTATGTTTAAAACCGCAGACACAGCAAGAAACAGCAGCGGCACTGCGGAATTTCCCACCGCACGCAAAAGGGATGCAAAATAGTTGTAGAGAAAGGTCGCTGCTATTCCGCAGAAGATCACAATCAAATATTCCCGCATCAGGCCGCTTACTTCGTCTGGTACCCGCAGAAAAAGGAGAATCCAGTCGAGACCGATAAAAACGGCCGCGTTCAGCAAAACCGTCAGCAGAGTAATCAGCAGAAAGGATGTGCACATTCCCTGTTTCAGGCCTTCTGTGTCCCTCTGCCCGAAACGAATGGAAAAGACAGTCCCGCTTCCCATGCAGAGCCCCAGCAGAATCGAGGTCAAAAATGTCATCAGGGTAAAGGCTGAGCCTACGGCCGCCAGCGCATCAGGCCCGAGAAAGCGCCCGACAATCAGCGTGTCAGCCACGTTATAGCATTGCTGCAAAAGATTGCCCAGAATCATGGGAAAAGCAAAGCGCAGCATGGTGCGCATAACAGGTCCTTGTGTCAGATCTCCCCTATTTGTTTTTTCCATTCTGATTGAGTCCCCCCAGCGGTCTTGCAATGCTTTTATTATACCGCCACGGACTGCCGCTGTCAATTTCGTCCTGTGTACGCCGTATGGAGCGACGTGCCCGTGCGGCGAATCAGACGGGACAGAAGCAAGGTGCTGAAAAATCCTGCCAGCAAAGTCACGGCGCAGATGAAAATATGGATTTCGGACGGAAATCCGGGAAAAACTTCTGTCACAGAGCCCGCCGCAAAGCCCGCGATCATCAGGTAGGAAGCAGTTGGAAACCGCTGCATGGCAGTTTCCAGCAGCCGGGTTGTCAGCAGGATACCGACGAGTACGCCCAGAATCAAGGGGGACAGAAACAGCAGTTCCATACGGTCGATCGCGGACAGCGTGATTTCGTACAGTCCCAAAAGCAGCAGCATGTAAGAAGCGCTGATCCCCGGAAGCACCAGTGCCACAGACACCAGCAGACCGGCCAGAAACAAAAGGAAAAAGCCAAAGCCGCCCGCCGCGGCAAAGTCAAGCCCGGTTTCAGGCAGGACATTCCCAGTACGATGGCAGCCCCGGTCCCAAAATAAACAAGCTGGACCGGGCGAAACTTTCCGGCTCCTGATTTTTTGAACAGAACCGGTATACTTCCTAAAATTGCACCCAAAAATAAAAACAGCATGGGCATTGGAAAGGCAGTCACCGCCCGGAGCAAAAGCCTCGCAAAAAGGCACATCCCCAAAATTCCGCCCAGGCCGACCCGGAGCAAAAACAGGGCATTTTTTCTTTTGTCTTGGAAAAAGCTGCTGACAGCATGAATCATATCATCATAGATCCCCAAAATAATCGCCATGGTGCCGCCGCTCAGCCCCGGGACCAGCATCGAGGCGCCAATCGCCGTTCCTTTCAGAAAGATGACAACATTCGTTTTTTTCATAACACTGCCCCCTGTCCTGGTTGTGGTTTGCTCGGTTTCATTATATGCCTGTTTGCTGAATATCATGTTATAGAGAGTTGGCGGCAGGAGCAGAGTATCTGACAGACAGGAAGCGGGAATTTGGAAAGGAGAGTTGTCCGCTTGGACAAAAAATTTTTGAAAACCTATTTCTTTTGTGTGACCGGCACCCTGCTCCTTGCTTTTCTGCTCTGGAACTGGGAAGACACGGCCGGCTTTCTGCGCTTTGTGCTTCATGCGTTCCGTCCGGTCGTGATTGGAGCGGTGCTTGCGTTTTTGCTCAACCGGCCGTTTGAACGCTTAAAGAAGCTGTTCTGCTGGGCTTTTCCCAGCCTCCGTCCGAAAACAAACAATGTGTTGGCGGTTGTAACGCTGTATATTTTGCTGATCGGCGTGCTGGCCGCTGTTTTGGGGATCGTGGTTCCGCAGCTGATAAAAAGCTTTCATCTGCTGGTGTCGAATCTGGACAGCTATTATCAAAACGCCATAGCGGCTGCGGAAGAGCTGATGCGTTTTGGAGGGCATAACTGGTGGGATGAACTGCAGCTGGAGCAAAAGCTGCTGGACGCTGCAAAGTATCTTCCTCACTTGCTGCAGGCTCTTTTTTCAGGAATGGCAGCCGCCGTGTCAGGAGTGGCGGGAACAGTTGCAGACTGCATCATCGGACTTGTCATTTCCATTTACGGTCTGGCCCAGAAGAATAAGCTGTCTGAGCAAGGGCGGCGGGTATTAAAAGCATTTTTGAGGAAGCGTTCCGCCGCTGCCGCGGAGTTTCTTTCTCTGTTTTCACATACATTCTCCTGCTTTTTCAGCGGCCAGCTGGTAGAAGCGGGTATCCTGGGGCTGCTTTGCTTTGTGGGAATGTCGCTGTTTGGCTTTGATTATGCGGTTCTGATTTCTGTTCTGGCGGCCATTACCAACCTCGTTCCTATCATAGGACCGGTCGTCGGTGCCGCCGCAGGTGCGTTCATTCTGTTTCTTTCTGAGCCCGCCAAAGCGCTGTGGTTTCTGATTTTCATCATTGTGCTGCAGCAGATTGAAGCCAATTTTATTTATCCGAAGGTGGTAGGAGAATCCGTCGGGCTTCCGGGCATTTGGGTGCTGATCTCTGTGGTCACAGGCGGCAGCCTGTTTGGAATCGCGGGCATGCTGTTTGCGGTTCCGTCCGTCTCGGTGCTCTACCAGCTGATAAAGCGGCATGTCAGCCGCAAGTGCGGGCCGGAGCCGCCGGATGACGGAAAAAAAGAGCTTATTGTATATCAAAACGAAAAGAAGAAACCATAGATTTTGGAGAAAGTTACAAATATTTTAAAATTGTAAATTTATCTTGAATTTTCCTGCAAAATAAGATATCATGGTTACTGTAGAATACTAGTGTTAACAGGAGGTTGTTTTCATTGGACGATAATCAAAATATGTCAAATAATGATATGCTGTCCGGGCAGAATGGAGCACCTGCTCCACAGCCAACAGGTCAGCCGCAGCAGGTGCCGCCGATGTACCAGCAGCCGGAAGCACCGGCAGGTCAGCCGCAGCAGGCACCGCCGATGTACCAGCAACCGGAAGCACCGGCAGGCCAGCCGCAGCAGGCACCGCCGATGTACCAGCAGCCGGAAGCGCCAACAGGTCAGCCACAGCAAGTGCCGCC